>CAXTRQ010000111.1:0-20150 GCA_964246705.1 uncultured Pyrinomonadaceae bacterium
GAAGTATAGGAGGGCGCGTGATGCACAGCAGGCGGACGCGGGATTTAAGATTTATTGCTGAACCAGTAGGGCGTCTTTTTGGCCCAAGGGCTGTTGGGATATTTCTTGTGAAGAATCTGGAAGGCGGCTTTTGAGAGCGGCCCCGTCTCGTCGTCTGCGCAACCATAGCGAGTGGACTTCACCGCGAGATGCAGCGCTTCGGGCACGCGCGGATCATCCGGGCTTTGATTGGCCCATTCGACGGCGAGCCGACAGAAATAATTAGGCGCTGTGCCGAGCGCAGCAAGTTGTGCCTGTTCACGTGCTGCCGCCGTTCTCTGCGCTTCATCCAAAAAATCTGCAACAGGAGAAGCGACGGGCTTTGTTTTTGACGAACCATTTTCGCCAGCAGTCTTCTCATCTTCGCTCTCGGACTCCGGATGCGTCTCCGACTGTAGTGAGCACCACCAATTGTTACGATAGCTGTCCATCTCTTTGAGCGGCGTTTGCCGCGCGATGCCACGGTCAACAAACGGTTGCATCCCCGGAAACTTCAGAATGGCGTAGAGGGCTGAGAATTTTCGCGCGGCTCGCGTCGGCGCTGAAACTTCGTCGTCAAGATAGCCCTTCAGTTCGGGCGCGAGACTCTCAAGCACGGGCGCAATCTCCCTGCCCATTTCACGCTCATTGTAGAGAACTGTGCGAACCCATGCCGCGACCGCCAGATCGCGCCGCAAGTGCGGCGGAAGAATCTTGTTGCTGGCTGCGTCTTTCAGCACCGCGAGCGGCAGAGCTTCGTTAATGATACGAATGGCATCCGTGTCGAACATCGCGCGGTTCTCGTATTCTCGCATGCCAGCCTCTAACTCTTTCGAGTTGGCGGGAATCTCGCGGCCATCGTCATCCCAACTGAGAGCCGAAGGAGTGCGCTGTGCGAACTTGAAAAACTCGTTGGCGTCGCGCGCCAGTTTCATCCTCAGCCCAAGCAGCAGATTGGATGCCGAGGGAGGAAAGGAAGCCTGTCTTTGTCCCAGCAGGGCATCAAGCTGCGCTCGCGCGTCGTCCGCTCTGCCCGCTTCGAGCATCAGCCGCACGCTATGGAAAACGATTTCAGCGAACGCAGGAGAATCCGCTTTGACTTTTGCGCCTGCCGCCAGCAGATTCGCGGCCTTCGGATGATCGGCGCTGATTTTCGAGATAGCCGCCGCCAGCCACGGCTGCGCGGAGGTCTGTTCCCATTTTTGCACTGCATGGTCGAGCGCGTCTTTTTCGTCGGCCTCAAAAGTCAGCACCCAGTCGGTTAAGTCGTCCTCCTTGATGCCGGACGAGAGGTCTTTGAATTTCTTCGCGGTATCTTCGTCCACATCCTCGCCCTCGAATTTATCGAGCAGGATGGTGTAATCCCAGAGGTTTTGTTTGATAGTGTCCTGCGAATTTTTGCGGAGCAGTTCGTGCGCGAGTTCGCGCAACCTCTCGTTGGGATGGAGTCGCAAGCGAACGAGGCTGAGAAGCCTGCCGGATGCCGGATGCAGTTCAGCGAGACTTTTATCGCTCAAAATTTTATTGAGTTGCGTTTCGGCTTGAGTTAACGCCTCCGCATTCTTCGGCTCGGCGCTGAAGCTCGCTTGACGCACGAGCGTGCGCGCGATGAGATACGTGGCTTTCTGTCGCCAAGGGGAAGACTGCTCTGCGGCAATCTCTTCAAATGCGTGGCGGGCGTCGTCGAACTGCGACGAATAAAAGAGGGCGGCGGCAATCTGATAATTCCTGTCCGCACGCAGCAGCGCGTCCGCGTCGGCTCCCGGTTTGGCGGGGATGTGCTGTCCCTCTGAGCAGTTGGCGAAGACCTCATCCTGCGCCCCCACCCAATCTTTCAACAGCGGACTGCCTGCGCCGTATTTTTTGATTCTCTCTTCGAGCGTTGCCGCCGCCGTCCGAAAGGCATCTTCCTGACAATTCAAATACGCCTCGTATTCGTTCGGTTTCTCGCGCGACCTGTAGACTTCAATCTTTGGCGCTTCGCCGCCGGTTATCACGCGCCCGCGCGCTGCCGTCCACGTTGCGACGGTATCCTCTGTGGGGTTATTCCAGCTATAGTCGAGTCGCTCTTTCCACAAATCGAGCAGCGCCTTCTGCTCCTGCGGGTTCAATCCAGAGCCGCTCAGATGACGATAAGCGGCGACGAGATAGGAGCGGGCGTAGGAGGGTTGCAGCACGCCAAGCTCGCCGCGCGCGAAGCGGTCGAGCGGCACGTCCGGGTGCTTGGAGAAAACGAAAATTGCCTCAAGCGAAAACGGGCCGCACGCCTGAAGTTTCTGCGGGAAGGCGAGCAAAAGAAGCGTCAAGAGAAGAAAGATGGATAAACTTTCAGGGGCTTTGCGTCTCATTCCGATACCTTTCAAAAGTTGCGTGGGCGGCCTCCTTCGTCCAAGAGCGTGGATGAAAAATATAGAGGCGTGATGATGTGGACGACGGCGCGGATGCCGTCTCGTCAGTCGAGACTCCGAGACTCGTCCGGCAAACTTGCGGAGTAAACTCTGCGCCCGCTTTCAGATAACTATTGATTTGTTGCCGGTCAACGCCCATGCGAAAAAGCATCGGCACGGCTTCGTCAATGGGCAGGCCGGTCAGCCAATCGTCGTGCGTGCACCATGAAGCAAGCGCGGTGATGACGAGCGGCATCCGGGTTGGAAGTCTCTGGCGTAAATCTGTGAGCAATGCGCGATAAAAATCACGTTCGGAAATCGTCGCGTCGAAATCAATCTGAATCGCGGCGACGCCGGGAGCGCGACCCAATTCCGCGATGGCGATGGCGGTCTCGGCTGTCTGTGTCGCGGTCAGCGCGGGCACCTGACGCCGATCAGACTCGATACGTGCGACGGCAATCAGCGTCGTGCCCGCCGGAACATCGAGAGGTTGAAGGCGCGGGCGCACGACGACCCGCTCATCACGGAGATAAATCGTGCGCGCAAGATAGGCGACGCCGGTCTCGCGCGGATTGATGAAATCGAATTTTTCAGGGCGTTCCCACGCCCAGAGAATATTGAGCGGAATATTTGCCATGCGCCCATGGCGGGCGAGATTGCCAGCCGACAGGAGCGACGCGGATTGGCTCTGCCATGCGAGAAGAATTGCGATGACCAGAAGCGTGGAAATGCCGGACGCGATAATCCACCGACGTTTCTTGTGGGGAACAAGCAGCAGCATATATGTGAACATTCAGAAGCCACAGTTTACAACAAGGTCGAGTCACTATTAAAGACGGATGTTGCAAAAGACACTGGCAGCGGTCTTCATTTGAAGGAAATGCTGGCTTCACGTCGGCGCGTTGGCGGGTTTTGCTATTTTACGGCGGTGCGGCTAAACTGAATGGTGATTCATTTTTGTCTGCGTCAACCGTCTTTGCATCTTTGCGTCTTGGCGCGAAACTTTCTTCTTCTCAGGCAAAAAGAAGTTTCACGCCAAGACGCAAAGAAAGCGGTAGATGAAGGTTTTTGAAACGAACTCTGAGTAAATTTATTGGTGTCTGGAGTTTGAAATAATGGAACGTGAAAGTCTGGAAATGGATGTTATTTTCGTCGGGGCAGGCCCGGCAAATTTGAGCGGCGCGCTGCACTTGTCGCTGCTCGTCAGAGAGCACAATGAGGCGGTTGCGGCGGGTATGCGTGAGGGCAAGCCGCTGGGCGAGATTGAGATTGGAGTTATCGAGAAGGGCGCGACGGTCGGCGCGCACATTCTCTCAGGCGCGGTGATGGACCCGAAGGCGCTCAAAGAATTGATGCCGGATTTTATCGAGCAGGGCGCGCCGCTCGAATCGCCCGTCAAGGAAGATTTCTTTTATTACTTGACGAAGAAGCGCGCGATCAAGTCTCCGATTGCGCCGCCGCCGCTTAATAATCACGGTTACTACATCGTCTCTCTGAACAAACTGACGGCTTGGCTCGGCGAAAAATGCGAAGAGGCCGGAATCAATATTTTCCCGGAATTTCCCGGCGCGGAGATACTCTACGATGCGGAGGATCACGTCGTCGGCGTGCGGACGGGCGACAAGGGAATTGACAAGGACGGGAAACCGAAATCAAATTTCGAGCCGGGCATCGACCTGCTTGCAAAAGTTACTGTGCTCGGCGAAGGGCCGCGCGGGTCGCTGACCAAACAGTTGTCGCAGCGTCTCAATTTGAACGATGGGCGCGAGCCGCAGATTTACAGTCTCGGCATTAAAGAGCTTTGGGAGTTGCCAGATGATCGTTATCCGGCGGGGCGCGTGACGCACACGCTCGGCTATCCTTCGGACGCACAGACCTACGGCGGCGGGTGGATTTACGGAATGCAGAACCGGATTTTGAACATCGGTTATGTGACCGGGCTTGATTACCGCGACCCGCTGCTTGACCCGCACGCCGAATTTCAACGCTTCAAAGAACATCCGATGCTCGCCAAACTGCTCGAAGGCGGAAAGCTTCTGCGCTACGGCGCAAAGACGATTGCGGCCGGCGGCTGGCACGCGATGCCGCAGATTTACGCGGACGGCGTGCTGCTGGTCGGCGACTGCGCGGGGTTTCTCAATTCGCAACGCTTGAAGGGCATCCACACGGCTATCAAGAGTGGGATGCTCGCCGCCGAAGCGATTTTTGCAGCCCTGCTTGCCGGAGACTTTTCGCGCGAGCAGTTGCGTCGTTATCGTGATCTGGTGAAAGAGAGTTGGATTATGGGCGAACTGCGCCGTGTGAGAAATTTCCACGCGGGCTTCAAGCATGGCCGCTGGCTCGGACTGGCGAACGCTGGCTTACAGTACGTCACGGGCGGACGCTCCTGGGGACTCTTCGACCGCACGACGGCGGAGCCGGGACATCTCGCCCTGAAGAAACTGAAGGACTACGGTTATCGAGGCGGAGAGCTTGAGCAGCGTTACGGCAAACTGCGCTTCGACAATAAGCTGACCTTCAATAAAGTGACGGATGTCTATCACGCGGCGGTGGCGCACGACGAAGACCAGCCCGCGCATCTGCACGTTTTGGATACCAACATTTGTGCGGAGCGTTGCGCGGAAGAGTTCGGCAATCCCTGCCAGCGGTTCTGTCCGGCAGCCGTCTACGAGATGGTCGAAGACGGCGCGAGCGGACGGAAGCAATTGCAAATCAACTTTTCCAACTGCGTCCACTGTAAGACGTGCGACATCATGGATCCCTACCAGATTATCAACTGGGTGACGCCGGAGGGCGGAGGCGGGCCGGGTTATAAGAATATGTGAGCAGCGTAGCGGATGTGAAAATAGTTTTACGCAAAGACGGTGGAGGCGCAAAGAAAACGGGAAGTGATATTTGTGATGGGCGACGGGTAGGCTCAAACTTGTCGCCCGTTACTTTTTTACGTGAATGCAGGGATGAAACTCGCGGACGAATCACATGCGCGCATCGAGGGCTTTTTGCGCGAACATTTGAAAGAACCGGAACTCAGGCTACCGCCGATAAAAGTTCATGGCGGCGCGCTGGCGCGTTGTGCGACGCGAGCTTTAAAGATTGGGGCGATAACTTTCGGACGACATGTGTTTATCTCGCCGAATTGGGTCGAGCGTAAGGCTGGCGGAAGACGGACTGCGCCGGGTTGGCTCATCGCGCACGAAGCCGTCCATGTTTTGCAGTATGAGCGGGAAGGCTGGCTGCGCTTTCTGCTTAACTACGTCCTCGACTACTGGCGTCTGTTGCGTGCGAGCGGCGGCTGGGACGCGGCGGCACGCATGGCTGCATATCTAGCGATTACGAAAGAGAGTGCCGCGCGCGAGGCTGAAGACGCCTACAAAATTTGGTCGGAATCCGTCTAAGGTTTTTTCAAAACAGATGAGAGATGGAAAGACGCGCCATACCGGACGCAAATTCGATTCAGCCCGGCATGGTCTGCCTGTCGTCTGTCGGAAGGAAGGCCGCAAGCCTTCTCGCTTCAATCTTGATCAGTGATTGAAAAATTGACTTTGCCGTGCATAACCTCTTCGAGCGCGACGCGCGTCGGTTTGTGTCTCTGCAAGTCCATGTCGACGCGCGGTCGTGCGCCGCGCTGAATCTGTTTGCTGCGCTGCGCCGCGAGGATAATCATCCGGTATTTGGAATCAATCGGCGGCGGCTGTTTCTCCACAGACTCTTCCGTTTCAACTCCGCTATTTGTCTCGACAGCTTTGGTCATATCTCAATAAATCCGGCATGAGCGCCGGTCTCCTCAATTCATTAAAACTAATTTGCTGGAAATTTTCAAAGTCAGCGGCGCGTGCTTCCGTCAGCTTTCAGGGAAGGATGCCAGCACGCGACGGGCTATCCATTCCTGACGCTCGCGCCGCGCTCGCTCGGCATAGACGATAGAGGCTAGTTGCGCGGCGGCGCGGGCTGCGTCGTCGTTAATGATAACGTAGTCGAACTCTGGATAATGTTCGACCTCACCGCGCGCGTTATGCAGTCGCAGGGCGATTGACTCGGCCGATTCCGTCTGCCGCGTAAATAGACGCTCGCGCAAAACCTCAAAAGAGGGCGGCAGGATAAAGACGCCGACCGCGCTCGGTATCAGACGGCGGACGGAGGCCGCGCCCTGCACATCAATCTCCAGAATGATGTCGCGCCCTTCAGACATCTCCCGTTCGACGACGTTGCGCACCGTGGCGTAATAATTATCGTGGACGAACGCCCATTCAAGAAAGCCGCCGTGCTCGCGCATCTTTTCAAAATCTTCGATGGAAACGAAATGATAATTGACGCCGTTGATTTCACCCGGGCGAGCGGCGCGCGTCGTCCACGAAACAGAATAGCCGATGCCCTGCACGGTATCGAGCACATACTTGATGAGTGTGCCTTTGCCGCCGCCCGAAGGCGAACTAATGATGAAGAGCGTGCCCTGATAGCCATCCACGCCGACGGCCTCTGATGGCTGTCGAGAGTCGCCCGCTTCACTCGACATTCTGCACCTGTTCGCGTAGCTTTTCGACCGCCGCCTTGATGGCGAGCGCAGATTCCTTGATCACCAGATCGGTTGATTTCGAGAGCACCGTGTTGGCTTCGCGATTCAATTCCTGCAAGAGAAAATCGAGACGCTTACCGGTTTCGCCCTCACCGTCAACGCTCGAACGAAATTGCACGATGTGGCTTCGCAGGCGCGTAATCTCTTCTGTGATATCGCTCCGGTCGGCGAGGTATGCGACCTCTTGCGACAGTCTTCCCTGATCGAGTTCGACAACTTCGAGTCCGTCGCGCGCCAGCAGTTCGCTGATTCTTTTCTGTACGCGCGCGCGATAGGCGATCACCTGTTCGCCCGCGACCGCCTCAATCAGCGGGACGTGCCGCTCAATCTCGTCCAGTCTCCCGTGCATCTCGGCCGCGAGCGCCGCGCCCTCACGCTCGCGCATGGCTTCCAATTCGTCGAGCGCTTCTTCGACGGCGCTCTCGACGCCCTTCATCATCTCTTCGCTGATGCCGTCGCGTGCCGCCTGCATCGCGCCCGGCAGCCGCGCCAGCACGTTGATGTCCGGCTCGCCTGAGAGTCCGAACTCCTGCTGCATGGCGCGCATCGCCTGAATGAAGCCAGCGAGCAACTTATGATTCAATTCGTAAGAGACCTCAGCCGTGCGGTCAAAGGTAATGTTTACGTCAACGCGCCCGCGTGACAGGCGCTCGCTGATGCGACGACGAAGAAGCACTTCGACGCTGGAAAGCTCCGCGCCCACGCGCAGATGAACGTCGAGGAAACGATTGTTGACGGTCTTGAGATCAACCGCAACGGTGAAGTCATCACCCGTTACAGAGCCGCGACCGAACCCGGTCATTGATTTCATAGCTTGGTGAATAGTAAATGGTGAATAGTAAATGGTGAACGTTGAAAGACGAATGTCTGTTTACCTTTTTCTACTGACCATTGACCAGCACATCCTCCTCTTCGTCGGCGAATTGCAGTTCGTAGAGACGGCGGTACGTGCCGTTTCGCTCCAATAATTCAGAATGCTTTCCAATTTCGATGATGCGACCACGCTCCATGACAACGATTGAGTCGGCGCGGCGGACGGTCGAGAGACGATGCGCGATAACGACCGATGTGCGCCCCGCCGTGAGATTGGCGAGCGCCTTTTGCACGAGTCTTTCCGATTCAGCGTCGAGCGCGGAGGTCGCTTCGTCGAGCACGAGCACGGAGGTATCAGCGAGCACGGCGCGCGCAATGGCGAGGCGCTGGCGCTGGCCTCCCGAAAGAAAGATACCGCGCTCACCAACAATCGTGTCATACCGGGCGGGCAACTCCATGATGAAATCATGCGCGAAGGCGACGCGCGCCGCCTGCTCAATCTCAAACTCGCTGGCATCAGGGCGACTATACGAGATGTTGTAACGGACAGTGTCGTTAAAAAGCACGGTCTCCTGTGTAACGATGGCGATGTTTCGCCGCAAGGATTCGACGCGCGCATCCCGCAGGTCTGTGCCGTCCCAGAGAACCGCACCGGAGATGGGGTCGTGAAAACGCGGAATCAGCTTCGTCAATGTGGATTTGCCGCCGCCCGATTCGCCCACCAGCGCGACCATCTGTCCCGCCGGAATCCGCAAGCTGACATCACTGAGGACGCGCCGCTCTTCGTTGGCATAGCCGAAGGAGACATCGCGCAACTCAATCGCTTCTCTCAACGATGCGAGCTCCGACGCCTGCGGCTTCTCCTTAATCTCCGAATGCTCGTCCATCACTTCCCAGACGTGATGCGCGGCGGCGAGCGCCTGTTCCATACCGTTATGCAGGCGCGAGAGCTTGCGCATCGGGTCGTAGCTGGAAAAGAGGAAGAAAAGGAAAGTGATAAAGAGCGCGGCGTTCATGTGTCCGGCGGTGATTTCGCGTTGCGCGAAAAAGAGCAGGACGGCGACGGCAATGACGCCGATTAATTCGATGGTCGGCGGCGCGACGCCGTTAATCTTCGCGGTGCGAAGATTGGCGCGCATAATTTCCAGCGCAACTTTATGAAAGCGGCGGCGCTCGCGCTCTTCGGCGAGGTAAGCTTTTACAATGTTCTGATTGGCAAGCGCCTCCTGCGCCGTATCAACGAGCCGTTGCCCGCCCTCGAAAGATTCACGCGAGAGATTGCGGAGCGCGCGTCCGAAACGCGCTGTCAGAAAGCCGATGACGGGCGCGATGAGGAGCGAGCCGAGCGTCAGTCGCCATGAATAATAAAAGGAGGCCGAGAGAAAGAAGATGAGCGTAATGCCCTCGCGCAGCATGTCTCGCAGCGTATGCGAGACGGCGGTTTCAATCGCGGCAGCCGAGCCGACCAGACGCGAGACGAGATAGTTTGAACGGTGACGCTCGAAGAAGTCCGCCGATTGCCTGTGCAGGTGCGTGTACATGTCTTCTCTGAGTCGCAGCACCGATTCCTGTCCGACGCGCGCCATCAAGTAGGTCGAAAAATATTCGGCGACGCCCTTGCCGACCGTGAAGACGAGGAGCAGCAGCGCGATGGTGCGCCATGCGGCGAAGCCTGAATCTGGAATCAGGTGTTGCAAACCGAAGAGCGTCGGAGTACGCTCGCCGCTATCGCCAGCCTGTCTGAGAGCCTGATCGAAGATGGGGACGATAAGCGCGCCGATAGCACTCTGCAAAAGGCCGACGGCGAGCATCGCGAGAGAGGCGAGCGTGAACTTTCCCCAGTGCGGTTTCAGGTAAATTAATAGTCGCCGTAGGTCGCGCATTGTTTCGCTGTGAACATTTCCGTCGAGCCGTCTCGCACTGTCGGAGGGAAGCAGATACCGCCTGCAAATGGTAAATTAAAACTATACGTAGCGCGAGGCGGAAGCGTCAAGACGTGACGGGTGGGCGAAACCATCCGGCTTTCACGTCCCGCTCGAACTAATGGCGCTGGCGCTTCGGCTCATGGCGCTCGCGCTTCGGATGCGGCATACTTAGGCTATAATTCATTCACACGGCGATGAAACTTGCGCCCGTACAATGCTCCATCTCAAACTGACCGGGACAGAAAAACTGAAAACGCGTGAGCTTACGACTGCTGATTGTTGACGACGACCTGAGCATGCGCCTCCTGCTGGCAGAATATTTCCGGCGCTTGGGTTATGAAGTCGAAGAGAAGGAAAGCGGGGCAGAGGCGTTGGAGCCTGCGCTGTCCGGCACCTTCGACTGTTTCATCCTCGACGTAGCGATGCCGGGGATGAGCGGGCTGGAACTTTTGAAGCGCGTGCGTGACCGCGGCGTACAAACGCCCGCCATGTTCCTGACGGCGCAGGATAGGGTCGAAGATAAAGTGGCGGGCTTTCAGGCAGGCGCGGATGATTATCTGGCGAAGCCTTTCAGCCCGCGTGAATTGGAAGTGCGTGTCGAATCGCTGCTCAGGCGCGCGGGACGTTGGACGCAACAGACCGACCAGAAATCTCCGAACGGCGCGCGGTTTGAAGTAGGCGAACTCGTGATTGATAAACGGCGGCATGAGGTGACGCTCGCTGGTGAACGAGTTGACCTGACGCCGCTCGAATTTCACATTCTCGAAAGATTGGCGAGCGAGCCGGGGCGCGCATGGTCGCGCAACGATCTACTCGACGAAGTGTGGAGCACAGAGTACGAAGGCTACCAGCGCAATGTTGATCCTCACATCAATCGTCTGCGCCGCAAGATCGAAGCTGACCCGAAGAACCCTCGCTACGTGCTGACAGTGCGCGGCGTCGGTTATAAATTGAACGAGGCCCCATGATAACGAAAATCGTCTTCTCGTCTGCCAGAGCTTGTTGCATCATCACACTCTGCGCGATGCTGCTTCCGGCGACGCAACTCTCCGCGCAGACGAAATCCAAACCACGCGCGGGCGCATCACAAAAAGCGACGACACGAAAAATTACTTCGCCGCCGAGCGCGTCTCAGCCCACTAAGGACGCGCAGAGCACGCCACCCGCCGCCAGACAGATTACCGCTACGATTACTGTGCGCTGGACAGGCCAGCCGGGCATCTCTCGATATCGCCTGCAACTGGCGACCGACGAAGCTTTCAAAGACATCGTGTTCGACGAGGCCGTGGTCGGCACGCAGTACGTTGTCAGAACGCTTCCGTCGGGCAGTTATTTCTGGCGCGTCGCGCCCGCCATGGGCGAGACCGGTTCCTTCTCGAATGCTGCTCCGGTTGACGCCTTGCAGGGCGAAGCGAGCGTCACGGAAGCTAACGTCTTGATGCCGCCCGCGAACACCGGATGGCGAACGGCAACGGGCGAGGTCGCACGTCCGTTGCCCGCGCAGTTGCGCGCGGGTCAGGGTTTCGACCTTCTCGGCGTGAACACCAACGGGATGGTCTTTGCGCTCGACGGGACAAACGGCGTCGCGCTGTGGACGGCGCGCTATAAACCCGACGTACTGCGCGGCGCAGAAACGGCGAGCGCCGTTGCGCCGCTCACGCCTGCTATCATGCGCTCGGCGGATAGGCTCTACGTCATCGTCGGATACGACGAAGGCATCCGTGCGCTCAGGAGCGACACGGGAAAGGAAGTGTGGCGCGCGAAGCTCGCAGGGCGCGCGACCAGCGCGACGGTCGAAGATGTTGACGGGGACGGCAAAGTTGAAGTGGTCGCTGCGACGGCTGATCCGGCGATGCTTTATGTCATTAACGGCGAAACCGGACGCACCGCCTCCGAGACGAAACTTGCGGCGAATCCTTACGGCGCTCCGGCGCTTTTTGTCAGAGAGACGGATCGCGGGTTGTTGATTGCTCTCGCGGATGCGACGCTCGAAATGCGGAGCGCGACGGGTGCTCTTCTCAACTCAACGAAATTCGATAAGCCTTTGACCACACCGCCGCTCCCACTGGCAACGCCGCGCGGGCAGATCGTCGTCGTCGGCACAGAAGTCGGAATCATCGCCTTGAAAGATACGGATTTGAGTCCGCTCGGTCGCATCACGACCAGAGATGATGCGCCGCGCGGAATATTGACAGCCTCGGATTTGGACGGAGACGGTGCGCAAGAATTAATCGTCGTCACGAAGGGCGGCAAAGTTGCCGTCATCAGCACGATTGACGGCAACACAAAATGGTTTGCCGAAGGAGCGATTGACGCAGAGTCGGCGAGCGTCGCCGACTTGAACGCAGACGGTGTGCTGGATGTCATCGTCCCGGCTGGCGCAACCTTCGCGCGCGGCTTTTCGGGACGCGACGGGACTTTAATCTGGAAGGTCGAAGAAGAGCGTGGGCGGCAGAGCGTCTCGCCGCCGACGGCCTTCGCGCCGCGCTCGCTGGCCGTCGCGCCATCGAGTGGCGGCGGCGTGATTGTCGGAAGCGACCCGGCACGGACGGGACTCCGCGCCGTCGAACTTCCGAAAGGCTCAGTCAAGACCGCCGCGAAATAGAGTTGAGCTTTACGGGGCGGAGAGGATTTTGGTTAGATGGTCTGGTGTCTGGCGCTTGTTCTTTTTCTGGTGTGGGGTGTGGGGACGTTTCTCTTGGGAAAGGGCGGCTTTATCCACATCCTCCTGTTTAATGCCGTAGCCATCGCGCTCGTGCAATTTGTCCACGACCGGCGGGCTGCGCGACAATAAGACCCGCACGATAGAAATTCTCCCCAAAAAAAATGCAGCCGTAGGCGGCGCTGCGCCCGGTCTAAGGTCAGATAGACCGTCAATTCTTTCACACAGAGGCGCAGGGGCGCGGCAACGAGTCCGCGTCCATCCGGCATCAATCGTTTGACAGGACTCCCGGCGCAGGGTTTGAATTTTTTTTGACCCGACCAACGCGCCCCGACTAAGGCATAAATTTTGAGGAGTAAAGGCTCTATGAAAAGCTCACGCTCTCCTTTTCGATTAGTTGAATTTCTATACGCGACGACGGTCTTGCTGATTTTCGCCGCCGCTGTCTCGGCGCAGCCTGACGCGCGTCGTCAGACCGTGGCCGTGACCTATCCGCTCGACCAGTCTGTAACCGTGCGTTTCCGTGGGACGACGCGCCTGCCGCGTCTGACCGGCGAGGCCAAAGTCAAACGCAGCGGACGGCGCAATACGCGTGTCGAGTTGGAACTGAAAAACCTTCCGCGCGCATCCGAACTCGGCAGCATCTACACGACGTTTGTCCTGTGGGCAATTTCGCCCGAAGGCCACGCCGATAATCTCGGCGAGATTAAACGCAGCGGCAGCTTTATCATCAACTCAAAGATTGACGTGACGACGCCTCTGCAAACCTTCGCGCTCATCGTCACCGCCGAGCCGCACTTTCTCGTGCGCGGCCCCAGCCGCATGGTCGTGCTTGAGAATTTGCCGCCGCGCGATCCGGGCGAGGCCGAAGTCGCCACCGCCAATGTCCAGTACATCGGTAACACCAGCGACTACTTCAACGACACACGCGTGCCCGACCTCGCAGATCAGGAGTTCATCAAAACTCCGATTTCTCTGCTCGGCGCAAGACAGGCCATCAACCTCGCGCGTTTCGCCGGAGCCGAGCGCGACGCATCCAACGAGTTGAATGAAGCGAGAGCGCAGCTTTTGTTAGCCGAGAACGCATGGCGTCTCAAACAATCGGAAGAAGAGGTTGACGCGCTGTCGAGACAGACGACAAGTCTGGCGGTCAAAGCCGAAGAGATGGCCGAAGCGCGTGCGGCGGCGCGCAAGCGGCGCGAAGAGATTGCACAGCGCGACGACGCCGTGCGCGAAGCGGAAGAGTCGGCGGCCAACGCGACGCAGCAGATTGCTGATTTGCGCGCCCAACTCAGCCGTGAAGAGCACGCGCGCGAACTGGCCGAACGCGACGCTCTGAATGCCAACCAGCAATTGCGTGAACTGCGTTCCGAGACCGCGCGACTGCGTGATGAAGTACAGACGCTACGCGCGCAGAGCGATGATGCGCGTTTGAAACTGGCTCGCATCGAAGGCGAGCGGGCGGCGGAGGAGTCGCATCATGCGGCAGAAGATCGCGCGACGAAACAGCGTGAGACGGCGAACATGCTCAAGCAGACGCTCGGTCGCTTCGGGACAGTGAAAGAGACCGCGCGCGGTCTGGTGCTCGTCCTGCCCGATTCGCTGTGGGTTGGTGCGCGCGTCGCAGACCTTTCGCCGAAAGCCGCTTCGACCCTCGACCCTCTGGCCGCGCTGCTGGCGAATAATCCTGATTTCCAGATTGTCATCGAAGCTTACACGGACAGTCGCGGCGAAACGGACGCATTGCAAAGGCTGACGCAGGATCGAGCCGAAGCTCTGGCCGGTCGTCTGGTCTCCGCAGGGGTGGACAGCGGTCGTATCCAGTCGAATGGGATGGGCAGCGCCAATCCCGTCGCCGCCAACACGAGCGCGACAGGCCGCCTCCGCAATCGCCGCACGGAGATTACGCTCGTGCCCGCGACCGATGCCTCGTCCGCCAGCACCAGCGACCGAAACTGAATTTGAGCTACGGTCGAGCGTAGATTTAGCGCCGGAGGTGCTTTACATCTAAGAGTTACTTGCAAACGGCGTCAAACGCAGGCGAGCAGTGATAAGATTAAGGCAAGATTTCTTATCATTGGTCGCCTGTCTTTTTTATTATGTCGCCGCTCGAAGTTCTCCAACTCATCGGCTACAGCACGGCTGCCGCGCTGCATCTCTGGATCGGCGCGTTGCTCTTGAAACGTCGTCGCAATTTGCGCCCGCTTGAGCGCGTGCTGATGATTCTCGCGTTGGCGATGGGCGGCTGGCATGGCTGCAATCTTCAGCTCGCGCTTCATTCCATGCTTCGGCTCGAAAGCGAGCACTGGGGCGGTCTCCTGCGGCTCTCGAACTCGATTGCAGTCATCTCGATTACGCTCTCTTACTCGCTGCTGCTGCATTCACATCTTTATCTATGGGCCGACGCGCGCGGACGTGTTCTGAAAACACACGAGCGCGTGCGCGTTTATCTCTCCTACATCCCCATCCTCTTTCTGGTCGTCGCCGTCCCGAAACTCTGGAAAGAGCCATACCGACCGATGTTCGAGAAACTCGCTTTTCTGCTGCTGCCCTTCGCGCTCTGGGCGACCTATGTTTTGTGTCTCGTGGCGATCACCGATTTTCTGATTGCGCGCCGCTCCTCCGTGCCGAGCGAGAGACGTTTGATGAGAACGCTCGCGGCCTCCTTCGTCGGCATCGCCGCGCTCATCTTCAACTGTTATGCGTTGGGGATTGCGAGGGGCACGACGCTCGGCCTCTACCTGCAAACGGCAGCCAACCTCGGCTCGCTCGTGCCGACCGCGTTGCTCGCCTATCACATCTATCGCTATCGCTATCTCGAACTGATTATCAAAGAGAGCCTCATCGTCGCGTCCTTCGCGGCGGTCGTGCTGGTCGTCTATCTCTACGGGATACGCACTATCGGCGAATGGCTCACGGCGCGCTACGGCCTGCGCGCGGGCGCTATCGAATCGCTGTTAATACTCACGCTGGCGCTCGTCGCCGCACCCCTGCGTCGCTGGCTCGACCGTAGATTCCGCCAACTGTTCGAGCGCGAGGCGTCGCTCTACAGAGATGTCGTGACGCGCATCGGCGCGCAAGCAGGAAATTATAAGCAACTGCCGGAACTCCTGCGCTTCGTCGAACAACGCACCGCCAAAGGTCTCAGCCTGCGGCGTGTTCAACTCATCGCGGACGGCGAACTTGGCAAACTCAATATCGGTGACGACAATCAGCAAAACGGAGCAGCATGGCTCTCAGATTCGACGGCGGCGCAGTCCTCCGGCATGCGTTGGGAATCAGAGATTCTAGCGCGCACGCGTGCGCGCGATTGGGAGCCAATTGAGGCCGACCCGCTTTTACGCGAACATGGTTTTGAGATTGCGTATCCGCTCTGCCGTGATAATCGGAAGGTCGGACTGATGCTCGTGGATGCTGCGCCGGATGCACTGACGCATGACGTGCGCGCCGTCTTGGAAATTCTCGCGGGGCAGGTGGCCGTCGCCATTGAAGATTGGCGGCTGGTGGAAGAAAACGTGCGGCTCGAACGGCAGTTGGCGCAGAAAGAGCGTCTGGCGGCGCTCGGTCAGATGGCCGCGACCGTCGCGCACGAAGTCAAAAACCCGCTTTCGGCTATCAAGTCAATCGCACAGGTGATGCGTGAGGACGAAGCGTTGCGCGGAGAGTATGCGCGCGACCTCGACTTGATTGTTGGCGAGACGGATCGCTTGAATCGCAGCGTGACGCAGATGCTCAGCTTTGCGCGCAACGCGCCGCCCGCCGATGCCCCGCATTGCAGCGATGAACTCGTCCGCTCAATCATGCAGCTTTCTCAGGCGGAAGCCGCAAGGCGTCACATCATCATTGATAATGGAGCAGATGAACTGCGTCTCGAACTCGACGGGGCAATCGTCGCGGCAATTCACGATGCGCTCTCAAATCTGCTCTTGAACGCGTTGCAGGCAACTGCGTCGAACGGGCGTGTAACAATCGAGGCGAGGGAAGAGGACGCGATGCTCGTCCTCTCGGTTGCAGACGGAGGCGCAGGCGTTCCCGCCGAATTGCGCGAGCGCATCTGGGAGCCGTTCTTTACGACCAAGCAGCGCGGCACGGGGCTTGGACTCTCCATCGTCCGCAAGCGCATCGAAGAAGTTGGAGGCCGCGCACGCCTCGCGCCTTCACGAAACGGCGAGGGCGCACGCTTCGAGATTGCAGTCCCTCTGAAGCAGCAGCCTGTTGCAACATCAAACGAGTGATAGGGAACTATGATTCAACGCCCCTTCTTCTTGGCGACTCTGCGTCTCCAGCGTGAAACTTATGCTCACGCCAAGACGCAAAGTCGCCAAGAAGAAGAGAGCAAAGGCGGTGACGCTCTGGCACGCGGCATGCAGTCGTTTGCCGCATGGGATTATTGATGACTTCTGAAAAAGAGAAAAGAGAGATGCTGCGCGTGCTCATCGTTGACGACGAAGAGGCCGCGCGCTACGGGATGCGACGCGCTCTCGGCGGTTTCAATTACGAGATTGAGGAGGCGGGGAGCGTCGAGGCGGCACGCGCGATGAGCCTTGCGCGCCAACCCGACCTGATATTGCTCGACGTGAATTTGCCGGGCGAAAGCGGCCTCGACTTCCTGCGCGAACTCGCTGCCAAAGGCGACGAACGACCTCTCGTCATTCTCATCACCGCGCATGGCAATGAACGCATGGCCGTGGATGCCATCAAGTCCGGCGCTTACGATTATTTGCCGAAGCCGTTTGAAGTTGACGACCTGAGACTTGTCGTCAAGAACGCGTTGGAGACGGTTAGACTGCGGCGAGAGAATCAGTCTCTCAAGCAACGCATCGAGATTGAAGGCGCACAACGCGGCTCGCTCATCGGAGCTTCTGAGGCCGTCAGGCGCGTGCGCGCGATGATTGAGAAAGTTGCTGAAACCGACGCGACCGTGCTCGTGCGCGGCGAATCAGGGACGGGCAAGGAGTTGGTCGCGCGCGAACTGCATGAGCGTAGCGCGGCGCGGCGACGCGGCGCTTTCGTCGCCGTTACTTGTGCCGCGTTGCCTTCGGAAGTGATTGAGTCCGAACTTTTCGGCCACGAAAAAGGCGCGTGTACGGGCGCGGCAACGCGACGGCGCGGCAAGTTCGAGCAGGCCGACGGCGGCACACTCTTTCTCGACGAGATCGGAGACATGAGCGCAAACGTGCAGGCCAAGCTGCTGCGTGCGCTCGAAGAGCGACACATCGAAAGGCTCGGCGGCTCGGAATCAATTCCTGTGGACGTGCGCATCGTCAGCGCGACACATCGCGCGCTCGAACAAGAGATTACGACGGGCGGTTTTCGCGCCGACCTCTTTTATCGTCTGCAAGTCGTGACCATCGAGATTGCCCCCCTACGCGAGCGGCGCGAAGACATCCCTCTGCTCGCCGAATCTTTCGCGCGCCTCGCCGCCAAACGCTACAACCTGCCGCCGCGCCTCATCGCTCCGGCGGCGCTCCGGCGTCTCATCGAATACAAATGGCCGGGCAACGTGCGCGAACTTCGCAACGCCGTCGAACGCGCGGCTGTCCTCGCCGAAGGCGATGAGATCACCGCGCGCGATTTGCCGGAGGAGATTAAAGGCGGCGGCAGCACGATTAAAGAAGCGCCGGGCGCGGACGAACCGGCCGCGCTGAGCGTGCCTTTCACGTCGGACTTCCGCGAGGACAGGCGCGAGTTTGAGCGCCGCTATATCGCGCGCTGTCTGGAAGAATCAGGCGGCAACGTGACGCGCGCGGCAAACATCCTCGGCATGCATCGCCAGTCGCTTCAACACAAACTGCGTGAACTCGGACTAGCCCGCCGCTACGTCTCGGTCGGGCATGACGACGCGCCGGATAAATCGGACACCTGAAAGATAAACCGCCAAGTTGAGATGGCGACTCAAAACATTTTGAGTCGCCATTGCTATTGACGCTCCGCCTCCCGCCGAAAGCCCTTGCCCGCCGCTTTGTTAGGTGATATGAAATGCCTAGCAGCGAATGAAAACCACCGGGGTACTCGAAGCAAGAGAACAAGAAAGGCGATAAGACGATGACCGGCGGAGAGATGGAGAGAGCGATTGAGTTTCTTCTTCAGAGCCAAGCCAACTTCGATTCCCGAATAGGTGGTTTAACCGGGCGGATGGAAACTCTGACTCAGAATGTTGAAGAGAACACCCGCCAGATAGCGCAAATCAATAAACAGATAGAGGTACTGGCCGGCTCGCAAAACAATCTCACGCAGATTGTTATCCGGCTCGCCGATACAGTCGAGAGGTTTATCATTGGAGGCGGGGACGGACACGAAAGGCGATGAAAAAAATGCATGCCGGGAAAGACCGGCCCAGACTCTCCGCCTGCATCACAAACATTTTTACAACAACGAAGAGAGGCTTATGAAAGCACGCATTGATGCCATCGTTCAGCGCGAACAGGCCGAGTATCTTGATCGTCTCTTGCCTGCGAACACGGGGTTGCTCGCGGAGATGGAGGAGTATGCCACCAAACATCAAGTGCCGATAGCGGATCGAGAGGTGGCACTGTTCCTCGAAATTACGGCGCGTGCCATCAATGCCATGAGGATTCTGGAAATCGGCATGGCGATTGGCTACTCGGTCATTCATCTGGCGCGCGCTCTGCCGGATGACGGCCTCTTGGTGACGATTGATCCGAGTGATGAGATGATCGCGCGCGCCGAAGATTACCTTGAGCGCGCGGGCTTGCGCCGACGCGTCCACATTGAGCGCGGACGCGCGCTCGAAGTCCTGCCGAATCTCGGAGAGACCTTCGACCTCATCTTTCTCGACGCGGTGAAGGAAGAGTACGGGCGCTATCTCGAACTCGCTCTGCCGATGCTTCGCACAGGCGGGGTTGTTATCGCGGACAATCTTCTGTGGGGCGGGCAGGTCGCGGGCGAGATACGAACGCCTGACCAGACGGCTTCGACGCAGGCGTTGCGCGAGTTCAACCAACTTTTTGTGCGACACGCGGAACTGCGCGCCGTCGTGCTGCCGGTCGGTGATGGCCTCGGCTACGCCGTGAAAATCTGACCCGGATAGTTGTGATGATTCTGCCCGACGACGAGGCCACGCGCATACGTGCCGCGCAGAGTATCTCTGCGGGCGGGTGTCTCGCCTTTCGCACCGACACGTTTTACGGCCTCGGAGTTGACCCGTTCAACCGTGCGGCGCTCCGTCGTTTGAAGTCGCTGAAGAATCGAGAAGAGGGAAAGCCGATTCTCATCTTGATTAGCGACGCGGCGCAGGCGGTACGTTTTATGGCAGGCCGCTCAAATCTCTTCGAGACTGTCTGCGAGACATACTGGCCGGGCGCTCTGACGCTGGTCGTTCAAGCGCGGCCTGAACTTGCAGAAGAATTGACGGCAGGCACGGCAACCATCGGCGTGCGCCTGCCTGACGATGAGGATGTACGCTCTCTGGTGCGGGCGTGCGGCGGGGCTTTGACGGCGACGAGCGCCAATCCTTCGGGTGAGCCGCCCGCCCAAACTGCCTCGGAAGTCGCAGGCTATTTCCCCGGAGGGCTTTCGCTCATCGTTGACGGAGGCGCGGCGCGCTCGACTCAACCCTCAACCGTTTTGGATGTCAGCGGCGACTCGGCGCGCCTGATTCGTGAAGGCGTCATCACACGCGAAGAACTGCAAAAGTTCCTGACAAAAGATTAGCTGTTTTCTTTGCGTCTTGGCGCGCAACGTGTTTGTTGCGTTGAAAAAAATTTTCGCGCCAGAAGCGAAGACGATTAAAGGCCGTTTAGTCGGGCGGG
>CAXTRQ010000112.1:0-19920 GCA_964246705.1 uncultured Pyrinomonadaceae bacterium
GCAATGATGAACTTCGATGCCGTGTCGAGCGCCGTAACGAAACCGGCGCAGGCGCAATTGACATCGAAAGTTCCCGCACGCTTCGCCCCTAATTGATACTGAACGACGACGGAGGTAGCTGGCGAGATGTATTCCGGCGTGTCGGTCGCCACAATAATGAGGTCTAAATCTTCGGCTCGCACGTTCGCGGCTGCGAGCGCGCGTCTGGCCGCCCCTGTCGCCAGCTCAGCAGTGCTTTCATGTTCGGAACAGATATGTCTCTCACGAATGCCGATGACCTGCGAGACGAACCCGTTGATGTCCTCACCGAGCATCCGGCTGAGATCGTCGTTGGTCAGCACTTTCTCAGGGACGAATGCTCCTGTGCCCGTGATTCTCGCGTTTCTTGCGTTGCTCATAATTTTATTTGACTTCAGACTTTAGACCCCTGACTCTCGACTTGTTTAATGAATTCGATGACGGCGCGATTAAACTTTTCAGGTTGTTCGATGAAGAACATGTGGCTGCCGCCTTCGATGACGGTCAGTTTCGCGTCCGTGATTGCCTCCGACAAGTTTTGAGAATTGCCCGGCGGCACGATGGTATCCGCATCTCCTGTCAAGACGAGTGTCGGAGCCTTAATCTTCGAGACTCTATCCTCAGCGTCGAAGCTGGCAGCGGCCTGCAACTGCGCGAAATGCGCGTCGTCAGTGACGGGATCGCTCAGGCGAAGTTCGATTACTCTCTCAAGTTCGTCCGGTCGCTCCGCGACGAATCTCGTCGAGAAGGCCAACAGGAAATTTTTGCGCGTGCGTTCTTCCGTGTTGAGTCCTTCAGTGCCCGCTATCGCCTGCAAGGTCTCCACGGACGGAAGCAGGTGGCGCGGCCCGCCGTTTACGCTACCCCTTCATTTTTGGTATTAGTAAAGCTTCCTTGATCTCCCCGTCCTTAATTGAGAATTCATACAGAGGATGTTTAATCGCTTCGATGCTTTGATTCGGATAATAAATCAACCCTCCGCCGGTCGGTATGCCGATGCCTTTAGCAGTGCCATCTAACAGTCGGATTGCTCTCTTAAGCCTTCTCCATTTTTGACCCTCGTCATGGGCATCTATGACAAAAGGAATGAGCTTGAATGTATCGAGCAATTCCTCAAGTGCTGACCCTCCGTCTATCAATCCATAAAGTCCGAGTTGCACGGCCCCGGCGGAAATTCCTATCAAGATAGTTCCCTCATAGTATCTTCTGATGATCAGTTCTTTGATGCCCATCTCATCGAATACGTTCCAACCCTTTGCGACATCGCCTCCGGCCAATAGAATAATGTCAGCATCATTCAGGAATGATTCATCCTCTGCTGAGAAGGAGGAGAGGAGCATTCTGCAATTATGAATCCCAATGCCTTCCATGGCCGCCTCAAAGATGAGATAGAATTCCGGAGCATCACCATTGGAAGCACCTATGTACGCAGCCTTAGGAGAATCATGTATGAGAAGCTGGCGGATCGAATTGAGGAAGAGAATTCCTTGATTCCTCCAGAACAAGAGCTGGCTATCTGCAAGGAGGTAAATCGGCTGTAGAGGCATATTCATAAATGGAGATTGTGCCATCAAGTCACGCATCGCCCGTCGTAGCGTGAGGAAGCACCATAAGTTTTAGGACTTACGCAAGAGCCATTTTAACGGACGGAGATTTCAGTTGTTGAATCAAGTACTCGGATAATTGCCCGAACTTGATTCGATAAACCGTCCGGCCTGTTTGATAAGTCGGCTCTTTGGAACGATACCAGATCAACATCGCACACGCGATGTGATTGCGTTGGATTCTCCCCGTGCGACATTGACAACGCTCAAGCCCGGTCACTTGTTTGAATTCACGGTGCAACTGTTCAATCTTCCATCGAATGGCACACACCTGTTGCACGTCATCCGTAGAATCTCGCGCGACATTGGTTTGTTCCCACACCAAACGCGGTGTGAATTTGTCATCGCGTAAGTATCGGTTCAGTTGTCACATCCGTAACAGCCGGAGAGACAACGCTGTGACGGTTGAGTTTTGCTATGTAATCAAAGGCGGCAGAGCCGGATTAAAGCCCGTCTGCCTGCCGGATGTGTAACACCCCTTTTACACTTCCCTCTCATTAGCCTTCCGCCACGAACTGCCGCGCCTGCCATCCATTCCTACTACTGACAGCTACTTAGGCCGTCTCCATCATCAACACAAAAGCCGTGGAACGCGGTATGCATAAAGATGGACGTTAAGTCGCTAAAGGAGATGGTCTATGCCGAACGAAACCCCTATATCCGACACACCTGCTAACGACACCTCCGCTGACGATACAAGCCCGCAGGATTCTACCGAGAACGACAGTCCCAAGAAAGACTCCCCTGCGGCAGAACTCGCAAAGCTCAACAAGGAACTGGAAGAGAAGCAAGCCGCGCAAGCTAAGGCCGATCACGAGATTGACCTGCTGAAAAGTAAGGTTGCAGATTTGGGCAAGGCTGTCGCCGAGATTGATCAGAAAGTTAAGGCTTGGGAAAAGGCTTCCGTTTCTATCAAAGAGCAGCAGAAAACCCAGAAGAGCTACTTCGATAGAGAGAAAAGGGAACTCGAAGCGACCCTCTCTGCTGCCGACCAAAAGCTCGTCAAAGATGCGCGAGCGAAAGGTCAAAAGGAGGTCGCTGACTCCGACCAGAAAGTCGCCGACCTTCAGCTCAAGGTCGCCAGCAAGAAGACTGCTTTAGCTAATGCTGAGGCAGCCAAGACTGCGACGGCGCAGGCATACAAAGCCGAAGTGGACTTGGCAACAAAAGATAGCGATTTGTTGAAAGATCTGACGACGCTGCACGGCGACGCCGACAAAGAGGAAGCCAAGAACAACGTGTTGCGGCAGTACTTCCTGATTCTTGAAGGCGAGGACGACCTAACGAGGCTCGACGTGCCGGATGTCAATGCCTATGCAGAGCGTCTGAATAACGCGGGGGCAGCGATGGCGGCGGCGTCCAACGTCGAACGGCTGGCTAAAGAAGAGCTTGAGAAAGCGCAGGTCGAACTGCAAACGGCGCAGAAAGATTCAGGCGATGCCAAAAAAAGTCGACGACAAAAGACGCTCGCATCTATTCAAGAAAACGGCGCGGTACCAGTACCGGGCTGAATGGTGCAAAAAGGCTCCGATGTCATTGAAGGGGCATACAGCATAGGTAAGAAGATGGCGGAGGCAGATCGCTCCAAACTCGACGAAGGCAGGTATGCGAACTATTTCGAGATCGCTCATAACGCATTCGATTTCTTTCTTGACTTAGGCCAGTTAGGTCGCACGGAGACCGAGCCTCGCATCTACCTGCGCGTCATCATCTCACCCGCCGTCGCCATGGGATTATCGCAAAAGCTCAACGAATCCCTGAGCCAGTACCGGGCGTCATTCGGGCCGATTCAGCATGAGGATGACATTTAACGGGGGCTGAATGTGAGCGGTTACACCATCATCCTTGAGGTAAGCAAGTTCCTTCGCAAGACACTGTGGAACGGATTTAAGGACGACACCACGTTGACGCAGCATATTTCCGAAGAGGGTGCAATCGTCCTGTTGAACCCGGCAGATGTCGTCAGCGATAAGAACGACCGCCGCCTCTCGTTCTGGCTCTATCAGGTGCAGGAGAACCCGTTCCTGCGTAACCAGCCTCCATCGCGGATTCCGCAGCAGGACGACACGCTGCGCTTCCCGCCGCTGGCCTTAAATCTCTTTTATCTGCTCACGCCCTCGACCAACAGCACAGAGGGCGACCAGATGGTGCTTGGCCGTTCCATGCAAATCTTTTACGACAATCCGATTCTGCTGTTAGAGAGTTCGGAGCAGCAAGGTTCCGCAGAGGAACTGCACATCAAGATGTGCCAGCGCGATCTGCGCGAACTCTCCGAGGTCTGGGAAGTATTGCAGCAACCCTATCGCCTTTCGGTCACATACGAGGTGTGCGTGACCAGAATTGATTCGCAGCGTACTCAGAGAACCGGGCGCATTCTGGAACGGACTACTGATTTTACGGAGAATCCGGTGGGAGGTTAGAAAAGATGGCTCTCGCCGGAAAAGTTCGGTTTATACTGGTCGAGCAAATCTTCGATGTTCCCACACCGCTCGACCCGCCGTTTCTGTTACGCACGGACATCAGCCCGACTGGCGTCTATCTATTTTTGAACGAAGTCACCACCGCCGACGGGCCGTCGCTCAGGCTTCCGGCTGGTCGCTTTCGGCTCCGCATCGAAAGCGACTTCTATCAATCTCTCGAACAAGTGTTGGACTTTCCGTTAGACCCCGCCAACATGCCGGTTCTGAATCTGAAGCCAAGCGCGGCTTATCCGTTTCCCGACCTGACGGTAGGTATAAGCACGTTGACACTTCTCTACGGCAGCCTCTTCGAGATTGGAGGCGGCAAACCGATTGAAGGAGCGGTCGTCTCCATCATCCTGCCTGATAACGACTGGCCATTTAATAGTTGTACGACCAGTTCAAACGGTGACTGGGTGCTCGTCATACCCATCGGCAGCGGTCAGGAGTTGGAAGCGCTGACACTTCGTATCGTCCTGCCGGATGGAACATCCTTCGACGTGCCGGACGTGCCCGTGGTCGCGGGCACGCAGAACAGTTTGCCGCAGACAGCCCTGCGCGGTCGCGTGCTCAACGCCAACGGCGCACCGCTTCCACGCGCAAAGGTGACTGTTTCAGTTCAGGCGGGCGAGTCGTTAGCCGCCGCCGATGGTCAATGGTTTTTCTATCTCAGCTTGCTTCAGCCGAACACACCGGCGAGTGTGATTGCGCGCGCGCCAAACGGCATCTTGCAGGAGCAGGATGTCCAAATACGAAACCGCGCGACGGTAGTCGTGCCCGAGTTCCGTATTCCGATTAATTAAGGAGACCGCTATGCCTGAGTATCTCGCGCCCGGAGTTTATGTAGAGGAAATCAGCACGGGAGCCCGCCCCATTGAAGGCGTCAGTACGAGTACAGCCGGTTTCGTCGGGCAGACCGAGCGCGGCCCCACCGCGCCGCACCTCGTGACGAGTTGGGAAGAATATTACCGCTGGTTCGGCGGCTATGTAGACCGCGTGCCCGGTCAGGCAGTTCACAAATTCCTGCCGTACGCTGTTCGCGGTTTTTTCGATAACGGTGGGCAGCGGCTCTTCGTGGCTCGTATCACCCCGGCTGGTGGCGTTAACGCAACGGCTCCTCTGGGCAACGACACAATCGCCACCGCTCTCGGGCCGGGCACTTGGGGCAACAACATTCTCGTCCGCATCGAGTCTGCTTCGCTGGCAGTAGCCGGTACACCGACGGCCGATTGGTTTCGGATAACGCTGCTTTACTACCGCGACGGTATTCCGAACCCGTTTATTGATCCGACTGATATAACGCAGTTGGGCGACCCAAACCGGAAGGAGCCGGAACTGATCGAGGATTTCAACAACCTGTCCGTTGTACCGACAGACAGTAATTTCGCGCAGACGGTAGTGAATGCGGCCTCAAGATTGGTCAATCTAACGGTAACGGGCAGGCCAGCCGACGCGGCATTTCCCGACGTAAAGCTCGCCGGTGGCGGCCCCTTGAACGGAGAGCCGAGCGCCGACGACTACAGAGGACTCCCGGCCAGCCCGCTACTGGCAAAGAGGACGGGCTTGCTGGCACTGTCGGCCATTCGGGACATCTCTTTGATATCCATTCCTGATGAGGTCGAGTTGCCGGATTTGCGGTCGGACATCTTGCAGCAGTGTGAGACGCTGAAAGACCGCTTTGCAATTCTTAGCGCAACCGAAGGGGAGCAGGACGGCAATCTCTCAACATTGCGACCGCCGCAGGATAGTACGTACGGCGCGTACTATCTGCCTTGGGTGCGCGTGGCTGCGGCGCACACGCCGCAAGGCCATTTGCTCGTTCCGCCCACCGGCCACCTCGCAGGCATCTACGCGCGCGTGGATGTGGAGCGCGGTGTCCATAAAGCTCCCGCCAACGAAGTCGTGCGCGGCATCATCACGCGCGATTTGAGCGGCGAGGACAAGCCGCTCAAATATCTTCTCAACAAGCAACAGCACGACCTCCTGAATCCGAAGGGCGTGAACGTGATACGCGATTTCCGCCCCGATGGTCGTGGCATCCGCGTGTGGGGCGCGCGCACGATGTCGTCCGATGCGATGTGGAAGTACATCAATGTCCGGCGGCTGTTTATTTTCGTCGAGCAATCCATCGACAGGGGAACGCAGTGGTCTGTGTTCGAGCCGAACTACGAATCGACGTGGACGGCCATCCGCTTATCTATCACCGCGTTCCTGCACACCATCCGGCGCAACGGCGCGCTCGCCGGAGTCACGCCGGACGAGGCTTTCTTCGTCAAGTGCGACCGCACCACGATGACGCAGGATGATTGGGATAACGGGCGACTGATTTGCCTAATCGGCATCGCGCCGGTCAAGCCCGCCGAATTTGTGATCTTCCGCATCTCGCAGAAGACCGTCGAAGCTGTCCAGCAATAAGGAGCAAAAACATGGCCGGAAGTGGAGACAGAGACGATCCATTCACCTCTTTCAATTTCATCGTAGACATTCAGGGCATCAGGGCCGGCTTTTCCGAAATCACCGGCCTCACGACCGAAACCGATGTCATCGAGTACCGCGAGGGCAACGAGGACATCACGGTGCGCGTGATTCCGGGCAAGCGTAAGTACACGCGCATCACCTTCAAGCGCGGGTTCACCAAAAGCAAAGACCTTTGGGAATTGCGCAAGTCGGTAATTGAGGGCAAGACCAAACGCGTCTCCGGCACTATCACCTTGCTCGACGAAGCGCGTCAGCCGGCTCTCGTGTGGCGCTTCTTTGAAGGGTGGGTATCGAAATGGGAGAGCGCCGGATTTAACGCCAAGAATAACGAAGTGATGATTGAGACGATGGAGATCGCCCACGAAAATCTGGAACTAGAGACGTAGCCGCTTGAGTAGATTGCCTTATGCGAAAGTACCGCAGGCCCGCAGTGTACTTTGAACGGCAGGACACCGCTTCGCCGCTCATCGGCCCCCTGCGTACAGATATCGCCGGGTTCGTCGGCATCGCAGAGCGCGGCCCCTTGCACGCTCCCGTAAAAATCGAGAGCTACGCGCAGTTCACCAACGTGTTCGGCAGAAAAATAGCTCAAGGGTATCTGGCATATGCGGTGGACGGCTTCTTCGCAAACGGCGGGCAGACCTGCTGGATAGTTCGCGTCGCTAATCAGAAAGAGGCCAGGGCGGCATCGCTCGACATCGTTAACGATGTGGGAGCTAAGGTGCTGAGCCTGAGGGCTGGCAGCCCCGGCGTCTGGGCCAACGAGGTATTGGTGCGCTGGATGATGCGCGGAGACGAGATGGTTTCACTCACTCTTCATTTTCCCGACGGCACTGAGCAACAGGTGCGCGACCCGCTCGGTTTTAATCTGCCCAGAACAGAGAACGTGTTTGAACTCGAACAGGATGCGCTGCCCTCCAGTTTGGTCGCGCCGCCCATTAGCTGGACGCTGCCGGGGCGGGTTGCTCCGTCACGGAATCAAGTGTCGATACGCGCTCTTCAAGGTCGGCTCGACGGTGGCGCGGACGGATTGGCGACGCTCGCGCCCGAACACTTCTTCGGCGAGGGCGAGAGGCCGGATATGCCCAGAGGTCTGACGGCTCTTGAACGGATTAACGAAGTGAGCGTGGTCGCCATGCCCGACGTTATGTCGAAGCTTCGCGTGCCCGCGAAGACCAAGCCGCTGCCGCTCGATTGCGACGATTTGGATGTCGTGCCTCCGCCTCCGCCGTTGCCACAGCCTGAGACGGAATTTCCACCCGCCTTCAATCCGAATCAGATGTTTCTCCTGCAACAGGAGCTTATCAACCATTGCGAGAAACTGCGTTACCGCGTTGCCATCCTCGACACGCCCGACGTGGACTCAACGGAAGGTCTGCTGCCGGAGGGTGCGATTGAATGGCGTCAACAGTTTCAGCAATCCAAGTTCGCCGCGCTCTATTACCCTTGGATTAAGGTGGACGATGCGCTGCGCCTGACGGGACTCGTCCGCAACATTCCGCCGAGCGGTCATGTGGCCGGTATCTATGCGCGGAGCGACCGTATGCGCGGCGTCCATAAGCCTCCGGCCAACGAGGTAGCGGAAGGCGCGTTTGATGTGCGATTTGCCGTGAACGATGTTTCTCATGGCAACCTCAACGACGCGGGCGTGAACGTCGTCCGCTCCTTTCCCGGTCGCGGCATACGCGTTTACGGCGCGCGCACCCTCGACTTCGAGATGCGTTTCGTCAACATCCGCCGCCTGCTCTCGATGATTGAAAAAGCCATTGACCAAGGCACGCAATGGACTGTCTTTGAGCCGAACAACAGGCTGCTGCGAAGCCAGATGGATCGCGTCGTGCGCTCCTACCTGCAAACGCTCTTTCGTCAGGGGATGCTCGATGGCAGCACGCCCGACGAGGCTTACGTCGTCAAGTGCGACGATTCCACCAATCCGCCCGAGGAGATAGAGCGCGTTCGCGTTGTCTGTCAGGTCGGGGTGCAGCCACCTTATCCAGCCGAATTCGTGGTGGTCTTAATCGGCAAGACGCAGGACGGCATTGAGGTCTTGCAGGAGACAGGAGGAAGTCAGTTTGCCTGAAACAGGTTCCAGAAAAGACCCGATTCCATCGTTTCGTTTCACCGTCACCTTCGACGACCTGCCGCCCGGAGGCTTTAGCGATTGCTCCGGCCTCCAGAACGAAACCGAAGTGCAGGATTTCCGCGAGGGTGGGCTTAATACACATACTTGGAAATTCGCTACGCGCACCAAGCAGTCGAATCTGACGCTCAAGCGCGGCATCGTCAACAAAGTTCTCTGGGACTGGTATCAGGATATGGTCAACGGCAAGATGAAATTCCGCAATGGAACGATTCTCGTTCACGATCCTTCGGGAGAAAACAATGTCCTCGAATTTAATGTCCTACAGGCTTTTCCCGTCAAGTGGGTCGGATCGGATTTAAGCGCCGCGCAGAGCAACTTGGCCGTCGAGACGGTGGAGTTCGCTCATCAGGGGTTGGAACGGCTCAAATGAAGCTGGCGGACATAAACGGAGGCCGAGCATAAATGGCAGTACATGTCGAGGAGTTGACCAGTGAAGTCTCGGTTGTCGAAGGCGAACTGCCGCTCAGCGCGGCGCAGATTGAGAAACTGGTGCGGCTCGTCATCAGCAGGTTGGGTGAGAAACACCGCGAGGATCAGCGAGTGCGTGAAGCGACGCAGCTACGCAGGCAGGCGTCCCCGTCGTTTGACGCCGGTGATTGAGGTGACATCATGGCGTTAGTGAAGGCAGTCATCGAAGTCGATCCGAGAGACCGGGGGCCGGGTCTGCCGGATCGTATCTCCGTCCAGTTTAATCCGGCGGAATACACGCTCTCGAAGGGCGCACAGATTGCCGAGATTGCGATTCCCGGGATAGATTCGCCGATTCTCCAGTTCATTCGCGGGCAGAACGAGAAACTTTCGCTCGAACTGTTTTTCGACACGACCCAGTTCGGGATGGGCGAACAACCCGTCCGCGATGTCCGCGAGTTGACCGAGCCGATTTATCAACTGGTCAAAATCCAATCGCGAACACATGCGCCGCCGCGCCTCAGCTTTGTCTGGGGCAAAGGACTTTCTTTCCGCGCCATCGTCGAGAGCATTCAGCAAAAGTTCACTGTCTTCAACCCCTCGGGTATTCCTCTGCGCGCTGCGCTGGCAGTCACCTTCCGCGAATACAAGACGCTCGAAGAACAACTGCAACAACTGAATCTGCAATCTTCCGACCACACCAAGCGCCGGAAGGTTCGACGCAATGACACGTTGGCTAACATCGCGTTTCAAGAATACGGAGACGCCGCGCAGTGGCGTCACATCGCCGAGGAACCGGCCAACGCAGCAGTTCTCCAAGACCCTCGACATCTGATTCCGGGCACGGAGTTAATCATCCCGGCGCTTGATGTCTTCGGCAATCCGAACCGGAGGACGTGATGGCAACTGCGGGCGTCATTCCCATCGCTTCGGGGCAGGACTTCTATGTCCCGTATTTCGAGGTCAAAATCGAGGGACGCCCACAAGGCCAGAATGTCATACGCGACATTCTACAGGTCAGCTACAAGGACAACATCAAGGAGATCGACAGTTTCGAGATAACCATCAACAACTGGGACGCGGCCACTCGCAAATTCAAATACAGCGACAGCGACCTCTTTGACCCCGGTAAAGAATTGGATCTCTGGATGGGCTACTACGGAAAAAACTCTCTGCGCTTGATGATTCGCGGACAGATCACGGCGTTGCGCCCGTCCTTTCCCGCAGGCGGCGGCTCCACCCTTTCGATCAGCGGCCTCAACCTCCTGCACAAGCTCCGCACACAGCAGCAGACCTGCGCCTACGAGGACATGACCGACACCGAGATAGCGCAGCAGGTCGGCAAGCGTCTGGGCGTCAAAATCCTGCCCACGAGCGCACCGGGCGAGGATAAGTACAAGTACATCCTGCAAGACAATCAGTACGACATTATCTTCTTGATGAAACGCGCGCGGCGCATCGGATATGACCTCATTGTCGAGGAGAAGGGAGAGAACGGGCAGTCGCAAGAGACCGTGCTGCGCTTCCAGCGCTCGCTCAACGTGAGACTGATTACCTACCAGCTTGAATACGGGCGCTCGCTGATTGAATTCAAGCCTGATCTGACCACGGCTAATCAGGTCGGCGAGGTGACGGTGCGCGGTTGGGATGCGCTGAACAAGAAAAAGATTGAGTACACGGCCAAGCGTAGCGAGATCGGGGTGAAGGGAGTCGGGTCGAAGGGCAATCAGGAGGCCATCGAGCAATCTTTCAAACAGCGCAAAGAGATTGTCGCGACCAAACCCATCGAGAGTGAAGCCGAAGCCAAGACCCTCGCCATCAGAACGCTCGAGGAGATTGCCAAAGATATGATCAAAGGCAGCGGCTCGACCGTCGGGCTGACGGAACTTCGCGCAGGCAACGTGATTCAGATAGACGGTCTCGGCGAGCGTTTCAGTGGAAGATACTTCATCACCTCGACAACCCATAGCATCGGAGACAGCGGCTACATCACGCAGTTTGAATGTCGCCGCGAAGAGATATGAAGCAGCGCGAAAACGGCATCTTGATCGGCACGGTCATGGATCTCGACGACCCCGAAAAGATTGGACGGGTGAAGGTTCGGCTGGTGCAGTACAACGACGAGGAGAGTTGTTGGGCGCGGGTGGTCACGCCAATGGCAGGCAGGCAGCGCGGACTCTTCCTCCGACCGGAAGTTGGCGATGAAGTGCTCCTCGCTTTTGAAAACGGCGACCCGCGTCGCGCCTACGTGCTCGGCGCGTTGTGGAGCAAGGTGGACACTCCGCCGCCCGACGACAACAAGCCGACGGATAACAACTGGCGCTTCATGGTCTCGCGCTCCGGACGCATTCTGCGATTCGACGACACCAAGGGGTCGGAAAAGATTGAACTGATTGACAAGAGCGGTTCGCTCAAGATTGTGATTGATGCTGCGGGCGAGAAGACAGACCTCCGAAGGCTTCAGGCGATCTCATCCGGCAGATTTGCGCAACGTTTGACGAGAAGCGTTTGCTGACTACGGAGGTCTTCGTCAAGGGGCCGGAGTTTCAGGAGATACGCATCGAAGCGCGCGTCACCGCCGTGGCCTACGCTTCGTTCGACTCGGTGACGATGGCGATTATCAAAGCACTCGACAAACTGCTTGACCCTCGCCAAGGAGATTTCGGGAGAGAGCTATTTCCGACGAGTTTGTTCAGCACCATCCTGCGCGTGCCGGACGTTGTAGCCGTGCTGTCTTTGAACGCGTTTGTGGATGGCAGACGGCATGAAGGTCTACAGCCGATCAAGGTTCCTCCCGATGGCTTGGTCTTCGGGCGCAATCACACCATCACGGTCGAGCCGGAGCAAGATCAATAGGCGTCAATATGCAATCTCAAGGCGAAACATTCTGGCTCATCGGTGGCAGTAGCGGCTGGCTCGGGCGCACGGCTCAGACCGATCCGCGAATTGTCGCAGCCGCCGTCAGCGATAGAGAGGGCGTGCGTCTCGCTGCAAGGGCGGGCGGGCCGCTCGCGCTGTCCTCTGCGGACAATAGTCTGGGAGGGCTGATTCTTCCTCAAGGCATGGCGTTCGATGTTGGGAATACTTTGTATCTGTTAAGCGCCGAAGAATCTTATATCAAACGTTTTGCTCCCGACTCGCGCACGTTCCAACTGCTGCCCGAAGTCGGCGGAGTAGGCTCAGACCCGCGTCAGTTTGATAAACCTTCCAACATCGCCATCGTGGGGCCGCGGCTTTACGTCGCCGACACAGGCAATCGCCGCGTTCAGGTATTCGATCTCGATAGCTTGGCGCTATTGGAAATCTTGAATCCGGTCGGCGCGCGCACAGATTGGAATCCGTCGGATGTGGCCGAGCACGACGGCGACATCTACATACTCGATTCACACCATGCGCGCATCTACCGGCACACGCACGGCGACCACCTGATGCTACTTCTCGAACGAGCCGACAGGGCAGACCAGTGGACGCGCATCGCCATCGACCAAGCTGCCGCATCTATTTGCTCAACGCAACCGACGCGGCCAAGCCTGTACTGGAACCCGCAGACCGAAAAGACGAAACGTTTCAAGATGCCGGAGCGCTGCGTGACCTCTTTGCATCGCCATCGCTCAGGCTCGACGAGCGCGGGCGTTTCTGTCTGCCACCTTCACTGGCGCGCGCCTGTGGACGGCGCAAACCCGAAATCGCGCCCATACCCGAAATCCAGCTTGCGCTCTGCTCCCCCTTCGACAAGGTGACCCAGCGATGTCAGAAACCATCACCGCCGAGAACCGTTCGCACGGCGGCAGGCGCGTTCCTGCTCTATGTTCTGGAACGCGAGCACCGACGTGTGAGCGCCTACACCGACGAGGGACGGAAGCTGCGTCATGTGTGGGGAGCGGGTCTTGATTGGGAGCCGGTGGATGTCGCGGCGCAAGGCATGGTCGCCTGTGTGCTGGATGGCCGCGACGGGACAGTTTACCGTCACCGTACCGGACGCGACACGCTGCAAATCATCCTCCCGCCTCCCGCACGACCGCCAAACTTTTCGCGTCTAGCGATGGATGCGGACGGACTTATCTATCTACATGCTCCCGGCGAGTTGAAGGTTCGAGTTTACGACTGCGTGGGGAAGAGTTGCGGCGAGAAACCTTACAAGGAAGTAGCCGAACTCTTCGAGGCCGCCGCGCCGCCCGCAGCCGCCGCTTTGACTTCGGGGCTGGTCTTCGACCGCGAGGGCAATCCGGTTACCTCCGTCGATGCGCAGGATGCCTCCGGCGCGTTGCTCTACGAGACATCCGGCATATGGCGCAGTAAGCCGCTCAATAGCGGCATCTACCGTTGCCAATGGCATCGCATCGAACTGACTGTCTCCGCCCTTCCTCCCGGCAGCAGCATCGAGGTGCATACCTACGCACATGAAGACGAGCAAGAAGTGCCCACCGACACGGATGAAAGGTGGGAGCCTGCATACAAAATCGTCGCGCCCCACGAAGCCCCGCATTGCGAAGAGAACGCCGACCGGAAATTCGACTTCCTCGTGCAGAGCATGGGCGGGCGCTTCCTCTCTTTGAAGATGTTCGTGCAGGGCGACGGCTTCAGCACCCCGGTCGTGCAATCGCTGAAGGTTCATTATCCACGCGAGTCGTATTTGAAATATCTGCCGGCCGCGTGGTCAACCGACGATGAGAGTCGCCTCTTTCTGGAACGCTTCCTCGCAGTTTTTCAGACGGAGTGGGACGCTATCGAACGCGCGGTTGATGAAGTGGAGCGCTACTTCGATCCGGACGCTGTTCCGGACGGGCCGTTCCTCGACTACTTGGCTAAGCAATGGCTCGCACTCCCGCTCGAAGGCGATTGGAAGCCTGAACAGAAACGCCGTCTGCTCGCCGCCGCGCCGAAGATTTATCCGCACCGTGTGGGAAACTTTCCGGGCTGCGCACGCTCATCGCCGTCTATCTGGCAAACATCGCCAATCTCGAAACAGAGGACGTGAACCGTTCGGGCTTTCCCATCATCATCGAAGGCTTCCGCGAACGGGAGCATCTTTTTCTCGCCGCCGGTCAGGCCAGCAGGCTCGGGCAAGCAGCCTCGCTGTGGAGCGCCAGCGTAATCAAGCGCTTGCAGGTCGGCGTCTTTTGTCGTGAAGGCGAGGTAGAGTTGGTTTCCACCGGAGACCCCGAGCGCGACGTTTTTCATAAGTACGCGCACCGTTTTCGCGTCTTCGTCCCGGCGAGTTGGATTCGCACTGCCGACGACGAGCAGATGCTCCGGCGCGCGATTGAAGCCGAGAAGCCCGCGCAGACTGACTACACCCTCTGCCTGTTGCAGCCAACATTTCGCATCGGCGTTCAATCAACCGTCGATGTTGACACCATCATCGGCTCAACACCCTCGACGGCACTCGGTTGTCTATACGGCACGGACGCGCCGCCGAGCCTGCAACCAAGCGGAAGACTCGGGCTGGATACCGTTTTGACCGGAGCGGCAGGAGAAGCCTCCGTCATGCGGCTCGCGCCGGGAACCATTGTCGAAAGAGAGTCGGTGTTAGCTTGAAAGGGAGATCATGGACATGAGCGAAGAGCCTCATAAACAATGCGGAGAACTCGCCATCGAGCGGATGAGATATTTCACCGGTCGTTATATGACGGCGCGCGATTTCCGTGACGAGCAGGATTATCACCTGACTCACCGATACCTCCACAACCGGGTGATGCACGGTTGGGGCGTCGTGTGCGGGCTTCACGTTCACGAGCACCCGACCGAGGGGTGTCGCAATGATCGCGTCGTCGTGAACTCGGGAATGGCGGTTGATTGCTGCGGGCGGGAGATCGTCGTCAATCGCACGATTGTGCCACCGCCCATCCCTTGGAATGAAAAACCCGGTGACGAGCAGCAGCAGCACCCAACAGGACAGGAACAGGGCGACTACGCCCCCAAAGATCGCCGCCTCTATCCTTTGCTCTGCCTGCGCTACGTAGAGAAAAAGATTGAGATGGTTCCCGTGCTCTACAGCGAAGGCGGTTGCGATGAACAGAGACGCGAATACAGTCGCATCTCCGAGGGCTACGAATTCGAGTGGCATTGGGTGCGTTATCAAGAATTGCCGGAGTATCACTGGAAGGTAATCAACGGCAGGTGCGACGACGAGCCGTTGGTGCATCAACACGAACATCAACGCGAGCCGGCACAACAGGCCGAGGCATACGAAAACGATGATCGCCCCGAGCACGAAACCGACAATTATGAGCGGCCACGCCCGCGCCCCTGTCCGGAGGACGACTGTTATTCGCCGACCAGCGACAAGCCTTTCGTCAGTTGCCTTGAGCCGCGCTGTCCTCCGCATCATTGCGTTCCACTAGCGTGGGTACATGCCAGACAGGGCAGGCCGATTCACTCCGACGATATTGTCATGCTCGGTCGCCCGTCGCTGCGTCCGCCCATCCAATCGCTCACGCACGTCTGCTCTATCAACTGGCCGCACGGGGGTGTCATCTCGCGCAGGCGTCTAGAACGCCTCCGCCAGCTTGAGGTGCGTTTCGACCGCCGGTTGAAACGCACCTCGGACGAGTCCGACGAATGCGGCGCTTATGGAGTCAACGCTTGCACCTTCGACGTGAAGTACGGCGGCGGCTACGAAGACCTCGATTTCGTCACCTATGCCGAGCCGCCACACGTCGAAGATGAGTGCGTCGCCATTTACCCCCTCGACCCGAGAAGCCGCAAACACGATATGAGGGGACGCAACACCGGTCACGATTTGCCGTATGCGTATCTGGAAAACCACATCGTCTACATCTCTCTGAAGTGCGATTTCATTCTGGATTGCCACGGCGTCCCCGTTGACGGCAATCACCTCGCCGGTCTATTGCCCTCGGGAGATGGAATCCCCGGAGGCACGTTTGAGAGTTGGTTTCGCGTCGTGCCGGATCATGAGTGGGAGGGGCGCAGACGCGAGCAATATCAAGATGAGGAGCATCAGCCATGAGCGCCATGATTTCAGCACCGCGCAAGAGCGGCCATCTCTGCAACTGCGGATGTTCCGACTGCAAGGGCGATTGCTGCGAGTTGGATTGTCTGGTGCAGCCGAGGTTCTTCTGCGGCCAGTTGTTGACTGATCAGGATCTCAGCGTGCTGCTCGAATGGGTGAAGGGCAAGACCGCGCTGGCACGCTATCGCCACGGTTGGGGCGCGGTGTGCGGTCTGGAAGTTAATTGCGGCGCGAAGAGTGGTGAGGAGGCGTTCGTGTCGGTGATGCCCGGTTACGCGGTGGATTGTTGCGGCAACGACATCATCGTTTGCCGTGAATCCAGAATTGACCTCACCAAATATTGCCGACTCGAAGAAGACCCCTGCGGTGATTGGCCGCCGCCGGGATCACCCACTCCGGACGACACGTTGCTCAACTTCAGCGGGTGGCAGATTCCGAAGTCACAGGTTCAGGCCGTAGACCTCTTCGTGCGCTACTCGGAGACGGTCAGCGATGCGCGCACAGCGCTTGCTAAAGGTGGATGCAGCCCCGCCGAAACCTGCGAATACACGCGGACGCAGGAGGGCTACGAAGTCTATGCCAAGAGAGCGGAATACTGTGACCAGTCCACGGAAAGGCTCGCTCTTGATTGGGAAGAGGGATATCGAAAAGGAATCAAAGAACTCTTCGGTAGTCTTCCTTCCGAGTACAACCCCGAAGGCGCGCGCACGACGGTTGATAACTTGATTCAATGGCTCAAGGATCATCCGCTCTATAGCTTCTGTTTTATACGCGAGTGGCTGTGCGAGCTTCAGCGCGAGCTTCTGCGCCAAGGCAGCCGCGTCGAAAACAGAACATTCGACGAAATTATCTTCTGGTTGATACAGGACTGGCGCAACAACTATTTTCGTTGCGATTGTTTTGGCTGCGAGCCGGACTCCGGTGTGCCGATTGCGAGAGTCTGGTTATGGCGACAGAAGGGTGAGCGCGGAAAGCAGCTTTGCAAGGTCGTCTACATCAACTCCTATCCGCCGTTTCGCCGCCTGATGCAGACCGAATGCTGGCCTGCGCGTTCCGGTTCGGTGAGCCTCGCGCGTTTCATCTGGCAGCCCGTCGACTATGTCTTCAAGGAGTTACGCAATCTGGGTTTCGACCAGATTGCGACCGCGCCTTTTACCTTCAATAATCTCAATCAACTCAAGGAGCAGCTTGGCAATGACCAATTGTTCGTGCCGCGCATGGATCGCCGAGAAACCGGCTCGCTGGTGATGTATCTCTATGACGACAACTGCGAGCAACGACGCGTCGTGCGCTTCGGGGTCGGCCCGATCCTCACGAAGCCTGTGTTTGTTGCAGCGGCAGACGTGCCCGTAGAAACAGCGGCTCTCCCGCCTGATGACCTGTCCTTAGACTTGCGACGTGTGCCCGGCATCGGCGATGCCAGCGCGCGGAGGCTCAAGGACAAAGACATTAAAAATCTGATAGACCTCGCTAAGGCCGACCCGGCCCTAGTGGTGGAAGCGATGTTAACAATTCCCATCAATCCCCCAAACGAAGCCCGCGCTCAAGGGTTCATCAGAGATGCGCAAGAACTGCTCGACGATTTACCTAAAGGAACTTCTTGAGCGACGGGAGTCATCATGGAAAGCTTGCGCGTCTACTATGTAGAAAGACAGCGGCTCGTGGCCGCCGACCTCCATTCCGAGCAGGAATATCTGTCCGGTCTGGGCGAGCGCCACAACCTCTGCCAGCATGGGCCGGGCATCGTTCGCGGCCTGCATATCAGCGTAGATAACGCGAAACGCCAATGGGTCGAACCCGGCATCGCGATTGATTCGAGTGGCCGCGAGTTGCTGCTCGGCCAGCGCGAGCCGATTACCGTTGACGATGCGAACAAGTGCGCCGATGTCTGGTTGGTCTACTGCCGCCAGCCTTTACGTCTGCGCCAAGCGGGGCGCTCCGCCTGCTCTCCAAACACCTTCCAACGATGGACGGAAATCCCGCGCGTCTTCGTCGTCGCAGCCAAAGAGGAGCAACCGCCCGAGCCTCCGGTAGAGGACGCAGTTTTTCTGGGCAGAATCAACTGCGACGACCCGCAGCCGAGAGCTTACACGGCGCTGCATGGTGGAGAAGTGGCAAACCCCGGCGGCCGCGCGCCGATGCAAGTCGGCCCGCGCACGGCACATGATGCAGATAGCTTCGTGCTGAACATTGAAGATGTGAACGGCAATCCGGCGCGGCGCATCGGCATTGACCGGCGTCAGAACAACTCTTTCAACGGCACGCTGGAACTACTCGGCTACTATGAAAGCATCATCATTCCTGTGCCCCAACAGACGACGCTGCTCATGGTTGAGCCTGCGAAACTCCGAGAGACCGTCCTGATTGAGATGGAAGGAATAGAGTCGGCGGGTAAGGTGGAGATAAGGCTCAATTTCAGACATGGCGCAAAGCCGTTAGTGCGTGAACAATTCACCTTCGATCCGGCAGACCAGACACGCGACGAGAAACTGGAAAACTTCAACCGGGACTCTACGCTGGCAAAGCTCAGCGTCCTCACAGAGTTGCCTCCCATGCGAGGACAAAGGATACGGCTGCAAAGTTTGCGCGCAGGACAACACTCAGCCTTGACCAGTTGGGGAGGAACGCTTGAACTCGGCGATTGGCCCGAGCCAGATGAAGCCCACGACAACGCACAGGCTCAGGAAGAAAAAAGGTATGGCTGCTACGATTCGCCGGTTGGCGTCGTCGAGGATGACGCAGAGCCGACCGGCCTCTCTTTTCTGCCGGTAGCGCAACCGCCCAAAGGTGCACCGTTGCCGAGAATCTACAGCGCCGTGACGACATCCGGCGACCGTACCGTCGAGCAGTTGCGTTTCGATCTGGGTGAAAAGAAGAACATTGATTACTTCGGGCGACTGTCGATAGGAGCTTGGCCCGACGACAAAAGTAAATTCACCGCTTTGACCATCGACGGCACGTGTCGTCTCGCCTTAACCAGCGAGAATAAGCAAGTCCCGAACACTCTCGTGAGCATGATAGTGACGGGTTCCATCGAGCAGACCATCAAGCCCGATCCGACCGATCCGGTCTTCGCTAACCTACTCGTCGCCGCCTATACCTATGGCCTGCGAAGTTCCGCGCTCGCCACCACGGATATTAACGTCACGATTCAGAACCTTCCCAATCCCCTCTTAATCGAAACTAGAAAGCCTTGGCACTACAACGTGCATCTCCAGAACGGAGAAGCTAACACGGTGCACGCCGACTTGCTGCTGGAAACTCTGGGGACAGCCTTACCGAAGCCGCTCAGGACGAACATTGATATTAACGGCAAGCAGAGTGTTGACATCCCGGTCAATCATAGTGCGGGTGAAGTTCCGCCGGGGGATTTGGATATTAAAATCGTCGTCAGCGGCAAGGTCGGCAAAGTCTTTTGGGTGAAGGAAGCGACGGCCTTGAAGATTCCGGTTGTCGAGACACCGCGCGCTAATTTATCCGACGTTCCCGACTCTGTGCCGCCGTCGTCGGATTGGAGCCACACGCTGCGCATCGAGAATCTCGCTCCGCGCGGCATGACGCTATTGGAAGTTAGACGGGCGGAAGGGATAGGAGTGGTCGAGTCGTTGCTGCCTGCACCCGTCGAACTCCCTGCGCAGCAGAGTAAGCAGTTCGGCCCGTTCGCGCATCCGGGCGGGATTACGGGGGAGTTGGATGTCAGTTTATTTGTGAGGTATCGGTGGGAAAACGGCCCCGAGGAAACAATCACCTCAGAGCCGCAAACCATCAAAGTCAAAACGCAGCTTGTGCGTCCCAAGACCTCGGCTGACGAGTTGATCATTCTACCTGCGCCTCAGC
>CAXTRQ010000113.1:0-9037 GCA_964246705.1 uncultured Pyrinomonadaceae bacterium
TCTCACAAGAACTCGCCACCGCTAAACGGTCACTCGCTCGCAAAACCGACGAGATTATCCGCGAGCGCCAACTTAACCATCAACTCCAAAGGCGCATCCGTGAACTTGAACGTGAAGTCGAGCGCGCCACCTCGCCCCCTGAACGCGATTCGCCACTTTAAGGGCACACTTGTCCGTGATGGCTTCTCCCCCTACAAGTGGTATGAACAGTGTCGCCATAGCCTCTGTAATGGCTGTGCCCTTCGATAACAACGGTTCGGAACGCGACCTGCGGATGATCAAACTCCAACAGAAAATATCGGGCTGCTTCAGAACGCTTGATGGGGCACGTGTCTTCTGTCGCGTCAGAAGCTATCTGTCGACCGCTCGTAAGCAAGGAGCTCCACTTCTCTACTCGCTAGAGCGTCTCCTCAACGGCAAGCCACTGCTCTTTGACCTCTTGTTGCCAGTCCGCCCCGACGAAGCCTTTGTCGCCGAAGATGTCGCACGAGCGTAGCGAGCAGAGGACTTCCTCGGCGGCGACTCTCTCGTCGGTGTTGGCGGCGACCATCTCGTAGACGACGGGCAGCCCCGAGAAGGCCGTGACGGCGACTAACTTGTAGCCGAAATAATGGGGGCGGCGGGCCGAGCAATAACCGTAACCGGCCGACCGGCGGAAGTCACTCCGCTTCTTGCTCCGCTTGTAACCGGCGACGGGGACGGGCTTGGTGTCGAGGAGGAAGCAGCGGTCGTCGGTGACCGCCAACTCTGTGAGCCACGCGCGCCGCAACTCCTCGACGGCCAAGCGCAAGGCCCGCGCTCGGCGGTTGAACTGACTCTGGTCACACAGCCTCGGGAACAGCGGCAGGTAGTCGGCCGTAATGTTACCTAATATCCGCTGAAAAAAACATTGACACAATAACCAGCCGGCCTTAGTATGGAGACATTGAAAATGGATTTCATTTTCATCTCCATGCTAAATGTTTTAGACACCGCGAAGTTGAAACCTCCAATATTGAGATCGAAATGGGGAATTAAAAACATTCTAACGTGTTGCCGGATAAAGCGGTGACGCATGGCATATTAAACGTGGATGTAAAAGCGAAGTCTCCGACGCTGCGAACGCCGGAGACTTCCATTGCAGCGACCGGTCCGGTCATGTGTTCAATCCCGAGCGGCGTGCGAGAGCTATCCTAGCACGCCCTTAATTGTGATGCATCTCCCTTCAGACTTACGAGGATAGGTGCGTGAGAGGAAGTTCTGATGTTCATCCTGCTTGACTCTTTTCTACGAGGTGGCAAAGCCTACGGGCCTCGCCGTGGAAGCAGTTTAGTTCTCGCGGTAATTATTTCCGGTATCGTCTCACTCTCATCTTTCGCGCAGCAAAGCAGCATCAGCCATCTGACATTGGGCGGGCGCGTCACGGATATGAACGGCGCGGCGCTACCCGGCACGACTGTCAGCTTGCGGCAGAGCGGTGGAAGATTCGAGCGCACCGTCACGACAGACGCGAGCGGCTCGTTCCGATTCACCGAGTTGGCGCAGGGGCAGTACCGGCTCAGTGCCGGCAGCGTTGGGTTCTCCGACAATACGAGAGAGATCACGCTCGCGGGCAATGACTCGCCGCAGATCGAGTTCAAGCTCCAGCCCGGAACCATCACCGAGAAAGTAACGGTCACGGCCACGCGCGCAGAGACGCTGGCGACCGATACACCTGTGCCTGTCAGTGTCGTCGAGCGAGAGGAGATTGAACGCCATGCGCTCAACACAGTCGGTGATCTCTTCCGCGACTTGCCGGGCGTGAGTATTGCTAACGAAGGCCCTTTTCAAGTACGCCCGCGCATTCGCGGCCTCGATAGTAATCGTGTGCTCATTCTTGTGGACGGCGAGCGTCTTAACAACACGCGCACCTCGACATCGAATTCAGGAATCGAGATCGGTCTCGTGGACGTGGACGTGGTCGAGCGCGTAGAGGTTGCGCGCGGCAGCGGTTCCGTTCTTTACGGCACGGACGCGCTCGCAGGCACGATCAACATCATCACGCGCGAGACACCGCCGCGCCAGGAGTCCGGATTCAAATTCGGCGGCGGCTTTAACGGTTTCTTCAGTTCTAACGCGACGGGGCGGCGCGGCTCGGCTTATCTCACGGGCGCAGGCACTCGGTTCGCCTTCCGCGTTGCACAGACATTGGACAGGTTCGAGAATTATCACTCCGGCGCGGTGTCGCGCGCGGGCCGGGGCAAAGACTCCAGCGATGCAGCGACGGAAGTTCTCAATTCGCAGTATCACGGCAGCAACACGCAGTTCGTCGGACGCTTCTTCATTAACGACTCTCAATCCATCAGGGCGGCTTACGATAGGCGTAGGGCGTCGAACATCGGCGTTCCCGGAGTGGTCGGTGTTTTCACTGCGTTCTTTCCGTTCTCGAACCGCGACAAGGTAAGCGCCCGCTACGAAGGGCAAAACATCCTGCCCAATCTGTCACGGCTCTCTTTCAGCACCTTCTACCAGAAACAGGATCGTGATTTCTCAAACGTGCTCAGCGTGCCAGCAGCGCCGCCGTTCTTTCCCGGCACGTTCCAGTTCAGCGAGACCAACACGCGCACGACAACCTACGGGTTCGACGCGCAGAGCAACTGGACGCTCGGCCTGCACAACGTACTGACCGCCGGGGCGAGCTACACGCGCGACCGCAACCGCGATGCGCGTTTTATCGAGAGGCTATCGCCTAACTTCGCGGTTTTTCCGCCAAACCTGATCCGCAGCACGGATACCTCTAAGAGCGTGCCCGACGCCACCTTCGCTACCTTCGCGGTCTTCGCGCAGGATGAGTACGAAGTGACGCGGAAGCTGCGTTTCATCGGCGGCGTGCGGCTCGACCGTTTCAACATTAGCTCGGAGCGCACGCCCGGATTCGATCTGCCGACATTCTTCACGCCGTCTCAACTCGAAGACTTGAACCTGACGGGTCTCAACAACGGATTGCAGGTACGCGATGCAGCCGTCAGCGGCGACCTAGGCGTAGTATATAAACCAACCGAAGCTCTCAGCCTGACGGCGCGCGTCGGTCGCTCTTTCCGCGAGCCTAATCTATTCGAGCGGTTCTTCACGGACTTCGGCTCGGCTGCCGGGTTTGTCGTCGGCAATCCCGATCTCAAGCCTGAGTCGGGCTTGAACATTGATATGGGTCTCGCGTTTCGCACGTCGCGCTGGAGCGGCTCGTTCACTTACTTCAACAACACGTACACGAACTTCCTGACGAGCCAACTGGCGTTTGATCGCAACGGAGTGCCGATCACCATCTCGCAGGGCCCGGGCAATCCGCCCATACAAGTGTTCCGCACGGTGAATACGGGGCGCACGCGCATTCAAGGCGTCGAGGCCGAGGTTGAAACATCACTAAGCGTCGCCCGGTCGCTCCTGACTCCATTCGGCAACGTCAGTTATTTGCGCGGCGACGATCTGCAACTCAACGTGCCTTTAGATTTCATCACTCCGCTCAAGACTGTGATCGGCCTGCGCTGGCAGGACAGGCAGAAACGCTTCTGGTCGGAATGGAGCACGCGTATCGTCAACACGCAGGAGCGGCTTTCGCTGCAATTCATCGCGGCGAACGGAGGAGCCGAGCCGGGCTTCGTCACACACGACGTGCGCGGAGGCTACAATTTTCGCCGCGAGCGTTACACGCTCGGCTTCACGGTGGGTGTGAACAACCTCCTGAATCGTTTTTACAACGAGCAGTTCGTCTTCGCACCGGCGCGCGGACGCAGCGCCACACTGGGAATCAATCTTCGCTTCTTCTAAAGAGGAAGAAGCCATCTTGAAGGAAACCTTTTCGCCAATATCATTTACGAGGAGATAAACGGATGATGGCCTTTATGACGAACAACTCGCACACGGGAGTTCCTTCTCAGGTTTGTGTCTGGCGTTGCGAAGCGTGCTGTTGCGTGCACGTCCGCGCGGGCGAAGTGTTGTTGACATTCACGCCAACGGAATTCACCGCTTTCACCGAGTCAGTCAATGATTGTTATTGGCAACAGGCAACGTTCGGCGTGTCTGATGAGCCTACGTTAGCGGAGGTGTTTGGAATCAATCTTGACAGTGAGGCGACGAACTGACTGCTGAATAATTTCACGCCGGGGAAGAGAGATGCGAAAAAAACACACACAATCTACGCAGCCAATTCAGAGAAGCCTTGCCATAGGATTTATCGCTTTGCTTCTCTTTGCTCTCCTGCCGCAAGTCGCGCTTGCTCAAGCTGCCTTTCCTGATACAAGAAGTCAAAAGGGAGGAGAGGCAAGTCGTCCGAAGAACGGCATCCTGCTGCTCGCGCACGGAGGCCGACAGGGTTGGAACGCGGAGGTCGATAAGCTCGCGTCTCGGATAGATAAAACCATGCCCGTCGAGGTTGCTTTCGGAATGGCGAGCAAGCGGACGATTCAGCAGGCGATTGACCGGCTCGTCGCGCGCGGCGTGCGCGAGATCGTCGCCGTGCCGCTCTTCATCTCTTCGCACAGTTCCGTCGTTACTTCCACCGAATACCTTCTGGGCCGCCGCGCTGTCGCGCCACCCGACCTGGCGATATTCGCCGGGATGGATCATACGCATGGCAGCGACCACTCCACGATGACGGGCGAACACTCCATGATGATGGACGCTTCGTTCGATCCGAAGACGCCTGTAAAATCTCCTGTGCCGATTCGGATGGCCGCCGCGCTCGACCGTCACCCGCTGGTCGCAGACATCCTGCTCACTCGCGCCCAAAGCATCAGCCGCGAGCCGTCGCGTGAAGTCGTCATTCTGGTGGCGCACGGCCCCGTCCCTGAGGATGAGAACGCGATGTGGCTGGCGGACATGGGCGCGCTTGCGGAACGGATGGGCGCTGCTTCCCGGTTCAAGCGCATAGAGTATCTGACCGTGCGCGACGACGCAGGAGAACCCGTGCGTGCACAGGCGGCGGCTGAATTACGCAGAGTGGTTGAGCGCGCGACGGCTAAAGGAAACAAGGTCTTGATAGTTCCGCTACTGCTCTCATACGGCGGTATTGAGGAAGGTATTAAAAAGCGGCTCGCGGGACTCGATTATACGATAAGCGGGCAAGGGCTGCTACCGGATGAGCGGCTCGTCCGCTGGGTACTGCTCTCGGCTCAGATTGCGAGCGAAAATTAGCGGGCGACATGAGCGCAAGATTCTATTAAGAGTGCACAGCTAAACTCCTTCAGCGCAACATCATCCGCCCGCAGCGGTCGTGTTTCAAAAGAGATGCTGTGATGAAAAACAGACTCAGCACGGGAAGTTCTCTTAAGAAGCGACTTTCAATCGGCATCCGTCTCCAACAGATGCGCGCTCATGTGATGAGGGCATCATTGCCGACAAAGTATAAAGTGGATCAGGCTGGAAATAAGGAGAAGGCTTACTCGGCAATCCTTTATGGCCCTCCTGGCACAGGTAAAACATCATTACTTCAAGCACTAGCCCTGAGCAGTAACGTCCCGTTGGTTATGCTCTCGCCGAGTGATCTCGTCGTACAGGGGCAAGAACAACTGGAGGGGAGGGCGAAAGCAGTTTTCGCTGCTCTTTCGATGTTGAGCCAGACCGTAATCCTTTTAGATGAGTTTGAACCGATCTTACGACGCCGCGGGCCAAAGTCGAGTTTGAGAGGCAAACAGAAACCCGAGGCCAAAAGAGATGGGGAGTTGAGCGAAGTGGCGAAATTGATAAGAGATGGCAGTGCCTCCATGCTGCAATTCTTATTGACAGGGATGCTCCCAAAGTTGGTCAGCCTGCACGAAGCTGCCGAGGAACAATCTCTGGTTTACTGTCTAGCGACGAATCACATGGAAGAGATTGATGAAGCGGCGAAACGCTCCGGAAGGTTCGATATTCATCAACCGATTTTCAACCCTGATCCGATATCGAGGGCTGGTACATTCCTTTTCCGGCTTCTGCCGATCGCTAAATATTTGAATCAGAATGTGTTTTTTTCTGCTTCAGACAAAGACAGACAACTCGTCCTCGCCAAAATTATCGCGGCGACAGTTAATGAAAGTGCTGGCGAACTGTCCCGCAAGTTCTTCAGGGCCCCAAAACTTGATAAGTCAAACGCGTTGTTATTTGAGGACCGCAAGCGGTCATTTTTCGCCCATATTTTAGGAGAAGGTCTAGACCCTGAGGATTTTTATAAGAAACTGAGAGATATGATGGACAGGAATTTCCATGAGATGGAGCGAGAATTTGAGGAGGCTAAAGCTCGCCTAGATGAAGATAACGATGAGATGCTCGAACACGAATGGTTGTTCGGTTCTGAAAAGCGCATAAGGAGTGAGGCGGAGAATGTAAATACAGGGGATCTGTTAAATAGAATAATTTGACCTGCCTGCTTGGCAGAAACCGCAGAAAATGCTCTTGTGAGGTGGGCAGTTGGTTCTCTCGATACTTGGATTTACTCCGCAGAAAGGTTCTATATTGGGATTATAAAGGCGGAAGCACCGACTGGTGCTTCCGCCTTTATAATCCATTGAACTGGACAGTTCGGTTATAATGTCCTGTTTATGAGCTGATAAACTCGCTCCAAATAAACATAACCGCAGAGGGGTGCTCCTCTGCGGTTATGTTTATAACGCAAGACAAAGCGAGCTACATGTGGATAGCTCTAGTTACTCTCCCCCAAGACTTTACGATCTAAGGTGATGTGGATGTGATCGTTATGATCGTTCACCGGAATATACTTGGTATTATTCCAAGTTCCGGTACCGAGGTCGAGCATTTGGCCGCTTACGGTCGTCTTCCCGGTCTTGAGCAGCTCGCGCGCCCAGCCGCTGCTAAGGCCGGTCGTTGATGCTCCCAATGCGTACCTCAATTCGATCACTGTCGAGCTCGCAGCCAAAGCGTCAAGCCCTGTGTGGGTGGCAGTCACCCAAGCCGTAACGCGCTGCTTGGCTACGGTGGCCTGAGCCGCCACTGCCGGATCACTGCTCCCGGTATTGATAGCCAGTTTTACATCTGCTACTAACTTCTCGTAGTTGCTACCACCACTCACCGCACCCGGGAATGTGTATAGGTGGAACATGTCAATGTCTGTCCCGTATTTATGGGAAGCATGTCCGATGTTGCGCCCGTGCTCACCTGATATGTCGTTGATCTTTGTAATCAGGCTGCTGTTTGTCGTCAGCCAATTATATGTGCCACGCGAACACCAATCGTCCCCTCCAGCATCCCTGGTCGAGTAGCGGGCGAACCCGTCAGGCATACGCCACAGGCCGCGACGCTCACCCGACTCCTTCTCGTCCGAAACTTCGGTGCCGTTCACATCCACCACCAGTTTGAACCGATATTTTAGTTGATGGGTAGGCGGCGGCTGACTGGCTACCGTCGAAGCTATCGCTTTGATGGACACCCTGACACGAAGCGTATGCTCGTCAATCTCTTCTACGGAGTCGCCGCCGGGTGCTTCGTCCACCACGGTCATGAGTGACCCTGGCCCGAGCAGCGTGACCGTAAGCTTCTTTACCGTTGACATGTCCGGCTTAGATATATCAAGTGTGAAGAACCGGTCGAACTCGTTTGTCGCACCGGACCTAGGGATGCTATGGAAGTTCAGCGGTACCGTCGAGTCCGGCGTGGCCTTATTGATCTTTACACTCGCGTCGGGTCCAAGTGTTGCGTTCACCCGCGTGGGCAGAATGCTATCGCTGACATTCATAGCACTGGCAAATAGCACTAGAGAAGTCGAGCCGCTGGCGGTCAGACTCTCCACATTGATAGTCTGCTTTATGGCACCAGTGGTGCCGTTGCTTTGCCATACGGGATCGACCGTCAATTGTGAGTTGATTTGCCTGCCACTGCTGAAGAGTTGTTGGCCAGCAGTACCAGCACGCACAGCCACGCTCCATGTATCGTTGTAGATGCTCTGAGCGAGTACAAAGTCTGGATATTCGTCGGTTTGGACCGTGTATGTAAGGTTCACCGTTTTCGTGCCCTGTGGTACGGTCAGCGTTGCCGTCTGCGAAACCGGGGTGTTTTGCTGCCCAGCCGTCACGTTCACCGACACCATTGTTGGGTCGGCGGGGGCAGTTACGGCACTAGACGTAAAAGGAGTTGCTGCAATTTTCTTCTTTAATGCCAGTGCCTCTCGCCGTTCTCTTTCTGCCGGGTCCGCTTTCGCTAATGAGTCAGGCGCGGCGACGACATTATTGTTTAAGGTATTCGCGACCTTCGCTGTCGTCTCAGCTAACGGGCTAACCGTGAACGGAATCACGCCATTAACCAGATCGACCGTGCCCAGCATGTTCACGTTCAGGGCTTTGTTCCCGTTAAGTACCAGTATGCCCTGACCGTAGTAGTACAACCCGTTCTGGAACGCCTCGCTGTTGAACTCGAAGTTGCCGGCGGGAAGCAGTGGGAATTCGAAGTTACCGCTCGCGTCTGAAACAACATTGAAGACCAAGTTGGTGTTCAAAATTTTCCCGGTTATGGAAATTCCGGCAGTATTGAGGCCGGGGTTGGACGGCGATGCCGATAAGTGACCCGTAATCTTGTAAACACTCACGAAGAATTCGGCCGTCCGGTCATGTATCCTCCCATTGGCGTCCTCGCCATGTACATTCAAGAGAATTTTACCGGCTTGGGACAGGAGCAAGCTTCGGAATGATGTCACGTCGTTTAGTGTTAAGGTTCCGTCGGGCTGGAGGGTGAACATCTGCGTCACGAACGTGGAAGCCCCACCTTGAGCATCCAGTAGTGCCACCAGATCAAGACTCTTAAGCGCCACGGTGGCCCCATCGGCTTTTGTCAAACGCAACGTCAAGGCAGAAAAGTTGCGGTCGAGAATACCCTCAACAAGCTGATCTATGTTAAGCGTGGAGTTCTCCGTCAGTTCATTGCCGTCTTCCATGATTATGTCAACCTGCTTCGTTTCGTTCGGAGCCAGTGTGACCACAGTCTGCCCGGCGTTTGAAGGGTAGAGACGGGCTTCAATCTGGAGCGTGGTTGCATGAACTTGAAGTGCCACCGTTCCGTGCGCCCCCCGGGGAGCGGCCACACAAAAAAACACAAAAAA
>CAXTRQ010000113.1:9047-19888 GCA_964246705.1 uncultured Pyrinomonadaceae bacterium
CCTCACTATCATTGACAAAAATGAGTACCCCTGCCGGTCCAGGTGCGCTAATACCTTCGGGAGATTCGTCCGACGGTAAGAAGGTGCGGACGGTAAGCGTTGCTGTATCCACCTCCGGCTGTACAAGGAACCCATTGGGTAACACAATTTCTTCGACTCCTGTTCTGACGGTTACTGGTCGTGTCCCGACGGCAGCATTCGGTGCGATCATTAACTGAGCTGTTAATGTGGTCGGAGTGCTTACACCGATTTGCCCAACTGTAATGCCGGAGCCGAAGTTCGCTTCCGTTGTTCCTTGGACGAAGTGTGTATTCTGTCCCGTAATCGAGACGGCCAGAGATTGACCCTGCCGTCCCTTATCAGGTTGTATGGATATGGATAAGGGGGGTCTCTCCAAGACTGAAAATCCGTTTTCCAGAGTTAACAGTTCGCCTCCCGTCTTGATAGTGACCGTGCGTGGTCCGAGCGCGGCCGTATTGGAGATGAGCAGTTCGGCCGCAGCGGTGGTCTTGCTGGTGACTGTGACTGTGCCGAAGCCGCCCTCCGGGCCACCGCCAACCGAGATGCCCGCACCGAAACTCGCCTGTGTGACCTGCGGATAGAAGTTGGTAAACTGGCCCGTAATGGTCACAGGAACACGCTCGCTCGCCGACCCCTGATTCGGGTTGATCGAAACCTCCTGCATCCCGAATCTTGAGCGATATTCCGTTGAAATGATAAAGGCATGTACCAGCTCGCCATAGTTGTTCGGATTGCTGTTATTCAGCCCATCTAACCAGAAGGCATAACCTTCCAAGTCAGGGTCTCGTCTCAGATAACCGAAGTACTCTGCCTGCACAAAGGCGGAGTTATACTCACCCTGAATATATTCGGGATATTCGATCAATTTGCGAAGCACGCGCGCCCGGCTCTCCGTTTGTGTAATGCCCATGACGTATTCGAGAATCAGCTCAAACTGCCCTCGATGTTAAATCTACCTTGGAACTCTGATGCACCGTATCAAGGAGCGCGCCGACGAATTGAAACCCGTTCATCGTAGCCGGATATCTCTGCAAGAACTCTGGCCGTTGCACGAATGCTTCCGTATAAGCTATCCGATCGGAGTGAGAGTCAAAAGCATTTTCATTGCGGTCGATAAAATACTGGTTATAGGTTGGTTGAAGGCCAAGAGAGGCTTTATACACACGATAGATTAAAAAGCCTGTCTGACGAAACTCTTCGGCGACGAAAAAGGCATGGGAGACTCCTACTCGACGGGCGCTGACACAGGCAGGATCGTCGCCGCATCTGGTAATTGAGTTAGTCCAGAAGGCGAGACCGTCCGGGTCAGGCTGACGATTGAGGAAGTCTATGTAGTGTTGGCGCACGAAGAATTCCGCGTCGTCAATCGGATTGGACGTTTGAGCTTGCAGGCCATGACCTGTGCTAATCGCATGGTTAAAGGTGATTGCGCTGGATCTGTCACCTGAACGGGACAAAGATGTTTCAGCGTGGCCGGCTCTACTTGTCAGGCCGTCACCCAAAGGGGTGGGTCGTTTTCTAGCCTGGAAGTTCCGTTCTGTGGTTTCGACACGAGTTTTCGCAGTCTTGGCGGATGCTCCCACACATGAAAGCGAAAGTAGAATAAACGCCGCGCAGAGGAATCTGACGTTATCACGCATGATCTTGACACACCTCTCTTCCAAGGCCTTAATGAATTCACTTCTCAATTCATCGGGCGCAATTCAAGGTAAGTAGATAGCCTCAAAATGTAGGCTCACTGAGGTTCCAGGATTGAGAAAAAGCGTGACCTCGGTTTGCATGAAACGCATGCTAGCCGGGTTAGACGCAGCTACCAAAGATTAGACGATGTTGCAGTAGAGAAGTTGAGAGTCCGCGAGGAAAATCTGCGACCGGAAGTGATTATATGTCAGAAGCATAGGTGAGGCCTTCTTGTGATATTATCGATCCTAATTGGTGTGACTGAGGTTAACCACAAAACTGCGAAGAACGCTACAAAGTTTGAGTGAAGAACTGCAAGGTAAAAACTTGAACGGCCGCTACCCTACTCCTCTTGTTGAACGTTGTCAAGATTTTCCACTCTGTGTCTATCCACCGCGATTCTGTCAGTAGCTCCTACTGGGTCATTTGACAACTGAATAGCCATTTCAGCTGATCAGGATTAGACTATGCGGCGGAGGTTTACTGATGAGCCGCCAGCAAAAGCATCCACTGCGCACCCTCAAGCAAGATGAACTCTTGTGGCTGAAGCGGATCGCCCGCTCGACTAACGAACCGGCCTCTCATGTGGCACGAGCTAAACAACTGCTCGCTGTGGCTGAAGGCCTCAGTTATACCGCCGCAGCCCACGTGGCAGGCCGCAAATCCGGTGATGCGGTCGCACAACTTATCGCACGCTTCAACGATGAGGGTCTGAAGGCCATCGAACCGCGCCGGGGTGGTGGCCCCAAGCCGACTTATGCCGCCGCTGCACGGGAACGGATTCTTCAAGAAGCGCGTCGCGCACCAGACCCGGGGCAAGACGGCACAGCCAGTTGGTCACTGATGACTTTACGACGCGCGCTGCGCCAAGCTGCGGATGGACTGCCCGCCGTGAGCACTTATACGGTTCGGGCAGTCTTGAAAGAGGCGGGATGGAGTTGGCCGCGCACGCGCATGTGGTGTGAGACCGGCGTCTCGATGCGCAAGCGCAAGAGCGGCGAGAAAGTGAAAATCATTGATCCGGATGCAGCGGCGAAAAAAAGTTGATTGAACGGGCCTACATGGCTGGGGAGCAGATGGGTTTAGTGGTCTGGACGCAGGATGAAGCGGGGCCATTTCAGACCGTGCCGTATGCAGGAAATAGTTGGCAAGAGGATGGGCGTCCCGCTCATCAATCACACGAATATGTGCGCGATGGAACAGCCAAGCTGTTGACGCTGTTTCATCCCGGAAGTGGAGAGGTAAGAGCCCGTGGCGTGACAAGCTGTCCGAATGTAGTGTTGCACGCTTGGCTCCAAGAGGAGTTGAGCGCGATCTTAGCGACGCTGTCACCCAAGCCTGTGCTGGATGGGGTAACCAACGGAGAGTTATGGAAGAGTTGGCAGCAAGACTTGCAATGGCCCATTACGCTCCCGGCACAACTGCCAACTTTGCGGATGCTGCTGGTGCTGGACAATCTGGCCGGGCACAAGACACCGGAGATCGTCTTATGGATGTTCAGTCACGGGATTATGCCGTTGTACACGCCGCTTTGCGGATCGTGGTTGAACATGGCTGAGTCGGTGCAGCGGATCATCAAGCGGCGCGCGTTGGAATGCCAGCATCCACAAACAACCGCAGAGATCATCAACTTGCTGGAAGCGACGGTGCGAGGCTGGAATCGGGAGCCGACGCCGTTTAGAATGGGGTGGCAAACGTGCGGTCAGAAGAGAGAGAAGCCGCCGACGGCGGCACGCTTTGGGAGGTTCAGGTGCTTGCGCGAGGCGTCCGCTGCGACGGCGACAAACGATCACGCAACAATGGCAACAAGCATGTCAAACGACCCACTAGCTGAGACCAATAATCTATACCCAACGTGATATCATGAACGGGACAAAAGAACTCTTTTGTCCCGTTCATCTATTCAACTCTATAATTTTACGTCGGCAGGGGTTCCGAGGCGCATCTTAATCTCACATAACCAATCACGATCAGGCTGCCTGTCTGAAGACTCTGTAAGCGACATTGGCCAAATCATTAAGACTTACCCAGATCGCGTTTATATCGTCCTTCCACGCAGCTGTACGAGACGCACAGCTGCGTAAGTTCATCTCCTTCACTGCTATGAGGGCTGTAGTCCAGAGTTTATATTTCGCAACGTAGTTTGGTCGGCATTCCTCTCCGTCGTACTCCTCGCCGAAACTCTTCAAATACTCGTCCACGTCAGTTGTTCGGAAAAGAAGCCCAGCGAAACCTGGGCTATGAATGTCCGCGACGGGAACAATATTCCGGTTCAGAATGTCGGACGTAAAGCGTCCAGCCCCGACATTACGCCTTCTCAGCCTGCCCAAGACTTCTGTCGCCGCTATTAAATCTTTCGGCATCTCACTATCAGAGATGACTATTCGGTCACTGATCGTCTTTATAAAAGGATACAGATTCTCCTCACTAAACCTCCAGTCAGGTAGACCGTCCACGTCCGGCCCGCTCTCAGCTACTAAACAGCCGTGATGAATTAAATCCTCAACGTCCGCCGGCAGTATACTTAACACCTTGGCTACCGCTCGAATGTTAAGCAAGTAACTCAGATTATCCTTAAGGCGCATGATACTTCCGCCACAAATTAACTCTTCAAACTCGCCCCATCGTTGTGTGGCTTCCAGTTTCCCCTGTTCGATTAACAGCTCTAACCAGTTTGGCTCTATGCAAAGCGAGCGGCAGGCATCAGATTTTGTTAAGAAGGTTCTAAGCGGCGTTAATTGCATCAATCCATCACTGATCGCGTTCAATTCATACTCTTCCACATAATCTTCCAAAGCAATAAGTATGAAGCGTAGCGAGCGCTCTTCGCACATCTCGTCCGCTCCCCGGTAAAACTTACTATTACGTATTTCTTTTCCACTGAGACATTTGACATGGTCAAGGAATGTATAGAAATTATTCGGCCAATCCTCGAAGGCATTTAAGGCATGAGCATATGTCTGATGACATAATGCATTTTCAATTTTTGTACTTAAGCGCTGCCCCGTAACTGCAAATAGGTACCAGTCGGCAACGAAACTTAGAGATCGAAATAGATCGCTAACTTCAAGTCCATAGATAGGGTTGTTTTCATTAATATCTGAGTCCTCGCTGACCGGACGACAGATTAGCTTTAATATCTGCCGGGACAACTTAAGCTCAGATAGGCTTGCGTCGGTAGCCACTGCGCTCCGCCAGTCGAAGCCGCAACGACAAACGCTCACACGATTTCGTACCCAAGACAGCCGCTTATTGCACTGCGGGCATTTGTCGAGGAGTACCCTTTTATGGAAGGGACACGCTGTGAATGGGAGCAGATCCCATACAATTCGGCAGTATTCATTCTGCCTAAGGCATTCCGGGCAGACCTTCGGCGAGCCAAACCTTATGGCATTTACAGGTAAATGGTGATCAGACACCCTCACAGAGTTGTTGAATTCGCTCAGTTGATAGTTGACCTTACTCACACTCAGAGCCAGTTAGACCGGTCATCTGCTGGAAGGCCGCTAAGTCACAGTGCGTTTGGTAAAGCGCGGGATGGCCCCCGCGAGCCATGTTGACTTTCAATCCGGCCAATTCAAATATCCAAGACGGCGTTCCGTAGCCGTTTTCCTGTGTTAACCTGAGGATATAACCCATCAGGCATTCGTCTATAAATGGTGAAGGCGTCCTCAGCAGCCTCACCGGATAGGGCTCACCCGTATTCAGATTTTCCATGGAACTATTTTCGGCGCTTTCTTCTTAACACGTCGTCGGCCGATTGATTATGGGCCTTCGGCTTCGACCGACGATTGTTCCTCTTTACCGTATGGCTAGCGGGTGACAACGGGCGGATGCTGAGTTCTTCTAGCGCGCCCCGAAACGGATTTGCCTCCCGCGGCCGGCGTGAGGATAGGCGCTCATCATAAGCTTCGGCTAATAACTTGACATCCACATGCTCCGCCCTTCTATCTACGGCCAAGATGGCCGCCCTTCGGACCAATTTCATTACGTAACCAATAAGGCCGCCAGTGGCGCAGTAAATGCGGAAGGCCAATTCGTGACCGGCGAGGTTCGAGCTTTTCGGCAGGGGTAACTTGCAGTCTAGATGTCTAAGGAATGCAGTGAATTCACCTCGATTGGCGGACGTTTTCCAGCCAAAAGGTTCCAAGCTCTCACGCATAGAGAATCTTCTCTCTAGTTGAGTGTTGGCAGCCAATACCAATTCCGAATGCGGCATGCCCACTAGTATGACCGGCTTCTCCGTCTCGTTAATCAAATCCTTCAGCCAGTTTGAAATGTTGCCGAGAACTACGTCGGAGTCGCTGTCTATGAAGTGTTGAAACTCGTCAAGAATGATCATCTCTACGCCGCAGTCCTTCACCATCTTTATTATTCTAAGCGTCTGATTGACGGCCGTTCCCTTGTCGGCCGCGCTGTCACCCAACGCGTGCAATAGTCTCGTAGGCAGACTCTTCTTAGTGGTAATCGATGGGACTGACGTGGACAGGACTGGAACAATTCTCCCTTCTCTGGTGAGGGTCTTCGGATACTGTCGCGCATATGTCCTGCACAGGGTAGTCTTCCCCGCCCCCTGAATGCCTGTAATCAGAAGGCATTCGGGCTCGGCGGCTATTTTCGAGTGGGCGTGGCAGTATGCAATCTTATCTAACACCCTGCCGAACCGCGGGAAGGTGATGCGAATACGCTCGATGAGTTCTTTCCGCTCGTTGTCGGACAATTCTGCCGGATTCTTCTTATTGTCATCCATGACCGCTCACTCCCCTACCGGCAGGTCGTAATCGGCCACCCAGCCCTCTTCAGATACGACTAAAACTTGCCCTTCGTCACTCCTGACGCCCCTGTCATTTTCTTCGAGTTGCATGATGGACGATGTCTCTGAATTGCTTCGTGTGCGGACTGATGCTTCTATATCAGGAGTCGGCTGTTGGGGCGGGAGGTGGTAAAGGTCGCTAGCCCTCAGCAGTTCCGGCGGTTGTACGGATGTTTCGTAATTCGGCTGTCCTATGTTCAGGTAATGCGCGATACCTTGCATCCCACCAATGTTTTTTTCCAGCAGGCGTTCACCTTCAACAATCTGCTGGATGAGATCTTTGGCACGACATAAAGCGGTCAGGTCTACATGACCTTGCACACAACGGCGCGCGTAGCTCCTGATGATATGGTGCTGCCAGACGGTCAGGTTATGTGTGTACTCCTGATCGAGAGCAGGCACAGGTAGGAACCTAAAGTTAAGGTCGTCCCATACGTAGATTATGGAAATATTATTAGGGTCATATTTGATCCTAACCTTCTCGCCTTCTCCCAGCCTGCGCCTGATTAGACCTAATTCGCTGCTGTTATAGAGGAGGGTGAACAACTCAACGCCCGACCGACTTATGCGCCGGTGCGCAACAAAACCAAGTAGTACCTCTAGGTCAGTTGCGCTTGGTGGTAGATTAGGGGGGTCTTTTGCTACGGACTCCGTCCATCTCCGATAAGGTACGTCTTGAATCCCCCTATGAACTCTCCGGTGATATATCTCTATTATCCAGACGTGGATAATTCGTAGTAATCCTTCTATTGAGATGACGGCGTTTTTTTGCGGGTCGTAGTCCTTTTTATCGAAGATGTTCGAGAACGTGGTGCCCGGCAGTTCGTGAAGACTCTTGTTTAGCGTGCCGAGCCAGCGCTCGATAGTCCCCCTGAACCAGGGTTGCCCTGGGGGCGAGAAGTCGAACTCCATACCGAGTTGCCGGCAGGCATCTTTGAAATGTGAGCCGTGGAATTCTTTCGCATTATCCACGATGACAAGCTCCGGGATTCCGTACGTGGGCCAGTCGTGCTCAATGAAGGGGTACTCTCTTTTTACATATGTCTTCGGTCTTATTGCGTGCAGCAAACATTGTGTTGCGGAGAGCGATCCCGGTTTGTGGAAACCGAGGTATATACCCAAGACCATTTTCGTGTAAACGTCTATGATTGCGGTGAGCCACGGCCTGCCGAGGGGCAGACGAGTCTTCGTATCCACCACCATCATGTCAATCTTTGTGTGGTCACACTCCACCCGCTCCAACGCTCTGGTTGGCCTCGGCCCCTGCCCGTTCGCCCGGTGCTTCTCGTCCGCATATTTTCGCCCGTAGCGCGCAATATCTGACTCGTACGGGTCCAACTTACTGACGACCTTGTACAGGCTGCTGACGTGCGGGACCGGCAGCCTGTCACGAGCGTCCCGATTACGGTTCTCTTTGTTTATTCTATCGACCACCGTCAGGTAAACGGATTGCACTGATGGGCGTTCACGGATCAGGTATTTCGTTCTTATCACCCTATCAATGAGCGCAGACACCTCGCGTGCCTTCTCATAATCCTCTCCGTCCATCTTGGCCGGAACTTTACCGGTAGTTTTTGGATTCCTGTTACCCCGCGCTTTTATAGAAGGGGCGAGCGCCCTCACGTCGCGCCCGGCTGCCTCGTAAGCACTAAACCATCGATTGACGGTCACCCATGAGGGCGGCGAAGGGTCGTATATATTTTGGCTAATCCTCTGGATGAGCAAGATCATATTCTTTTCGGATCTCGGCATCGGCTGCACCCTTATAAGCTCTTTCACGTAGTGGAAGCGCCTGACGATCTCTACCTTTATAGGGTCATGGTCAATGAGCTGACTGATGTCGGTGACACGCGTCTTGTCCATCCGCTCTCTCAACACTATGCGGAAATGCCTGTCTCCTGCCAGTTCCACGGTTCCTGCATATAACTCCTCAACGAGTTCAGTAATTGGCTTGGCGACTGACACGTCAGTGACGACATCTCTTATCTTCATCTCATCGTTGCCGAGATGCTCTTCAATTACGTACTCCCGCCCCTTTCTAAAGAGACGCATCCCAACCCGCAACCTATAGTCCGGCATTTCCACCTCCTAGCGGCGTTGGCTAACGCGCCGACACTGTTACCCAAATGGTTCTCGGTAATTCCTTGACAAAGGCGCGGGCATAGGTACAATCAACAAAGGTTTTCTGGGTACACGAAACCCGGCTCGCCAAGGCGAGAGAAATGAAAGCCAACCTTTTGACCTGAAGCTATAGGGGCTCCACTCTCCGATGCTTCAGGTCAAATATTTTTTAGTAGTATTACAGCATAAACCTCTACCTCCTCAGTCGTCTTATATAGCTCAGTCTTCGTAAAAAGTAAATACCGCGATCTGCACGTAAATCATTGAAAACACAGAACTAAAGACTCTCTAGCGAGTCTAATTGTCAAGGTAGACGAATTGATACCCTAGAGTGTCAATTCGTCAAGTATGCAATGATCGATTATCTCGGGTAAGACGCTTATCGCCGTAGCAGAAGGTAAGAGGTATATTTACCGTGGTTGCTAACATGGAGTCATAATTTCTTGATAATTTTTACCGGTTGCCAGGCAGCTTCTCTCTCTCTATTGAGCATCGGCACTACATTGTTCTTCCTGCTCTCCCAAGCCCTGTGATGCGCCGCCAATTGAGCGTACTGAGCCACGCTGCGGGCCATCTCGTCAATGCATTCATATTCAAGCAACAGCACGGCGTAGCTGGCCTCGAACGCGCTGCGGTGCTCCGTCCTTTGGAACCGCCACATCGACGGCCTGGCATCTTTGATAGCTGCCCCTAATTCGTGGGAACTTGCCCTACCCCTGAAATGCAAGCGAGCGACTTCCAAGCATCTGCGCGGACGTTTATCTTCCGGAGCGTGAGACTCGAAGATGGGGAGGGTGTGCTCGGCGAAGTCGCAGGCTAGCTCGCGCAGTTGTGTCTCTAACAAGAATTCCGGTTGCAGTAAGGCTTCGACACGGTTCTTAGCTGGCAGGTCAAGCTCCAGAATCTCTGCGGCCGTGATCTCCGGGTTAAGTACGCACCGTTCGACCAAGCCGTAAGACTCTTCGGTAGTTATCAAATCAGAATCCAGTAATTTGGCTACCGAGATAGTCTTCACTGGGATCTATTACACCCAATTTACGATCCGCTTGCCCTCTTTGTCGGTAAACTTGCCCATGATAATGAGCAAGGTATCAACAATGAGCCACAGAAAAGGTATGGCGATGACGATGGCACGCGGGCCTTTAGTTTTAGCAATAGCTGTCATGACGGCTAAAAATAAAGCGAGTAGTTGGAGACCGGCCGTGAGGTATTTACCTGTGTAGCAGCGATGGACAGCCAATAAACCAAAGAGCCAACAGAGTAACAGCACGGTCAGTTTCTTCTCGCTGCTTACCTGCGCCTTCTCCATATCTTTTCCCTTCAGTGGATAGTCTACTTCGCACTCAACATCATGTGGTTAATGTGGTAAGTAGTTCTGAGCTTTGATATCTTTAGCACGTCGCTTTTTGACAGCAGTTAACCCTAAGCATGTGTAACGAGGTTCGACAGCACGGATGATCCGTGTCGCCTTGGAGATCCTGAGCTACGGACTCCAGGCGGATTTAAATCTTCGGCATAGCTTAGTCCCAAATGTCTCCAACAGCAAGGTAGCAAGGTCTAACGACTTTTCATCAGGAGGAGAAGCCTGATGGGAAGTTCTTCAAGACCTAAACCGGTGCGGCTCGCGGAGAAACTGTTACAGGTTCGTACTACTTTAGGTTTGTCTCAAAATGAGATGCTCCGTCACTTGGGGCTGGCCGACGAGTTATTTCGCAGTAGTATATCCAAGTACGAGCTTGGTACGCGCGAGCCGCCCTTACCCATCCTGCTAAGGTATGCGCAAGCCGCCGGAGTCTGTGTAGATGTTTTGATAGACGATCTTGTGGATTTGCCTAAGAAGATGCCAGATATTCCTCGTCATAAGAACTATGAGCGCGTTGACATAGGCCGGCCAAAAAGCGCGCTCAAAGTACGCCCCTGATTGGACACGCCAATCCACATGCATGCGTCCTTAGGTTTCTATTGCACTCCGTCGAGCTTATTAAGACTCACTGCAAGGTGTGCTCAGGCGATACGACACGGCTCAGTTTCAATTCCACACTGGTTCGATTAAGACTCTTTTCTCTTTAATCCTTGTTTCTCGAAACGCTTGACGAAGTTTCAATTCCACACTGGTTCGATTAAGACAACCCACCGGTGACAGCGCTCGCCACCACGGACGAGAGGTTAAAATAAACACGGGTTAGATAAACACAACGAGCAAGGC
>CAXTRQ010000114.1:0-19837 GCA_964246705.1 uncultured Pyrinomonadaceae bacterium
CACCTGCTGCGCCTCATCAACGAGGTGCTGGAGATCGCGCGCATCGAGGCGGGGGAGGTCGTCAAATGTTACGGGGTAGGGTCGGCGGTTGATGCGCTTGTTATGTACGAATAGCCAAGGGTCGGTCAGGACGTTCAAGCCGCCCAGACGCAACAGCAATGTGGCATGCCCGATGAAAGTGATGTAAGGGTCGCTAATTGAAGCGACCGGCGCTGTCTGGTCGTCTGCCCCGCCGCCGGTTTCGACTAAAATTTTACCCTCACCCAACGTCGCCAGAATATTCGCCACACTGTCTCTCTCATCGCAGGGAAAAGACTCCAACACCACATCCTGCTGCGCGGCGCGCGAAAACAGAGGAGCCAAGCGCCCGACCAGCGAGACACAGTTCTTCTCTTGAATGGACAAAAAACGTTCGTCCGAAAATACCAGCACCCGATCTTTCGCGGGGACGAATTTCACATCACTTTTAAGCTTCCACATCTGCATCGCAAGAAGCCTCTCAAACCAACCAGCCTGTGCAGCGACCCGGCGACTCGTTCAGCCCGCCGGCTCGTGCTCTCGATTAAGCCGTCGCCCACGCAATGGCGGCGCGGTGCCGTCAGCCCTTTCGTCAATGAATGCAAGCATGTCGAGGTCTGCCGGACATCTTCCACGGTGGTCGATGAATATCAGCTTGAAGAGGTCGAATAAGATTAAATGATGTTTTTCCGGGAAGTACGCGCCGAACGGATGACGGGCCACGTAGCGATCAGACAGGCGAGTTTGACACAACTGCTCGAACCTTTTCTCATACTCTCGAAACGGCCCGTCCAAACCTCGCTTGCGACACAGGACGGCCTCCAACACCTTCGAGCCAAACAATCTCAAACTCGTGTACCGGAGGAGGTATTTGTCTATTAACTGCGCCCGGTTTACCTTGAGGCTCATCGGCGCGGAGCCGAGAAAGGCAACCAACTCACCATGCAAATACGGGTCTCTGACTTCCAGACCGACTTCACGGGCACAGGAGTAGTAAAACTGCCCCCCCACCGGGAAGATGTCGGTCAGGCATCTGCGGTTGAGATTTTTCATGTACTGCTCGTGATCCTTTGCTTCGCACAGGTCAGAGACAAAAGCAGAAACTTCATCGCTTGCTTGAAGACCGAGCCGCTGCGCCCTGTCCGTCCCGGCTTCGAGTCGGCGGCGCATTCTCTTATCAATAAAATAGTCGAGGCCGCCGCTAAACACGTGATCCGCGCCTTCGCCAACCAGACACATCTGCGCTTCGCGCGCCACGGCCTGACACAGAAAGAGAAAGGGTGTCTCCACACTCAGCAAGGGTCTTTCCATCAGGCTGACGTAGCGCGGCATGGTACGCAGGTAATCGTCAAAGCTAAAGAGCAGTTCATGATGCTCTGACTTGAGCATGGCGGCGGTGGCGCGTGCCAGTTGCGCGTCCTGATCCGTCGGGCTGCTGCCGAGGGTGAAGGTCGTGAGTCTTTTCGAGTAGTGTTCGTGGGCAATGAGCGCGATAGTCGTTGAATCAATGCCGCCGGAGAGCGTGAGGGCGACCCGTTCATCGGACGGGAGACGCGACCCCACTGCCTTAATCAGCAACTCGGCGACGCTAGTCTTCGCCCGCTCGAACGTCACAGGAGCAGACGGCTCAAACTGGGGGCGAAAGTAAACTCGTTCCTCCAGTTGAAGCCGCCCCCCCTGATGCCGGACTCGCAATGTGCTGCCCGGACGGACGCTCCGCACCCCCTTGATAAAGGACCGGCCGCCCAACGGATGCGGAAAGACCATGAGGTCTACCATCCGCGCTTCGTCAATCTCAGGCGTAAGCTCCACAAACTGCAATAGCGATTTGATCTGCGATGCGAAGAGAAACAGATTCTTATCTTCGAGGTAAGCGTAATAAAGAGTCTTGGTGCCGAACCTATCTCGCGCAAGAATAATTGAGTCTTTGTCGGCGACGGCAAGCGCGAAATCTCCGTCAAGAGGTTCGACGAAGTTCGCGCCTAAATCTTCGTAGAGGTGGAGGACGGTTTCCGCATCGGAGCGGGTTTTGAATTGGTGTCCCTTCGCTTTCAAACCGGCTCTCAGTTCCGACCCGTTGGCAACGTAGCCGTCGAAGAACAGGCACTTGTCGCGCAGTTCGTTGTGCAGCAATTTGGCGTCACTGCACGCTCCGGTTGAGGTTGGCGCATACAACTCAATTCGAGTATTCCACTGCGTGGAACGCACGCTACACATCTGTGCTGTGCCCTGCGTCAACCCGAACGTGCCGGTCGCCAAGCCATCACCGCCTCCGCTCATGACTCCCGCAATCGCGCCCATCGGCCTCACTTTGTCGTAAACTTTATTCACACGTCCCTGCTTGAGCAGAGCGCCTTGTTCGATCCCGCTTCCTCACGCATCGGCGTGCCAGAGCGCGCGAAAGAATGTGCACGGAGACGGGGAAGCATGAAGATTAAACACATCTAACGGCCTCCGACACGAGGCGTCGAACTTTTCAAAGGCGCGGGAGAGGCTGCATCTGCTCGTCTTCAACTTCGACATCGAACCACTTGTAATCAGACATGTAGCCGTCAAATTCCTGATACTTACCCGTCTGCTCGAACAACGCCGATGGGGTCTGACCGACTGTCACGCGCACCCGGCTTGGCACCCAGACGCCCTCCTTCGTCCGCGTCTGCTCGTAAACCAAAGCCCCGCCATTGGACGCGCGTGTTGTGTCTTCCCTTATCTCATCCGGCATTCGTTCCGAATCGAGCGGCCACGCTTCCAGCCGAACTACTACCTTGTCAAGCACGTCAAACCACACCCTGCCCGCAACTTTCGACAGATAGTTGATGGCGTTTTTATCGGGCGGGTTTGAGCAGGAGCGGAAATCGAGCGTGATGGCGTCACGCTCCCGCAAATGCGTGCGCCGGGGCAAATGAAATTGACAGTGCTCTAAAAAATCCGTCACGCTCACTTTGATGAAGCGAGTGCTGCCACGGCGCGGGTGAAACTGCCATGTGAAATACCCGGGCTTGACGCTTTCCGCCGGTGACGGGGCAGACACGCGGGGGTTCTCCCGCGCCGCTTTTTCCATTTTGGTTCCGACCCGCAGACGTTCTTTCTCAACACTGTCCGGCGAAGTCGGCGCACCGTCTTTCTCCAACCTGACGCCGAAGAGTGGTTGCTTGCCCGGCCTCGTGCCGTAAATCTCGTAGGTTCTGGTTTCCTGCTTTGTTGTCCCACGCGTGCCCGCCCACCGAAAGACAATGTTCATGATGAAGGTGTATTCGGAGAGGCGTTGCCGCATCAGGATGCCGTTGCGGCGGCTCTCTTCAAGCAGCGCGGAAACATTGATTGTCTCTGCACCCGCGCTCCGGCGCGCAGCATCTTCAACGCCCGACTGCGCCGGGGCCAACGACGTGAGGAGCAAAGAGATGGTGATGAGTGCAGACACGCGCCATCCATTTTTCCGCTTCTCTTGCTGGCACATCACCCGCAATCCTTTCATCAAACTTCAACCATCGAGTGCGGTGCGGAATCTTGGGCTGCCAAGACATAAATTTGCCATGTGGTCGGCGAATCGGGCGCGTCCATCCATTCCAACTCGTTCGCTACGGTCGTCAAAATATCCTGCATCTCTTCAGGCGGCACGCCGCGAAACAGGAAAGAGTTTCGCGCCATGATGGGGATGCGTAGAAAGCCGATGTAGTCGCGTTGAGGTAATTGAATGTCGAGGCTCTCGATCCTCTCCAACCGCAGGCCGTAAGCGGATAAATCTTGAAACGCCTCGTTCCGGTTCCCGACGTTCGGAGGCGCGGGTTTTTGCGCGCCCGACCTGTTCTGCATGTAGCCTCTCAACTCTTTCTCTTCCATCACCATCCAAATACTTTTCTTCGTGGCGTAGAGTTGCGAAAAATGGTTGATGTTCTTTAAGAAGTCGGAGGGCATACTAATTAAACACTTGCCGGAGGGTTTAAGTAACCGCCCGATTTCGGCCAGCACCTTCTTCATGTCGAAATGCCAGAACGCAGCATTACAGATTACCCGGTCAACTTTCACCCGCACCACTTCACCCAATTCTTCGGCTTTGCGGCAGTGAAATTCGACCTTATCGGAGCCGATTCGTCTTTGCGCGCGAGACAGCATTTCAGACGAGAAATCGACGGCTACAATCCGCGCCGGTTCGTCTCCCAACTCGCGCAAGATGGCTTCGGTGACGACTCCGCTGCCGCACGCGAGATCGACAATGGTCATACCGGCTTCGAGTTCTGCCTGCCGCACCAAGAACTTCGCGCTATCCCGATAGAGTTTCTGGCGCGAGGCATAGGCGTCATACTCCTGTGCGCTCAAATCCCAGTCTTCAAGCCGACTCGTGGGGATGATTGATGTTTCTATCTTCATCTCTCTCGTGCCCAAGGCGGTGTGATCGGCCCACTGACCCCAATGCCACGATCACACCAGTAGAGGAATAGCCTGTGGGCCGCTCCGACTAGGCGCAAGCGCAACCGCATGCACAGGCGCAACCGGGTTCGGCGCATGTACAGGAGCAGGTGCCGCCATCGCAGGTACAACACCCGCACCCCGTCGAACAACCCGGACATCCCTTAAGGGGACCCATCACGTCGATGAGCTTCATCTTGAACAAACCTGTCCTTGATTTGATTGACATACATACATCTCCTTTGTTTGTAAGTTTCCCCCTTGAATCCCACGCGAATCGAGCGATTCAGACAGCCTTTACTCTGCTAACCGGGTGAAAGCTCGTTGCCGGAACCGACTGCCTACGCCGCCTGATCGGCGTGAAAGAATTGAGTCAGGCACAATTGTCGATACAGCCCCTCTTCGTCGAACAACTCCTGATGCGTCCCGCGCTGCACGATTGTTCCATGATCGAGCGCCAGAATCAGATCGCTCATCCGCACCGTGGAGAGGTGATGAGCGATGATGAAGACGGTTCTCCCGCGACAAAAGTCCTGTAACATCAGGTGCACAGCCTGTTCGGTCAAGGGGTCTAAAGCCGACGTGGCTTCGTCGAGAATGAGGATATCCGGGTTCCTCAAGATTGCCCGCGCGATGGAGAGACGCTGCTTCTGTCCAACCGAGAGTTTGACCCCTTTCCCGCCCACTTTCGTTTCGTATCCTTCGAGAAGCTGACTGATAAATTCGTGCGCCCCGGCGAGTCGTGCCGCCGCGAAGACCTCTTCGTTGGAAGCGTCCGGTCGCCCGTAGCGGATGTTTTCGACGACCGATTCGTTGAAGAGGAATATCTCCTGAGAAACTACCGCCAGCCGTTCTCTCAAGGATTGCAGGTTGATCTCCTCGGAGGCCAATTCGTCGTAGTAGATCTTCCCCGTGAGGGGTCGGTAGAGGCCGAGGATGAGGTTGACGAGCGTGGATTTTCCCGCGCCGCTCGGCCCCACGATGGAGACAAGCTGCCCCGGTTCCACATCGAATGAGATGTTTTCCAGAACCGTTCTCCGACCGTCGTAGGAGAAAGCAACATCATCGAACCTGACTCTGCCATCGAGGCGGCTCACCTTGTTCTTTTTCTCCCTGCTCTCGGCCTCGGAAACCAGATTCAACACCTCGAAGACTCGCTCCAACGCCGCGAAGGCAAGTTGAAAATTGATGTTGATACCCGCCAAAAACGTCGCTGGTTTAATGAGGAAACCGAGGTAGACACTGAAAGCCAGCAACTCGCCCGCCGTTAATTCTTTCTTGACTACCTGACTGGCTCCGAACCACAGAACAGCACCCATGCCGACGGCGTTGACCATCCCGGAGAGGAAGGTGAAAAAGGCCATGATGGTCGCCCTGTTCTGGTTGGCTTTGAATGACTCGCGCAAACTGACTAGCAGTTTCTCCGTCTCCTTCTCCTCGGCGGCAAACGACTTGATTAAGGCTGCACCTGAAAGGCTCTCCTCCAAATCGCGCGAAACCAGAGAGGTCTTCTCTAAGGCCGTCCGGCTGAGCCGTCGCGCCCTGCTTTTGATGACACGGGTGACGGCGATAAAGAACGGCAGCACGACTAAGGACAGGAGGGTTAGTTTCCAGTCGAGGTAGAGTAGGACGGCGAGCGAGAAGACGAGTTGCAGGCTGTTGGTTAGGATGTCTATGAGCTTGAGCGAAAAGAAAGCTTCCAGTTGAAAGCTGTCACCGATGCCGCGCGACATGATGTAACCGGTGCTATTGGCGTCGAAAAATGCTTTCGGCAGACGCAGCAACTTATCAATCAGGGTGCTCTGGATGCCGAACACAATCTCCTGCTGAAACCGGAAGAAATAAATCTGCTTGAGGAAGTCCGCCAAGGTGAAAATTACCAGCGCTCCGATCAGGAAGCCGATGATCCCGTTCAAGAGTTGATGATTGCCTTTCAAGACGGCGTCGTCGGTCAAAGACTTGAAGAGCAACGGGATGAGAATGACGACGACGGCGCTAACAATCGCCAACACGCTCGCTATCACGCCGAGCCGCCAATGCGGACGGACGAATGGGAGCAGCCGGTTGAGGTCTTTATAAGACAGGTTTTCCGGTTGTCGTTGGATGTAAGGCCGCGCCCGTCCGCCGATGTTGCCGCCTTCGTGTAGTGAAGAGGTCGGCTGTCCACCGTTCTGTGGGGCGGTGGCGAACACTTCTCTCAAAGTTTTCAGTAATTCCCGCATCGTACTTGACGATTGAGCGTCGCGCTGAAGGCAGCGGACGCCGGTCTTTAGGCTGTGGGCTGAGAGTGCCCGACGGGCACGAAAGCGATAGCTCCGTAGGAGTAAAGCTGCTCAAGGATTTGCAAACAATCATCGGCCAGTTCGTCCACAGTGCCTTCCGGCTCGGCGTACTTCGTAGCAATGGCGTTGATAATCTGTTTGGTGGAAAGTTCGCCGCCGCACATCTCAAGCAGTTCCTTCAGAGGGAGATTGATCGTGTGCGATTCCGCTTTGACCGAGTGAGGTATCTTGAAAAACAACACCCAGACGGTCTCCTTTTCCAGTTCTGGAATGGGCTGCTTATGCTCGATAGAGGTAACCAACTCGCTCACGTCATAGTTGAAACTGCGGACGCGCACATGCTGACCCAAAACGGGCATGAAGTTTTCCTGAAACTCGTCTGTGAAGGCGACCTCCACCGCGTTGTTGGCGGCGGCGAAGTCCGACGAGGATTTGCTTACCTGATGGTCAATGCCCATCAGAAACGCCGTCGCTTCAAACTCCAACAGGTCGTCAAAATAGGGAGCGGCTATCTCGCCGTCGCGGCTCAGTTGCCGGAGGTGGTTGCAGAGCCTTTCGTATTCGCCCTGCACCCACGCGCCGCCGAGTTCTTCCGTGTCGCGGATCGCTTCGAGGCTATAGTCGCGTAGAATGTGTTTGGTCTTGTCCTCCGAAAGCGTCTTCTCCAGATAGGTCAACGACAGGGGGAGCCAATTGTGCAGGAGTGCCATCTTCTTGCCCACCAGCCCCGACGCATAATCCCGCACCGACTCCATGTCGAGCGCCTTGAGACATTCCGCTTCGTTGTCGGTGAGATCGAACCCAACCAGCATTTTCTCCGGCTCCTTGACGAACGCCCTTCTGAAATTGTTATCCACACACAGTTTTGCGATGACGGATTGCATCTCGATGACGGACATAAACACCTCACTCCAATCTTTTGAAACCGAGGCCGGAATCAAAGCCCGCACGCGGGGCGTCCGAGACGCAAGACTCACGACACGAGAGCGTGATGCTTCGTGAAGATTTCCCGCGCCCTCTCTAGCTCCTCAAGAATCTCGGTGAAGGAGGCCGGGTAGTTCGAGTCTCGTTCCAGCAAGATGCCCTTCACGGGCGCGTGCTCGACGATGTAATCAACCAACTCGAAAACCTCGTCGTGGACGGAATGACTGTGCGTGTCGATCCACTTATCCTTGTGGCGCACTCCCCCGGCGATATGCAGTTGCACGACGCGCTCTAGCGGGATGGACTGCAAGAACTCGTACGGGTCGTACCCGTGATTCTGAGAGTTCATAAAGAGGTTACACACGTCGAGCAGTAGGCCGACATCGGCCTTTTCCAAAATGCGCGTGATGAACTCCGACTCCGACAATTCGCTGCCCGGTATTTTGAAGTAGTAAGTGATGTTTTCCAGCAGGAAGGGCTTATTAATCCGCTCCTTCACGCGCTTAACTTTCTCGACCACAATCTCTATCACCCGCTCAGAGAATTGCAGCGGCGTCAGTTGGCCGATATTGACGCCGGGCACGCGCGTGAAACAGAGGTGATCCGTCACCCACGGCGGATTCAACCGCTCGACCAGAATCTCCAACCCCGCCAGATACTCATCCTCGATAGGTACGTCCGTGCCGATGGAGAGATCAATACCGTGCGGGATGAGTGGGAATATTTTGGAAATCTTTTCGATGTGATCTAGCTTGTCCGGTGTGACGTTGATGTAATGCTCGGTGATGATCTCGCACCAGTCAATGCGTTCCCTGTTTTTGAGAATCCCGTCGGCGATCTCTTTTCGCCATCCGATGCCTACTCCGATGGCGGGTAAATTCTCGTACATGTGTCCATCTCCTTCTGCTTGCAATAAGCCCCGCCTTGAATGATTGATTTGCGCTTCACGGTCGAGAAGTGTGCGCGATTGAGGAATCCGGTCGTCAGTCATCGAGCCAGAGAATGACCCCCTTGGCCGACAATGTTCGGAGAGTCGTGATGACCTCGCGTTTCACCTCATCGTCGCCCTTCCCGTCCAGACCTCCCGGCAGGTGTTGCATCACGAGGGCGATAATCTCTCTTACCGTGTGTCGCCCGTCGCAGTAATCGAGCAGGTATTTCGTCGCCTCGCTTAGTTCCAGCCTGACGCCGATGAAGTTCGGTTCCTTCTTGAACAGAATAAATTTCTTATCTGCGGGTAGGACGCCGACCTCCTCGCCGCGCTCAAGGCAGTCCGCCACCTCCTCCACGTCATAGTCGAAAGTTTCGACGCTCAGGCCACGGGCTTTGAAAGGTTTGTGCCTGAGCAACTCGTCAGTGCCCCTCGGGCGAGTTGACATTGACTTGATCCCCGCAGGGGCGCGACCGGCGCGCGGCCCGAAGAGAGTCGGAGCTTCGGACTCCGAGGCGAAGACTGACGCGCCCCGAAAGTCGGCGTAGAGGAAATTGCACTGCTTTTCGTACCTCAACATATTTTCCAGATAACAACTCACGTCGGTCAGGTGCGCGAGTTGTCCTTCGAGAAATTCGCAGAACCTGACCGCGTCACCGAACTGATTGAGCGTCTCCGATGGCTGCCCGCAGTAAGCCTCGACCAGCCGCTCCCAGTTTCCGTTGAGCAAGGCGCTGGTGTGCGGCAGACGCGACTTGAGATGTTGCTTCCGGTCGGGCGCAGGCGTGGTCTCGGTTATCGAGCGGTTCGCTTCCGCCTGATGAGCCTCGATGATTTCTTCCAGTTTCTCCTCTAAGACCACGATGCGCTCTCTCGGCTTGCGCGGAGAGGCGGCTTTGCGTTCGAGCAGACTCCGCCCGTTCAAACCGATGGCAGACGCTTGGTCGGGGTGCTGGATGACGAATCTCAAATTCCGCGCCAGTTCGTCGTGCTCCTTCGGGTCAGCGACGATAAGCACGTTTTCACCATGATTAAATTTGTCGCCGAGCGGTCTTTGCTTGGCCGCAATCTCGTTCGAGAGGATGAGGCAGGTGCCGCAGGCGAGAATCTCCTTCGGGATGCCGGGGCCGTGGAAGCTGATCGGGAAATCTCTTTCGAGAAAGCATACGGCGGCACACGCGCGGATGAAGCCCGGAACCCTCCAATTCGGAATGAAGGGAAACGTCCATGTTCTCTCTTGCAGACCGTGTTCCCGAATTGCCGCCTTGAAGCTCGGGAAGTCTCTGCCTTGCGTGAGCGCGACGAAGTTGAAGTCTAAGCCTTCCTGCTTGAGTCGCCGCAGAGCGGACAAAAGATCGAAGGAGCCTTTCACCTCGCCGACCTTGCCGTAGATTCCGATGGTCGGTTTCGAGAGATCGAGCGACGCGGTGTTGGTTAAAACACCTTGCACATGTTCCGACTCTACCGTCGCCAACTTTTTCAGCAACTCGTTGAGGTCGAGGGGCGGCGTTTGTGGGTTGAAAATCCGCGCCAGCGAGTTGGCTTGCCCCCTCCAGATTCTTTCTTCGCGGACACCCATCGCAAGGAACGAGTTGGAATCATTCAAACCTGTCCAGACGCATGCCGCTGCCTTCATCACTTCGCGGTAGGCGGTCGTCAAATCACGCTGTCGCATCAAGCGACCCAGGTCGCTCCCGGCATGGCGTACCACGTAGGGCACACCCGTCCACTGCGAAGCGAGGTAGGCTGCAAGGCCATAGGGCTGTAGGTAGTAAGAGAAGATGATTTGGCAATTGTGTCGGCGGATGACCTGCGTGGCGATGGAGGCCAGTTTGGTGACGAAGGGATTGGTGAAAGGGATGTGTATCAGATTCTTATTCACTGGTTGGGAGTTGCGAACTTTGATGAAGCCCCCGGAATCCTCAAAGCGCGGCTCGTACCAATCGCGGTCGTCTTCATCCATGTAAATACGGTATTCGTCCTCCACCTCGGCGGCATTCGTTACGACAAAGATTTGGTGACCGCGCTCCGCCAGATCACGCGCCAGCCAGTAGCCGTGCCTGCTGACTCCGCCCTGAATCGGCGGGTACTTAATAATGAAACAAGCCTTAATCATAGTTTCTCCTTACCTGCCGCGCCGTGCCGACCGCACGACCGTTCACCAACATCTGTCATATCGAAGACCGCGACCCCCAACTCGGACTCCACAAGCGGCGACGCCCTGCGAACGTCCGGCTCTACTGCTCAACCGTTCAAGGCGGGTGACACGGCACGTCCTCCCGCGTGCCGGTTCATCATTCTTTGTAAGATGTCCGAGACTTGAGCCATGTCGGCTTGAGCGACAGACTCTTGCCCACGCGTGGCCGCCCAGTCGGCGCAGATTAAGACGGAGGATAAAAGCCCCTTCCACGCCCCAAAGGTTGCCAACGTGCGCTCAACGGCCTCTTCGAGTGCGTCCGCGCCAGCCTGACGGTCAATGAGCGGCGCAATGCCCGCGAGGTAGCCGACGGAAATCATCCTGACTCTAAAGCCGTTAACCATCGGCACTACTAACCTGTTCAACTCACTTTCGAGTTGCTCCCCTCTCGATATCAGGAAGGGTTTTATCTGCCCGGCCTCCGTCCGCGATATCTGCTCTCGCAGCCGGTGCGTGAAGAGGAGCGATTGACGCAGCAGAATCTCATTCTTCCGCAAAAACTCATGCGACGGGACAAGCGCATCAATCGTGCCAGCGATCTTCTCGAACAGTTCAAGGGGATCGACCATGCCTTCGACATCCTCCTCCTCCTCCATCCCATCCGGCAGCGCGCCGGGTAGGAAATTTTTGAAGAGGACGGGTAACAGCGTCAGGTCGTTCAGCATCCTGATACCTTTGAGATACTCCTTGGCGTTGAGTATCTTGAGCAGTTCATAACCTACTCCGTAGGAATTTGCTCTCACCAGAATGCCGCAATTTGATTTGATGTCGGCGTGAGTTTGCGGAGTGAGAGTGAAGGTCGGGGTCAGGAGGGCGAGCGAAACTGCTCTCAGAAGAATATCTGGTGCGTGCGAGATAGCATTGAGATTTGAAACCAGTCTGACGAGGCGACTCTGTATATCCTCCATGGCACCATGAAACGCGTGTATGCGTTGTGCCGCGAAATCAAAAGCCAACGAATTGACCGTGAAATCAGCATTACGATCAAGATATTCAGGGACATTCAGACGGTTTGAGTGGATAAAATGCAGTTCGCCGAGTTCGCCGTGGTAGCGCCCGCCGGTTCCCGTCTCCGACTGTCTTTCCGTAGCGAAGCCCGGTGATATCTTCGCCAGCTTGCGGGTAAACTCGACGGGGTCGGTGTCGCTGACGACAAAATGATAGACGTTAGGCGCAAGCCCGATAAACGAATCGCGCACGGCGCTGTTGACCAAAAAGCCGCGTGCCGACTCCTTCTCCAGTAACGCTTTGACGACCTCGACCGCCGGGGTGACCTTGAGGCTATCTGCGACCTGCTGGACAGTTTTCATGACAGTCTCCGCCTCAACATGATTCCGTAGCCCTGCACAAATCGGAAACCGTTAAACATAAAGACAACATTACGGGCACTATTTGGAGAATGCGGACTGAGAGGCGAACGAACCTACCGGAGCGTGACCGGCCACCGGGCGTTCCGCAGAACAACGTTTAACTTTTCGAGCTTAGGAGAGTAAAGGGAGACAAAGTTGAGCTTGCCATGAGATTAACCAGAGAGTAAACCTTCTTCCAACACCGATTATGACGGCTGCTGAAGAACGTGAAGGATTTTGACGCATGGACTGGCAACTGCGAGGGAGGGCCCGACGCGCGGTCGCCTGCGAAGTATAGTAATTAGAAAGAATTTAGCTCGCCGAAAAGGTCTGGTATCTACGATCCTGAAAATGTGTTGTAAGTTTAAGGTATGTCTTTAAAACTACTTCCGGACTTACCTTCGTGAGAGCAAACACTTTAAGAAATCGTAACGAGTGCGCAGTGGTAGTAATAAATTCTACCTGTTGGCCGCTCATCAATGATGAGTACGATGATTCCGCTGCGAATAAATATCGCGGCCTTTTGAGTGGCGAGATGATATTCCAATGCAAAGAAGTTGTCAATATCAATAATCTTCTTTGTCGTAGCACGTGACATCTAATCTGCTGTCGACATGTTCGACTCGGCACATTTGACACTTTACCTGCGCTGGAATATCTTGCACGTGTTAACTTGATTGCGCTCTTCCGCTGGGTATACTTCGTTAATCTCACATTACACTAGCTTAATAAGGAAGTGTTGAGAACGGCAAAGCTATCAGTGCTCGTGCCCCTAAGCGCCTCACTATGTCAATACATGCAAATAAGGGAGAACTAAAATTATGCACTTGTCACCTCATCGTGACACACAAACAGAGGATAATACCGGGTCGGCTGTGCCATCCTCCTCTCCGAGTTTCCTTCAAAAGGCCGGCACGCGTTCGCTCGCAGTGGCCTTGCTCGTCTTACTTGCGCTGAGTTTTGGAGCGAGTCAGGCGCACGCACAGTCATGGAATCTTACTAAGGCGCAGCGTCAGGCGTACTTGCAGTATTACGCGCCAGTGATCCTCAAGCGCGGGGATGAAAATAACGGCAAACAGGGACGCGACTGGCTTACTAACTTCGACTTCGACCGAGACGGAGACTTTTCCAATAACCGCGTCAACTGGCTCAACATAGGCCAATACATATCTGCTTCACAGAGCGGGCCGAGCGCCTACGACCGCTGGCGTATCCGCCCGACCCTCTACACCTCTCTCATCGAGTACATGGAGGGAAGCAGCAAGTCGCTGGTGCTGCTCTACCACGTCTACAACGCGGCAGATAAGGACGGCAGCGATATTCATGACTGGGAACGGGTCGAGATCGTCGTGCGCGGTGTGAGCGGCACGCCGGGCGGGGGCAGTGAGTATGTTAACCATGTAACAGTCACACTTCACCCTGAGCACATCATGCGCCGCTACTATGATGCGGGCTTGAATTTTATGCAGACGACGACGGGTAAGCACGTGCTGCTGTGGCAGGCCGACGAAAGCAACGACATTCCGCCCGCCGCTCACGCACACGAACTGCGCTATGTCACAAACTCTTATAGCTGGATTGCCAGCCAGTTGAGCACCCTCAACTCGCGCGCCGAAGTGAACATCAACCAGAAGGACGAGAAGAAGAATGTTCATTACGTGTTTGTTCCTGAAGGGTCGCAATCGGCGGTTACGTCATGGGGGGCGAAACCTCTGAGTTACAGCACTGCCGCGAGTTCGGCCAGCCGCGCTGATAACGGCGACACCGTGACGTGGTTTCAGGTGAAACGCATTACTTATGAGTTACAGGACATCGCCGATATTTTCCCGACTTACTGGCAAAATAATCCATGGTACATCCATTGGTTGTCGAGCGACTGGAAAGATGTTTTGCTGGAGAGCCCGATTATCAACGAGGCGGGACAGGCCGAAGTAAGCACGGGTCTGCAACGCTTTTATACGAAATCTCGTGATATTGGAAAGTCGAGTTTAACCGACGGTCGAAACGGCATTCCCGATAAAAACTGGTTCTACGGCTCGTATTCAGCCGAACTTGAATCGGACTTCAGTTGGACGCAACTCGATTATACACACGATGACTTCAAAGGTTACGAGGGCCTTGGCCTCGACAGCTCCGGGTTCAGCCGCGGGGCGGCCAGTGGATACTACAATTCGCACAATGCATTCTGGTGGCAACACGACTTCTTCGTGCATTCGGGTATCATTAATTCAAATGATACTCGTGAAGAAGGAATGTGGCTCAGAGGCGCGTGGTACACGGCGGCCAACGGCGGGTTCGACGGGCGCTGGGTGCAACTCTTCGATGACCGGCCTGACTACGAGGCAGCACCGCCCCCGCCCATTTCTTGTTCCGCGACTGCCGAGCAGCAGTGCGAAATAAAGGGTGGCACATGGAACCCTAATACATGCATCTGTAAAGCTTTATGTTCAGGCTGCCAGATTCCTTGAGATTTGACGGTTGCTCAGGCATAAGCGCCCTGTCCTGAAATGACGTTCGAGGCGGCGGAGTTGACTGTAACTGTGAAATCAACTTCGTCGCCTCGAAAACTGTGAACCTCATTATTAGCACCTCAAATAGCTTCTCCCGCACATTTGGTGAGATTGTGAGGTGATAATCCACTGCGGAAAATTGTCACTGTCTGCTTGACGTTTATATGGCGCTCATCTAATCTCTGTGTGCTCTGGAATTGTTGAGGAAGATGTTTCAAAAACCTCTTCCTCAAGTCAGCGAACTCTACTAAAGCAGACAACTCTCTGCTACGCAGCAACCTCAATCTGTGATTCTGTTCTCATCAGGCAAGTGAGCCCCACCTGTCGAAGTGAAAACCCCATCTTGCGCAGGTGTGCTTATATCTCACCGTGTTTTCACGGAAAGGGCCTTATGGATAAAAGGATTATCAGGGTCATCGAGGCGATTCAAGCCAATCTCCAAAATAATTTAGACTTCGACGAAATCGCACGTGAAGTCAATCTCTCATCATCGCGCTTGCGACATTTATTCAAAGCCGAGACCGGCATCTCTCCCGTGCAGTACCTCAATAAATTGAGAATGGAAAAGGCGAGGGAACTGGGTGAGAACACTTTTCTGCGGGTGAAAGAGATTATGAATTCGGTCGGGTTGAGCAATAAAAGCCACTTCACACGCAACTTCAAAAGAGCGCACGGACTGACGCCGACAGCGTGTCGCAAGCGCGAAGTGGAACTCGTCATGGGTAAAGCGGCAGGCCAGTGCTCGGGTAGCCAAAATTGACAACAAATAGCCGACACGCGCAAGTGAAATAGCTTGCTTACAAGAAAATTTGTAAGTAGTTTAGGAGCTTCGCAAAAGGCAGACTCTCAATACTTCATGCCTTTAACAACTAACTAGCAAGCATGTGACTATGGATTCCGCAACATCTCTATGGAACTCATAAGCATACTTGCGCTCTGCGTTGCTTCGTATTTTGCGGCCACGCAGGGTCGGCCCAAATTTTTGCTTTCATTACTTACCGAAAGGATAGCAGGTAGAAAATGAGTCACACAGTTTCTCACTTCACCATCGAAGAGCTTGAGTCGCGCTTTGAGATGCAGGCCATTAGTACAGGCATCGGGCACGACTCGCAGCTTTACAACCAGCGCACTATTGACGACGGCAGCGGCCAAGGCGCTGCTTACGATTATTACGGCACTAGCTGGGGCAACGCGGGTTCCGGTGCCGGCTACACCGGATCATATCATGGTGACGGCTCCGGCAACGCCCAACTCGACGACGGCACTTACACCGACCAGTCTTCTGGCTCGTTCCCGGCCTATTCAACCAACCAGTCTTCCGGCGCGGCCCCGCTTTCAGCGTCAATACGCAGTTTCTGTCGTATTTGCCGTTGTACCTTCTAATTATTTCAATTAGCTCCTTTGGCGTGAGATAAAGAGGGTTGTTAAGCGTCAGCCTCTCAACCCTCTTTATCCATTTTTCAAACGCACGGTCGAGTGCGTGCAAGGTTCAGCATGCAGGAAATCAAAAAGACCGGGGCGACGGAACTGACAGAGGAAGTTGAGGCCGGTCGTGTGCCCCAACTTAAGCCCGACGTTCGCATCGCGCCGTTCCGCGACGGCTCGGCCTCAGGAGGACACTTTTTAGTGGAGGTCGGGGAAGGCTGCTTCGTCGTCAATGCAGCGATGCGCGACGTGTTGATGGCACTCGGCGAACGCCCGCAAACTCTCGAAGAACTGGCGGAGATTTACGAGCGGCAGACGCAGCAGCAAATCTCGACCGAAGTGCTCTCCGACCTGCTCACTTCGCACATCCCCGAATCGCTCTTCGACCACACGCCCGCCCCGAAGAACAAAGCACCTTTCATCTTTAGCTTTCGCCTCATCCCGGCGCGCTTCCTGCGTCCCGTCACCGCGCGTCTGGGATGGATGTTCGCCAAGCCATTCGTCATCACGATGCTGTGCGCTTTCGCCGTTGCTGAATGGTTCGTCTTTTCGCGTTCGCTCGTCGCCATTCACCAGCCGCTACACATGAGCGACGCCATCTATTTCTACCTCGCGCTCGTCGCCAGCACGCTCTTTCATGAACTCGGCCACGCCACGGCCTGCCAACGTTACGAGTGCCCGCACGGCGACATTGGCTTCGGCCTCTATTTCATCTACCCGGCCTTCTACACCGACGTGACCAAAGCGTGGCGACTGCCGCCACCCAAGAGAGCCGTCATAGATATCGGCGGCGTTTACTTCCAGTGCATCCTGATCACCGCGTTGACCCTGCACGTGCTGCTCACGCACAGCTTTTTCAGCCTCCGCCTGATCTGGATCACTCATCTCACGATGGTCTTTACGCTCAATCCGATCTTCAAGATGGACGGCTACTGGCTGCTCTCCGACTTGAGCGGCCTGACCAATCTTCACAGACAGATGGCTGAGACGCTCAAGCGCGTCTGCCAGAAGATGTTCAGACAGCCTGTGACGGAAGCATGGCTCATCACGGGCAAACGGCTGAAGATTCTCTATCTCTACACCGGCCTCGTGTTCGTCTATTGCGCTTACGTCGGCGACTTTCTCTATCAATCAATTCGCAGCACCGCGCACTACTACCCGCTTCAGGTGGGACAGATCGTCCACTTTATACAGACGGCGCAACAGAAAGGAAATTCGATGGGAGTGTTCCACGCGCTGACCGATTTGATTTATGTTAGCCTCTGGCCTCTGCTCCTCGCGGTCATGGCCTTCTACCTAATGCGCAGGATTTTTAACTTGCTACCCTTGCGAACCATCGGGAATAGATTAATGAGCCTGAGACAAGAATAGGATTACGGAAAAAATAGTATCGGAGGCAGAGAGCCGACCGCGGCTCTCTCAATCGTTACGACGGAGATCGGGTCGGGAACGTTTATGAAGAACTTATACAAGCGTTGGCTGGATGGCTTGACCACGAAACTGCGCAGACGCTTCGCGGCGCGAGATGAGGCGGAAGACATCGCCTACGCTATCGAGAAGATTCTCAGAGTGCCCGCCAACGAGGCGCGGGCAGCGGCGGAGGCGGGCAAGTCGCGCCGCTCGGAAATCTTCCGGCTCTGTCAATCGGAACAACCCGCCAAGGCTTTGCGTTCACTGCGAAGGATGCCGTTGCCCTTCGACCTCTCGAAACTCTCCGCCGGATTGAGCGGGCACGCCGACTCTTCCTACCTGCTCTCGCTTCCGTTGACGATTTCGAGCGTGTTGCTTCTGGCGCGTCTGACGGAGAATAAGACGCGGCAATTCCGCTTCCTCAGCACGCCGCTCGCACGCGCGTACTTGCGCCCGCTGGTGGAGGCGGGCGAGACGGGAAGAGTGACCTTCATGTCCTCTACCGAGATGCTCAAGCACAACCGCGAGCGGAGCGAAACATCGTCGGAGGCCGTCACTTATGTCACCTTCCCAGACCACCAGAGCACACACACCGATACCATGTGGAGCATCCCCTTCATGGGAGGCAGTCACCGGTTTTCGACTATTGAGCCGCTGCTTTTCTTTCGCGGCGTCGGGTCGGTGTTCACTTTAAGCATCAGGGAGGAAGACGAGCCGAACGATCTCAGATTGGTCAAGTACGAAGGTCATGCGAAGCCTCAAGCGGTCGCCGAAACCGAGATGCGCGCGGTTCTGGAATGGCTCGCGCTTCAGTTGGAGACAGTCTTTCGCAAGTCTGCGCCTGACGTGCTCTCTTGGCAGTCGGCGTATGCGCGCTCGGCAATTGCGATGGCGCAAACCGCAGTGATGAAACTCAAGACGGTCGAGGGCTATATCCACATGTGGGAAGATGCCGACGCCTCGTTCGACCGCGCAACCTATACGTGGGCCGTCGAAGAATTGCGGAAGTTACAGGAGACCATGAATAATTCCGTCGCGCCGAAACGCGCCGCGCACTTGAAGCCCGCGCCCGAACTCTTACAGATATGAAACAGAGAATTATTAAGGCCATCTATCCTTCACGCTTCGCGCACGGGGCGCTGCAACTGGCGTCGCCGCTCTCGACCGCCGCTCTCGACCGCCTCGCCGATGCTTACCGGCATCTCGATGCCGGCGCAACTGAGCGGCTCAGGTACAACTACTCCGTCGCCTTCCCGCATCTGACCGAGTCCGAAATCAAAGAACTCACGAAAAGGAACTGGCGCGCCAGATTCCAAAGCGAGCATGAGCGCGTGCAACTGAATGGCATGCCACGCGCGCAACTGATTCGTTATTGCCAGACGCACGTCGAGACCGTGGGCGCGGAGCATTTGCGCGCGGCCTGCGAAAGTCCTGAGCCGGTCGTCTTTTTCACGCCGCACTACGGCAGTTTCGCCGTCGCCTGCCTGCGCGTCATTCTCGATACGGAGAAGCATAAGACCATCAGTCTCTTCTACGACCCGCCGGAGGTGAGTCCGACGACGGCGATGTACAAAGGACTCATCGAGCGCCTCAAATGCAATTCAAAGATTCTTCTGAACGACCGGACGGCGGTCTTGAAGGGCTTGCGGGCGCTCAAAAACGGCAACGCCTTAGGCATCATGCCAGACGTTTATGAGTATAACCCCGGCCTGATGTTCGTCCCGTTCTTCGGTCGTTTGGCGGTCGCGATGGGCGGCACGGCCTTCTTCGCGCTGAAGAGTAACGCGCGTTTGATTCCGGTCTATTGCTACCGCCGCGCCCGCTCGCGCTTTGTGCTCAAGTACGGTGCGCCGATAGAACTATCGCGGACGGGAAACTTCGACCGCGACGTTTATCGCACCACCGCGCGCATCTTCGCAAATATTCAGGAGCAACTCACGGCGCGTCCCGAACACTGGGTCTATTGGGAATCGCTGAACGACCGTTTCGCCTTCTCTCCACACGTCCAACTCCCGCGCGAAGGCGAGGCGTGGGACGAGAAATTTTCCATACTCCGCTCGTCGCTGGCTGACGGGCAGTCGCGGCTCGGTAGGTTCCTCGCATCATTCGAGGCGCGGCTGCGAGAGGGCAACGCGATGGGCGGCGCGACTGAGAGCAGCCGCAGTGAAAACAGAGCGGTTGTGAACGGCTAACAGGTCGCATCGCAGACGGCGACGCTCGAACAAAAGTTTTCATACAGAGGGCAGCAAGTCAGGAAATGAATCGCGGTAAGAAACTGTTTTTGATCTCGACGCTTCTATTCGTCGCGCACGCCGTCTCGCCTTCAACGGCGTGCGCGCCGTCGCGCCGCCGTGTTGGAAATGGCCGCGGGACCGTCGGCGTTG
>CAXTRQ010000115.1:0-8103 GCA_964246705.1 uncultured Pyrinomonadaceae bacterium
TCGGGCGGCTCATCCGGCGGCGGTAGCGGCTCTGGTGGTTCCGGTGGCTCCGGCGGTGGCAGTGGTTCCGGTGGCTCCGGTGGCTCTGGCGGCGGTAGCGGCTCCGGCGGAGGAGGCAAGTAAATTAGCTATTCACCATAGGCGCTTTTCGTTGTTTGACTAACTTCGGAAAATCGTCAGCTTTCGATTAAACGGAATGCTCGCAGCGTTGATCTACAAATCAACGTTGCGAGCATTCCGTTTCTTCGGAGCTATGGCTGCGCCGTGTTGATGCGGCGCGTGCTGCCTTCGCCGCTGATCGTGCGGCTCGGAGTGTGCGCGACGCGCTCGGCTTCGGCGAAGGCGCGGAGCAGGTTTTCGCCCAGTACTTTGCGAATGTCATTTTCGCTGTAACCACGTTTTAAAAGTTCATAAGTGATGTTCGGAAGTTGTGAGATGTCTTTCATGCCTTCGGGTAGAAAGGGCACGCCGTCGAAGTCGGAACCGATGCCGACATGGTCGATCCCTGCGACCTTCGCAACGTGGTCTATATGGTCAATCAAGACCGAGAGTGGTGACGAAGGCAGAGGGTTCGCCGCGTTCAGCTTGTTGGTCTCCTCTTCGAGCTGCTTCGGGTCGTTCTTGTAACGCTCGTTTAATTCGTCGTACTGCGTTTTGAGCCGCGTGTTCCGTTCCTCGTTTGCGACACGTACCTTCTCGTCAATAAACGCGGGATAGAAATTAATCATCACGACGCCCCCGTTTTTGGCGATACGCCGGAGCAGTTCGTCAGGGATATTGCGGCGATGATTCGATAGAGCACGCGCCGAAGAATGCGAGGCGATGACGGGCGCGGTCGAGATGTCGAGCACGTCGCTCATCGTCTTGTCAGAGACGTGGGAAATATCAACGAACATGCCGAGCCGGTTCATCTCACGGACGACCTCTTTGCCATAATCCGAGAGACCGTTATGTTTCGCCGTATCGCAGCACGCGTCAGCCCAGTCGTTCGTGTTGTTGTGCGTCAGAGTCATGTAGCGAATGCCGAGGCGATAAAAGTCGCGGAGGGCGGAGAGCGAATTTTCAATCGCGTGGCCGCCTTCGATGCCCATCAGCGCGGCCACCTTTCCTTCACGCTTGGCGCGGCGAATATCGGCCACAGAAGTTGCCATCATCAACTGGTTCGGATACTTCTCTGCCGCGCGATAGACCATGTCAATCATATCCATCGCACGCCGCGCCGAACCGCCCGCCGTCGCATACTTGCGGTCAACATAGACGGAGAAGAATTCCGCTGTCAGCCCGCCCTCTTTCATCCGCGCGAGGTCTGTGTGGTACTTGCCGATTGAAGACGTGCCGATGTCGTAGTCCTCGTCGGTCATGAACGACGTGATGTCGTTATGCGTGTCGACGATAATCGCCTTGCGATGAATCGCCAGCGCGCGTTTCCATAGACGCTCATCGCGCGGCTGCGCGCCCGTCTGCGCGAATACGGGTGCGATGTGCGAGGAGACGATTAAACAGATAAGCGACATGCGACGCGACATTTCGTTCATAAATTTCGGGTTCCTGTTTCAAGCGTTGAAGGTTGTCGAGCACGATAGAGCAATAAGAAGTTTCAGGCAAAGACGCAACGGCGCAACGCAAGCGCGCAGGTTTCATACTTGAACTTTCTGTCCTTGCGTTCTTTCTTCTTTGCGGCTTTGCGCGAAACTTCTTTTCTTAATTCTTAACCAAATCGCGGCAATCTAAGCTGCGCCGACGTTCGTCTGCTCGCGCAGTTTCTCAAGCGCGTAGGAGAGACCGTTTTGCAACGTCTTGCGCGTGGTGATGTCTTGCAGTTCGATGCCCAGCCCGATGAGGCTGCGCGCGACGCCGGGACGAATCCCCGTCAGCACGACTTGCGTACCGAGCAGGCGCGCGGACTGCGCCAACTGGATCAGAGTGTTTGCCACCTGCGTATCCACGACCGAGACGCCCGTAATATCAATGATGGCGAACAGCACGCGCTGCTGCGCGATGCCGCCGAGCAGCGTTTCAATCATTCGCTGCGCGCGTTTGGTATCCATCGCCCCGATCAGCGGCATGATGACGATGTGATTTGTGATGGGGATGAGCGGCGTCGAAAGCTCTGCCAGCAGCGCATCTTGCATCCGTATCATTTGCTCCTGCAATCGCGCGCGTTCATCTTCGGCGCGGCGTCGTTCGATGACCTGACCGATCTGGCTGCCGATGCTCGACATCATCTCCAACAGCGAGGCGTCGGGCGCTCGCACCTCACTGCTGAAAAATTCCATCACGCCGAGCACCTCGCCCCTGAGCAGAATCGGAAACGCGAAAGCGGCATGCAGATTATTGCGCGCTGCCGCCTCCGCGCGCGGGAAATCAGGGTTGGTCGCGAGGTCTGGAATCCAGACCGGTGCGGCGCTCTCCCACACGACGCCGGGTATTCCCTCGCCGCGCTGGAAACTCCGGCGAGCGTTGTAGCGTTCAAACTCCGACAGGTCAACCGATGGGTCGTGCCATGCTTCAATGAAACGCACCGCCGCCTCGTTCGCCTCCACTCTCCACAGCGCGCCCATCTCCCAGCCCAGCCCTTCGCAGACGGCTTGCAGAATGCGCGGAGTCGCTTCGCTGACGGTCGTTGTTTCTGAGAGGATGCGCGTCACGGCGTACTGTGCCGCCAGACGGCCTGCGGCGCGCTTGCGTTCGGTGATGTCGCGCGCGACGCCTGTAAAATATTTATTACCGTTCTGCGTGAACTCTCCGAAGGAGATTTCCAGCTTGATTTCTCTGCCGCTCCGGCGCAGGCCGGGAAGTTCGATGCTCTTCCAAGAGATGTGGCGGTGTCCGGTCTCGATATAGCGATTCAGCCCGGTCTCGTGCAGGCGGCGCATATACTCAGGCATCAACATCGTCAAGGGCTTGCCTTGCAACTCCTCGACCGTATAGCCGAAGATTTTCCCGGCAGCCGCGTTGATAAACCGAATCACGCCCGCCGCGTCAATCGTGATGATCGCGTCCGAGACGGTCGCCATCACGATACGATGGCGCGCTTCGCTCTCAAGCAGTTCTGTTAACTCTGTTTGCTTAATGATTCCCCCTCGTCCGCCGGGTTGTCTTTCTCTAATCTTACTAAAAGATTCTGATGTCGCCTATGTAATTCGCACCCGAAGCCGGAAGGGGAACGCACGCTCACGCCGTCGCATCATGCCGTCGGGCTTGCCGCACGCGCCGGATTCTGGTACACAGAACTCAACTTTCAACGTTCATCGTCCGTACAGTTTCGGCGCTCCGAAGCTGAGAGAGCGCACGCCGTTAAAAACTTCTTGCCAGAGGAGAGCTTTCAGGCTTATGGCTTCGGCGACCACGAACATCGAATCAGTGATGCAACACCTAACCATTCATCCATCAAGACCGTGTCTTTCCGCCGCCTCAAGATTTGCCGCCCCGGGCGCGCATCGGCTCGATGGAGGAATATGAACGACTGCGCCGCGAAGCTTCCGACGCGCCCGAAGAGTTTTGGGCGCGCATGGCTGAAGAGCTTCACTGGTTCAAGCGTTGGGACACGGTGCTCAAGTGGGACGAGCCGCACGCTGAATGGTTCGGCGGCGCGAAGATTAATGCTTCCTATAACTGTCTCGACCGTCATCTCTCGTCCGCACGCAAAAACAAGGCGGCCATTATCTGGGAGGGCGAGCCGGGCGAGCAACGCACGCTCACCTACCAACAACTTCACACGCAGGTCTGCCGCTTCGCCAACGTCTTGAAACGCACGGGCGTCCGCAGCGGCGACCGCGTGGCGCTCTACATGCCGCTCATTCCTGAACTGGCGATTGCCATGCTCGCCTGCGCACGCATCGGCGCGACCCACTCGATTATCTTCGGCGGTTTTTCCTCCGCCGCCATTATTGACCGCATTAACGACGCGGGCTGCAAGATGGTGGTCACGGCGGACGGCGGCTGGCGGCGCGGCGCGGAGGTGAAGTTGAAATCGGCGGTTGACGAAGCTTTGAAGCAGACGCCGACCGTCACAGGCTGCATCGTCGTCCGCCGCACAGGCTCAGATGTGCACATGGAGTCGGGGCGCGATTACTGGTGGCATGAAATAATGGAGACGGTCGACTCAAATTGTCCGGCGGAGGAACTCGATAGCGAGCACCCGCTCTACATCCTCTACACTTCGGGGACGACCGGCAAACCGAAAGGCATTCTGCACACGACCGCCGGTTATCTGCTCATGTGTCATCTGACGACCAAGTGGGTCTTCGACATCAAAGAGGAAGACACCTATTGGTGCACGGCTGACATCGGCTGGGTGACGGGTCACAGTTATGTCGTCTATGGCCCGCTCTCAAACGGCGCGACCATTCTGATGTATGAAGGCGCGCCGAACTACCCGGAGCCTGACCGCTTCTGGCGGATCATCGAACGCCACCGCGTCAATATCTTCTACACCGCGCCGACCGCCATCCGCGCCTTCATCAAGTGGGGCGAGCAATGGCCTCTCAAACACGACTTGTCTTCCTTGAGACTGCTCGGCACGGTCGGCGAGCCGATCAACCCGGAAGCGTGGATATGGTACAGAGAGATTATCGGCAAGGGTCGCTGCCCGATTGTTGATACGTGGTGGCAGACCGAAACCGGAGCGATTATGATTTCGCCTCTGCCGGGCGCGACGCCGACCAAGCCCGGTTCGGCGACCAAGCCTCTGCCCGGTATCGAGATTGAAGTGATGACGAAGGCGGGCGAGACGGTCGGCGCAAACGAGGGCGGCTATCTCGTCATCAAGCGCCCTTGGCCTTCGATGCTGCGTACCATCTGGGGCGACGACGAGCGTTACCGCAAGCAATACTGGTCGGAGATTGAGGGCGTCTATTTCGCTGGCGACGGCGCGCGGCGCGACGCGGACGGCTATTTCTGGATTATGGGACGCGTGGATGATGTCATCAACGTCAGCGGCCATCGTCTGGGAACCGCCGAAATTGAAAGCGCGCTCGTCTCGCATGAGGCGGTCGCCGAGGCGGCAGTCGTGGCGCGACCCGACGAACTGAAAGGCTCAGGCATTGTTGCCTTCGTCACGCTCGAAGGCGAGCGGCTGACGAGCGAGGCGCTCAAACAAGAGTTACGAGCGCACGTCGCGCGCGAGATCGGCGCGCTGGCGCGTCCGGACGAGATACGCTTTAGCGAGCAACTGCCGAAGACGCGTTCGGGAAAGATTATGAGAAGGCTGCTGCGCGAAATCGCTTCGAGCGGAGGGATACAGGGCGACACGACGACGCTCGAAGATTTCTCCGTACTCGAAAAGTTACGCGCACAGGAGGACGAATAAAAGTTGGGGAATGGTGATAAGGGCAAAGGGGCGAAAACTAACAGGCGAAGCGGCGCGGTTTCTCTTCATTCCTTTTAACTTTTTACCCTTTTCCCCCCCAGTTTTCCCGAATCGGGTTGCTTTAGTCGTTTACCTAATTCGTATCCCCAATTTTTCTAAAACCGAAACTGCTCTCGCCCGCGAAGTCGAAGGAGGATTCTTCAGATGTCCGGTAATTTAACGACTGAACAGCGCACGGGGCCGCGCTACCTCGTCAGCCTCGCGGTGCGCGCCGAGTGGGACGACGACCGTTCCGGTGAACATATTGTGATGGAAGGCGAGACGGAGAACGTCGGGCCGCAGGGTGCGCTCGTTCATTTGCCGCAACTGCCCGACGTGGGCAGCCGCGTCCAACTCATCATCCTCGACGCGCAGGGCTTGGAGTTGCAGACCGTCGCAGAGGTCTTGCGGCTTGAGCGCAATCCGGCGCAGCCGCTCGCCGCGCTGCAGTTGATTGATGCCACAGACGAGTGGCGCGGTCTCGTCTGGGAGCCTGCTGCGCCACGCGTGCGCGAGGCGAAGGAAGACGACGGCGAGGACGAAGAAGACGAATTTGAACACTGAATCTGAGAGCCGCGCCGTGCGGCTTAACTTTTAGTCAAGCCGCACGGCGCTCGCTATATTGATAAGGGGCGTGGACATTCTACGCTCGAATCTCCCCCTCAAGCTTCGACGCATATTTCAATCAACCGCGACGGGCAGCCAACCCGTCGCGTCCCCCGTCGCTAATTCTCCCTCATCTACCAAATTGAAAACCGACTTCGAGTAGTGCATGATTGGGCGACGAAAATCGCGCACGGAATCTTTGAACATCAGCCTTCGCAGCCTTATCAGAGGCAAGCGGCGGGCTTCTTCCTGCGACGCAGTCGGAAATGAGGCGAAAGAGTGGCGAACCAGCAAAGCAAACAGCAACAGACGGTCAATGAGGCAGCGACGACTGCCGCCGTCGCCGCGAGCGAAGCATCTTGGCCGCAGACGCGCGCCATCCTACGCGTTATCTTCATCGCGCTCGCGGTCGCCGCCGCGCTGTTTATCCTCTACGAGTTGACGGGCGTGCTGTTGCTCGTCGTCCTCGCCATCTTCTTCGCTTACCTGATTTCACCGCTCGTCGAGATGCTTCGCCGTCCGCGCAAGGTCGGCACGCGTGACCGTGTTATGCCGCGCCCGATAGCCATCGGAATCGTCTATCTGATTATCTTCGGCTCGCTCTTTCTGACCATCTACTTCCTATCACCCCTGCTCGGAAATCAGATGTCTGATTTGTCGAAGCAAGCTCCGCAATATCTGACGAATGCGAATAAGCGTGCGCAGGAGATGAACGAGATATACGAGCGGCTCAACCTGCCGCCGGTCGTGCGCACCGCCGCCAACAATGCGGTGACGCGCGGCATCGCCTTCTTCCTCACGAAGAACGAGAAGACAGCCCAGTATGAACCCGGCGAGGGAACACAGCGCATTCTTCAGAGCGTGCCCGAACTTCTCGGCTACATTCCTTGGCTCATTCTCGTGCCGATTCTCGGATTTTTTCTTCTCAAGGACGCGGACAGCTTTCGCCGCTCGGCCTTGCATATGCTCCCGCAGGGGCGCATCCGCTGGCGCGGCGACGAGTTCTTTCAGGATGTCAACAGCACGCTCGCCGCATACATCCGCGCGCAACTGACGGCCTGCCTGCTCATCGGCACGATCTGCACGATTGGTTTTTATCTCCTCGGCGTGCGTTACGCGCTCGTGCTCGGAGTGATTGCAGGGTTGTTTGAATTCATCCCGCTGGTCGGGCCGCTGGTCGTCGCCACCATTGCCGTGCTCGTCACACTGCTCGACTCTGGCAGCGGAGTCGTCGCGGTTATTCTGTTCCTGACCGTGCTACGCATTGTGCACGATTACGTCGTCTATCCGCGCCTCATCGGTTCGGGAATCCATCTCCACCCTCTCGCCGTAATCCTCGCCATCCTCTCTGGACACGAGTTGGCTGGAATAACCGGAATCTTCCTCGCCATCCCGGCGATAGCCATCATTACCGTCACCTATCGTCACTGGCTCGAACATCGCGGCAGCGCCGGACTCGTCGCAGACTTTCTCAAGACTGCCGAGCAGTCCGCCCTCGCGCCCGCTTCGAGCGACGACGCGGCGGCAGTCGCGCCCGTCAAGCAGCCTTCGACGCCACCGCCAGCAGCCACACCAGCTTCGCGCTAAACTACAGCGCCCAAATTTTGAAAGCGATCCTCTTAGCGTCCTGCTTTCCTAGCGTCTTGGCGTCTTAGCATGCGAATAAGTTTCGCGCCAAGACGCCAAGGAAGAAGGAAGCAAGTTCAGGCGGGCGCGTGCGTGTGTTCCATCAGTTCGATGAAGCGTCGGAAGTGGTGCGCGGCATCGTGCGGGCCGGGCGCGGCTTCGGGGTGGTACTGCACGGAGATGACGGGTAGCGTCGTGTGGCGCATGCCTTCAACGCAGTTGTCGTTGAGATTGATGTGCGTGACTTCGACCTCCGGCGGCAGGCTCTCGGCACTGACGGCGAAACCGTGATTGTGCGAGGTGATTTCAACTTTTCTCGTCTGCCGATCTTGGACGGGCTGGTTTCCGCCGCGATGACCGAAGCGCAGCTTATAGGTCGTGCCGCCGAAGGCACGTCCCAGCAGTTGATGGCCGAAGCAGATGCCGAAGACTGGCACACCCGTCTTGACGACGCGGCGTATCTCTTCGACGACCGCCGTCATCGAAGCCGGATCGCCCGGCCCGTTAGAGAGATAGATGCC
>CAXTRQ010000115.1:8113-12193 GCA_964246705.1 uncultured Pyrinomonadaceae bacterium
AGGCTAAAGCTTCCGAGGCGGGCATTGAGGCGGGCACGACCGTCACGCGACAGCCGAGCAGCGCCAGTTCTTTCAGAGAATTTCTTTTAACGCCGAAGTCGTAGCAGACGACGTGAAAGCGTTCCGCACCAGTGGCCGGAATCTCGTAAGCGTGCGCGGTCGTCACGACGCTCGCCAATTCCCTGTTCTCCATCGAGGCGGAGCGCAGAGTTTTTTCGAGCACGCTTTTTTCGTCCAGATCAATACTAGAAAGACATGCGCGCATCGCTCCGCGCTCGCGGATGTGGCGGACGAGGGCGCGCGTGTCTATGTGGTCAATGGCGACGACGTTCCAGCGTTTCAGATAATCGTCGAGCGTCTCTTCGCTGCGCCAGTTTGACGCCGTGCGGCTCGCTTCCCTAACGACAAAGCCCTCGACCCACGGGCGCGACGATTCCTCGTCCGCACGGTTGACGCCGTAATTGCCGATAAGCGGATAGGTCATGCAGACAATCTGCCCGGCGTATGAAGGATCATTAAAGACCTCTTGATTGCCGGACATTGAAGTGTTAAAGACCATCTCGCCGCACGCCTCGCCCTCCGCGCCCCACGAGCGCCCGCGAAAGCTTCGTCCGTCTTCAAGCACAAGAATGGCAGGTTTCGTTTTGCTCATCATTCTTTAAGGTATCCCGTTCAGCTTTTAGATTTCCCGTTTTGCCCTTTGCTGATGTAGCGTTCAACACTTGACATGAAGGTACTTAGTTTTTCATCCGAACGCGCCTGAGAGTCAGCCAAACGTGCCTGAGAGTCAGTCAATCTAATTTGAGAGTCAAGTAAAGTGCTCAATCTTTCATCCATATGCGCCTGAGAGTTAGCCAATCTAGTGTGAGAATCAGCTAAGGCACTTAGCTTTTCATCCGAACGCGCCTGCGCGTCGGCCAATCTTATGTGAGAGTCAACTAAGGCGTTCAGTCTTTTGTCCGTTTGTGCCTGCATATCGGCTAACTTGATGTGAGAATCAACGAGTGCGCTGAGTTTATCTTCCAGATTTGCGGTGCTCGCTTGGAGTTTCTCGATTCTATCAAGTGAGGCTGAAGCCAGACGCATCACTACATTGCGTATCTGTCCAAGCTCTTCCTCATGAACTTCGCGCATCTGCTGAATGTTAGAGGTGAACTGAGCCTGTTGACTGACAATGAACTCCATCTGGCGCTGTGTCTCTTTTGAACTCTGATTGTCTTCTTCACTCATTTGACGGCCACCTTTCTTAAAGCTGTGGGTGGGCAATTAAGTTAAGCCTGCGAGCGCAGGAATTGCTGCGCCTCGTTAAGCCAGCGTTTCTCTGTGCGGTACTTGTAGGAGGGAGAGGTTTTGACGGCTTCGATGCAGGCTTGCATCTGCTCCAGCGCCTCGCGCCGACGCCCCATGCCGAAGAGTGCGCGCCCCATCAGGTACAGACTTTCCGGGTCGCTCTGCCGGTAGTCGAGAAAGCGTTCGAGCGCGTCGAGCGCGTCGCTGAACTGTCCGGCGGTCAGATAGGTCGCGCCGACTTCGCGCCAGATTTCGTGCTGCGCGTGCGTCTGGTCACGCGCCACCACCTCGCCGAAGTGATTGATCGCATCGGGCAGACGCCCCTCTGTGCGCGCGATGCGCCCCAGTTGGTAATGCGCGTCCACTTCCTCTGCATCAATCTCGACGGCGCGAGTGAAGCGCGCACGCGCCTTGTCCAGTTCCCTGCGCTGCAAGTGTATGAGGCCGAGATTGTAGTGCGCCGAAGCGTCAGCCGGGTTGATCGTCGCCGCTTCCAGATTTTGTTTGAACGAGGCGCGGTCGCGTTGCGCACGCGACGCTTCGCCGATGAAGCCGCGCAGCAGAAAGAAGAGCAGCAGGAGAAGAAAAGGCGAACCCAGCACCGCGCCGAAGACCAACAGGAGCGGCGACGCGAGAATCATAATGAAGAGACTCACGGCGACGACGACGACGGCACGCCACCATGCGAGACGAAAAACTTCGCGCACGGCGACGACCGCCCAGAGGCCGAGCAGTATGAAAGGCTGAATCAGAAACAGCAAAAGGATGCGCGGCGCAATGGACATGATGAGACGCGTATCCTCATCTGCAAGACCACCCGGCGGCGCGTCCCTGACAATCTGTTGCAGGGTCAAAAGAGTTTCGCGCGTCACTTCGACGCCCGCCAACTTTGCGAACAATGCTAAAGGCAGTGCGAGCAGACTTGCCGCCGCGAGCGCATAAAAGATGGTCGCCGCCGTCGCCCCGTACTCTTGCCGGAGAATGAGGCTGGTACTCGCGCGGCGTTCAAGAAGATTGGAGAAGAGAATCGAGACCGGCACGAAGACCAACCCGACCAACAACACAATGCCTGCCGAAGCCATCAGCACGCCGAGCACCGTGAGCGCGCCCCGCGCCCCTCTCATGCTGCTCGAAAGTTCAGACCATTGCGTGAAGAGTGTGTGCGCCGCCAGTCCGAGCACGGCGAGCAGCGCCGCTTGCACGAGCGGCGCGCGTTCGCGCACTTCGCCCATCCCGCGCGCTGGCGCGTAGAACAGCATTAACAATGGACGCAGCCAGTCAGCCATATTTTTAGAAGGTACGCGAGCAGTCGGCAGCGGCAGACGTTATTTCAATTTTTGAAATCTCAAATTCCGCATTCAAACAATCAGCGGCTGCCCGCTGCTTCGAGCCGGCGCGTGCGGCCTAATGATCTTCGTCCTCTTCGGTTTCTCGCAAGCTGGGGCGCGTAAGGATGTCGCGGCGCGGGATGTCCGGGTAGTCGGTTTCGTGACGGATGATGCTGGCGTCGCGCAACGGCCAGTAGCGAAACAGTGCCTTGCCGTAGATATATTTTTCGGGCACGAGTCCCCATTCGCGTGAGTCGCTCGAATTGTCGCGGTTGTCGCCCATCACGAAGTAGTAATGCGGCTTGACCTGAACGGGCTGCGTGCTGCCCTGCGTAACGTTGCGTTGCGGGTCGAGGTACGGCTCTAACAGTTCCCTGCCGTTGATAAAGATATGTCCTTCTCTCAACTGCACGCTTTCGCCCGGCATGCCGATGACGCGCTTGATGTAGCTCTTGTCGGGATCATTCGGATACCAGAAAACGACGATGTCGCCGCGATCAAGCGGCGGGAAACCGTAGTAGACCATCTTATTGACGAAAATCCGCTCGCCGTCGTGCAGGCGCGGCAGCATCGAAGTGCCCTCAACCTTGACGGGCTGCACGACGAAGACGACGACCAGCGCCGCAATCATCAACGCGATAACGAGATCACGCAATAGCAGACGGGCTTCAGCCCAGAAATGGCTCCGCGATTCGTTGTCGAGCCGTCGAATCTCGATATCGCGGTCGTCGTCCGCCGCGATGCCGCCGAAGGCGTGCGCGCCTTTATCTTTCAACTTGAACATAAGTTTCTCTATCTCTTAGATGCCGCACCTCTGCCGTCCCGTGCGCCTCAGACTCTCCGAAGCACATTGAAAGCGAGGTTAGCCGCCGCATACGCGCTTTGTCAACGAGCGCCGACAGCAGCCGAAAGGCCGCCCGTCGAAAGCTTGACAGTCGCCGCAGCGCGTCTCTATTATCGGCACGTAAAGTATTGCCACTCTTACAGAAATCCGTTCTCCTCAAAGTGGCGCGTGCGGCAAGGGAGGCAACCCAAAGCGTGATTAAACTCGACATCGTCAACCGTGTGGCCGAGCGGACGGGCGTACCGAAAATGAAGGCCGAGCAAGCAGTGGACGCGCTCTTTCACTCGATGAAAGAAGCCCTCTCGCGCGGCGAGCGGATTGAACTGCGCGGTTTCGGTGTCTTCGTCGTTAAACCGCGCAAACGCGGCGTCGGACGCAACCCGCGCACAGGCGAAGAGGTCGCCATTCCGTCCGGCAAAACCATTCGTTTCAAACCCGGCAAAGAGCTTCAGGCGCACGGCTTTGAAAGCGAGGACGGCGACCCTGACCACGACGACGCCGGAACGGGCGCGAGCAGCGACGCGCCCGCGCGCCTGCCGGATGCGGAATTTTAATTTCAAGAGGTCAGAGGTGGGGGGGGGGGGGGGGGGGGGGGGGGAGCCGCCCAAGGGCCGGGGG
>CAXTRQ010000115.1:12203-19792 GCA_964246705.1 uncultured Pyrinomonadaceae bacterium
CAGCAACGTTTTCACTAACCTCTGACCTCCGACCTCTGACCTTTGCTCTCTATGTCTGAATCAGTTCGAGTTATTCCGCCTCTCATCCGGCACGGGGAAGCATACGTTCGACGCCGCGCCGCGCGCCCGACCGCGCGCGAGTGGGTGCGCCATAGCCTGCTCTTTCTGTTGACGGCCATGACGGCGACATGGGCGGGCACGATGCTCGCTATCCCCGTCAACGATGTGCCGGAGCCGACATTTACGCTGCCCGTCTCGCTGCTCGACTATCTCACTTTTATTCCGGCCTACTACGTGCAGGCGCTCGGAGCAATTCACGCTTACGCTCTCGCGCACCCTTCCGTCATCGCACAGGGGGCGACGTTTGCCGCCGCGCTCCTCTCGATTCTGCTGGCGCACGAAGCCGGACATTACGTCGCCTGCCGCCTCTACGGGGTCGAGGCGACGCTGCCGTTCTTTATTCCCGCCCCGCCGCTTTTCCTCGCGGGCACGTTCGGCGCGTTCATCAAAATCAAATCGCCCATTCCCTCGCGCCGCGCGCTCTTCGACATCGGCGTTGCCGGGCCGCTCGCAGGTTTTGCCGTCATTATTCCCGTCGCCATCGCCGCGCTGCTGACAGCCAGACCGAACACGCTGTCAGTCCCCGCCGAAGGCATCATCATCTTCAACGACCCGTTGCTGCTGCGATTGTTGGGGCGTGCGCTCGGCTTTCATAACCTGAGCGACATGGCTCCCAATCCATTCTATTTCGCGGCGTGGATTGGACTGCTGGTAACGAGTTTGAACCTCATCCCCGTCGGCCAGTTGGACGGAGGACACGCCGTCTACTCGATCTTCGGCGCGCGCACGCACCGCCGTCTCGGAATGCTCGCTTTCGCTGCGATGTTTGCGCTCGCGCCGCTCGGCTGGCTCTGGCACGGCGCGCCGAGCGGCATTGTCTACGTCGTATTGCTCGCCGTCATGCTTCGCCTGCGCCACCCGCAAGCGGAAGACGAACACACGCCGCTCGGTCGTGCGCGCATGCTCGTCGCCGCGCTGACTCTTCTCGTCTTCATCCTTTCATTCCTGCCCTTCCCGATTACGCTCATCTAGCGCGCTTTTCTTTTGCACTCCTGAACCTTCAATCACTCAACTTTTCTTCTTCTGCGCGCCTCGGCGTGAAACTTATTCACACGCCAGACGCTCAGAAGAAGAAAGCAATGGGAAGAATGCTTTCTAACTTTCTATGGTCTGCGCGGTAGTAAGTTTCCGAGGTGGCTGACACGAAATTTAGAGGTGCTCTAAAAAAAGGATAAGGCCAGTCCACAGCCAGCATCAATCGCGCGCTTCGTTTTCGTCGCGCGCGACTGACGCCGTGTGAACGGCCTTCGCCTCTCGCCTGTCAGGGCTGCCTTCTTGATTAAAACTTCAACGGGCGGCGGGTGCGGTTTTGATGACCGGCATGCTCCCGTCTGTGCGCTTAATGCGAACGCGCAACTCTCTGTTAGCCTTGTCGGCAGCCGGAGGCAGCGGAGCAGCAGGCAACATCGGCAACATCGGGATCGCGTCAGGATTTCTCGAATGGGGACACGAATACCGGCGCGGCGGCGGCGGGACTTCCTCAGCGGGAACGAGATAAACATCGTCTGCGGTGCGATACGCCGCGCGCCGTGACTGTGTACGCGTACTGCCGAGGAGCATGGCGGCTGTGACGCCGAGCATGAAAGCGAGCAGAGCAACAAGGAGATGCAAAACTAAACGCCGCATAATTAAATTTTCCCTCTCTCTTTAAAACTACCGTTCACAGCATAGATGCACGTCAATTGTTACGGGTTCACCACGCCGTTGTAAACCTCTTGTAAAAACTGGCTGCGCCCACACGCTTTTCTCTTCAAACTCACGCGCCCACGCGCGGGTTCCAAAAACTTACGCGCTGGCCGCCGCACCGGACACAGCGGGCAGTAAACCTCTCAACTCGCGCACGACGCGCACCGCGTCCTCACTGATCGGCGAGCGCAATCATAAAGAACTTGTAGCCCTGTTGGAAACAGATGACGCCGTTGGCGAAGAGCCAGACACCTTAGTTGTCTTATCTCGCCCAAGGAGTTACGCCGCGCCGTCCTTGCATCAATGAACCTGCTCCCGCTCGTCAGTGTACGTCTGGTGTACTTCTGACGGCAAGTTTTCCTTTTCGCCCGCAGAGTTTCCCGCGTAAATCACCGCGCCAACAACTTCCGTAGCGTCGGCCTGTAAGTGAGGGATAACATGCGAGTAAGTGTTAAGAGTTTGCAGCACGTTTTCATGCCCCAACCTCTCCGCAACGATTTTGGGGTTAATGTTGCTGGCAAGCTCAGTCGCATCCGGTTGAAAACCGTAATATTACATGAGCTGTATTACGTTTTAAGTATTACCGACAAAATAGGGTAGGGTTCTTACTATCAGCCGGAGAGGATTAACGGATGATAGAAACACACATAAACGAGGCGTGCCGGGAGCGTGGGATTAAAACTGCTTATCAACTACAGAAGGCTATGGGCGTTCACCCCACGCCAGCCTATGCGCTGTTTAATGACAATATGAAGATGATTAGCTTGGAGACGCTGGACAAGTTGTGTAAGGTGCTGAAAACCACGCCCGCGAAACTTATCATTTTCGAGGATGATGGAGCGACTCAGGAGTAAAAGTGAGTTATGCCAAAAATTAAACCCTTCTACCTCATTGCCCCGCAAAATTGGCGATGTACTGCCAATGGGTATGTTGCGGCTGAACAGAGAAAAGCGATTGCGCGGCCAGATGCGACAGAGTATGAGATAGAGGAATATGTTCGCCAGTGGGTACTTAACGAACTTATCGAAACCTATGGGTATCCACAAGAATGGTTCGTAGATGATGGAACAAGTGGCAGAGTGTATCTTGAATGGGACGTGGCTCAAGGAATAACTTTAGTGCGCGCAGATATTGCACTTTTGAATGAATGGCGCAGACCTTTCCTTTTTATTGAAACTAAGAATAGAAGTATTGATATTTTTAAACGTCCTCTCCCAAATAAAGCATCAGCAGTCGAGCAAGTTCAAAGCTATACGGCTGCCGTGTTAGAGGCTAATGTCTGTGTTGCAACTAATGGTGACCAATTCTATGTTGGAAGAATCCAAGTTGACCCTTCACAGTTCGTTAATTACCCGGACATTCCAACTTACGAGAGAAGCAAGAAACCGCTTGGGAAATCTACGATTGCAAGAGTTATCGAAGAAGGCGAACGTTCAGCAATGAAAGGTGGTGAAGGGCTACAACCAGCAGCAAACTTTGGCACAGTGCTGAATCGAATCCATGACGTTCTTCGTGGCGACGAAAACTTACAACCGGACGAAGCATTAGACGAAATGTGTAAGCTAACCTTCGTTAAATTCTACGATGAAATGAACACAAAAATGGGGGATGAGTATAAGTTTCAAGAGTACATTTATGGTAACGCCGAGGAATTAGGGTCAGCTATTAGAACTATGTATGCGAAGGCGCGAGAAGAAGAGCAGGAGAAGTTAAGGCGGAAAGGCAAATATGATGCGTCTAAAAGCGTGTTTGATGAAAAGATTGTAATCAAAGACAGTACGATAAAAAGAATCGTCCATGAGTTGCAGGACTATTCATTGAAAAAGACAGGACTTGATACTAGAGGGCAAGCATTTGAAGCATTTCTTGGCACTACTTTCAGAGGCAACTTAGGGCAATACTTTACGCCAGAACCCGTTGTAGAGTTAATGGTGAAAATCCTAGACCCGACCGAAAAAGATGTATGTATTGACCCCGCTTGCGGTAGTGCTCGAATACTTACTCATATCATGGACTACGTTCGCAAGAATTACATTGAAGGCAAATACGGTGATGAAAAGCAAGAATGGGAAGTTATTAAGAACTTCGCCGAGGACAGGTTGCACGGCATAGAAGTATCTCGCAGGCTCGTCCGAGTAGCAGTTACGGATATGATGATTTATGACGATGGACGCTCAAACATTAGATGCACAGACGGTCTTGACGATTGGAGTAATTATTTTGACTTAGAGCCGGGTAAGTTCAGTATTGTAGCTACTAATCCACCCTTCGGCGCGTCTATCACTGACCAACTTGTCCTCTCGCGATTTATTCTTGGGAGAGGACAGAGTTCTGTGCCCAAAGAAATTCTCTTTGTAGAAAGAGGGCTACAACTGCTGCGGCCCGGCGGGAAAATGGCAATCGTGTTGCCTGATGGGATTTTGGCTCACACAAAGAACCGGGACATTTTCATTAAAGAATACTATAGAAACCAAGCAAGGATTGTAGCTATTGTAGCGCTACCTTTCCACACCTTTGTCCCTTATGGAGCAAATGCTAAGACCTGCATAGTATTTCTACAGAAGTGGGCAGAGCGAGAAGACCCCACATTGGATTATGAAATCCAAATGGTTGAGATTGAGGACATTGGTTATAGTTCCGCTGGTGACATTTACAGCCGAGGCGAGATAGATGTTGTTGCAGGAGAACTCAAAGGTCTGAACATTTGGAAATAATATGCGAATAGCAATAGTTCTTAATTCTCAAACAATTTCAACTAAACGCGACGACCCAAGATTCTATTTACCAAGAAGGTTTAATCGAGAGAAATATGGTCATATCAAATGGTGTCCTCTAAGCGAAATGGCACACATTCCGCCTTCAACAATAACCCCTAGCCGATTTCCAGAGAAGATTTTCAATTATGTTGATTTAGCAGACGTTGAAGAAAAAGAAGGGGAGATTATTAGTGTCCATCAAAAAAAGGGGAAAGACATAACTGGTGGAAAAGTTTCTTTTAGAAGTGGCGACGTTATTTTCGCACGGATTGAACCGTCTATCTTCAACAGAAAATATGCTCTCGTACCAGCAGAAATAGTAGAGGGGATAGGTTCTACAGAGTTCTACATTGCGCGGCCCAAAACGGGAGTCAGTGCAATCTACCTTCATTGGGCACTAAGGGGGAGTGGATAGCTGAACAATTAAACCCCGGTATTCTAAGAGGCTCAACAGGTCGGCGACGGTTAGGCAGGGAAGATTTTTCCGAACTTCTCATACCCAATGTTTCAACTGACGAGCAAGAAGAAATCGCAGAACTTATACTAAAAAGTAGAGCAAGGAGAAGAAGGCTTTTAGAACTTGCGGATGGAGTTATCACAAAGGCCGACAACCTGATTACAGAAATTTTGTACGAGGCTTCCCCATACGAAAATTCAGACAACAGCTTAGAGGATGGGCAGCTTGTTCTTAAAGATTCCCAAGCCGATGAAAGATAAGGTTCTAAAGTTTCTACAAAGGTAGAGATATGCGTTATGAACCCCATTCCTTAGCCTTGCTCGGCAGCTTTACGGCCAAATCCACTTCATCATCAATCAGCACGTCAGTAGAAATTCCCGTACAACGAGCGTAAGCAAGTATCACCAGCAAAGATGGTTCTCTCTCTCCAGTCTCGAAACCTGATATATTCTGCGGATAAAGCCTAGTGTGTACTCTATTTGATGCTCATTAAAAACCGCATAAAGACCGGCTAAAATGAACAAGGCCCCACCCAAAAAACTTGGGAAATGGCCTTGTGTACCGGTGCTTTTTGTTGAGAAATTTAAGGTTTATCGAGGTCTAGGCCAGTGTACTTCTAGGCTTATTTTTGTCCCCTAAATGGCTTTTTTAGCGTTCTACGCCGTAGCAGCCGAAGGCAGTAAACCCTTTATTTCCCGCATGATGCGGTGAACGTCTTGCTGTTCTTTGAGCGCAATCATAAAGAACTTGTAGCCCTGTTGGAAACAGATGACGCCGTTGGCGAAGAGCCAGATGCCGTCGAGCACGGGGTTTCCGCCGAGAAGCCAACTAATCGGCGCACCCGTAATCGCGCCGGGCTGAAAAATCTGCGCCCACATGGCGAATCCGGCGGCGCAACTGAATGCTCCGAGCAGCGGTGCGCCGATGTAGCGCACAATCTTTCGTTCAAATTCGACGCGCTCGCGTTCGGCTTCGGTCAACTCGCCGTTGGCGATGAGCGTCTCGCGCTGTCGCAGATAGCCGTCGAACTTCTTGCCCGCACGCTGGAGCGCCCAGACGGGTAGTGCGGAGTGTGTGAACCAGTGCGGATGCGCGCCTAAAAAGATGGCGTCGAGGCCGGGAAAGGCCGCGCCCAGACGGATGCCTCCGGCCAGCGAGAGCGAAACCATTATGGCTCGCTTCGGATTTTCGCGCGCCCAGTCGAAAGCTTTGAACAGGCCGACGGTGGTCGCCGAAGTCAGTCGCGTGGCGCGCGCGCTCACGTCGTAGATGTTCGACGCGCGTTCGTAATAACGTTTCGCGCCGTCGAAGACCTCGCCCGCTTTTTCTCCGGCGCTCTTGCCCGCGTGGCGAAAAGTTTTGCCCGCGTCGCGCGCCGCACGCGCCGCATCTTCCGCCGCGCGCCGCGCATGCTCGCGTACTTCTTGAGCGCGCTCGCGCACTTCTCCCGCGTGCTCGCGCAAATCGAAGTCTTCGGCGAAATGTTCGGCTTCGGCGCGGGCACGCTCCGACGCGCTCGATACTTTCTCGGCGCTCCGGCGAGCCGCATCACCCGCCGCCCGCGCGCCCTCTTCGACGCGCTCTTTAATGTTGTACTTCTCGTCCAACTCGCGCGCCTTGCGCCGCGCCGCCTCGCGCCACTCGTCAAGCCTGTCTCTGTAATCTGCCATTATCAACTCCTCAAACACTAAACGATAAACGATGAACGCGGAATAAAAAGAACCCCCGAACGCCTTAACGTTCGTCGCCTGAAGAGTTCATCCCGCCGCCTGCCGCCTTCATCCTTTGACTAAGATACGCCGAGCGCGCCGGTGGGGTTCGGTTCGGTTGTCGGCGAGAGCTGACCGACGCAATCGCGTCCACGCCGTTTCGCTTCGTAGAGCGCCGCGTCGGAGGCCGCCAAAAGGTCGCGCCCGCTTCCGGCGCTGGTGGGAAACTCTGCGAGGCCGAAAGAGGCTGTGATGCGCCCGATGCCGGGAATCTCCACCGCTTTGATGCTTTCGCGGAGACGTTCGGCGACCTCAAGACCACGCGCGAGGTTGGTTTCGGGGAGAATCACGGCCAGTTCATCGCCGCCGATGCGCGCCGACAGGTCAATGCCGCGCGTTCCGGCCTGCAAAGAGTTGGCGAGATAACGAATCGCCTCGTCTCCGGCATCGTGGCCGTAAGTGTCGTTCACCGTCTTGAAATTATCAATGTCGAGCATCAGCAGGCAGAAGCGATGATGATAGCGTTGCGAGCGTGAAATTTCTCTCTCCAAATGCCGCTCGAAGCGGCGACGGTTCGCCAGTCCCGTCAGGTGGTCTGTGAAGGCAGCTTCTTCGCAACTGTCGAGATAGTTTTTGAACTCAAGCAGCGTGCGCGCGCGCGCGCGCAGCAAATCGAGGTCGGTCGGGTCGGTCATGTAGCCCAGCGCGCCGACTTCCGAGCCGCGACGGATGTCCTGCGCCTCACCGCGCGCCGCCGATTGAATGATAATGGGGATAAATTTTGTCAGCGCGTTAGAGCGGATACGGCGCACCATCTCGTAGCCGTCCATCTTCGGCATCATGACATCTGTGATTATCAAA
>CAXTRQ010000116.1:0-19779 GCA_964246705.1 uncultured Pyrinomonadaceae bacterium
GTCCCTCTTCCTTCGAGATCGCTCCGCTTCGGATGAGGTCGTTGATGGCGGCCTCGAAGGTGAGCATTCCGTGGACACGTCCGGTCTGCATGGAGGAGGCAATCTGGAAAGCTTTGCCCTCACGAATCAAATTAGCCACCGCCGGAATGTTAACGAGGATTTCAACGACGGGCACGCGACCCTGACCGTCGGCGCGGGGGAGCAGTGCCTGCGCGACGATTCCCCTTAAGCTCTCCGAGAGCATGACGCGAATCTGTGACTGCTGCCCTTCGGGGAACACGTCTATGACGCGATCCACGGTCTTGATGGCGCTATTCGTATGCAGCGTGGCTAAGACGAGATGTCCGGTTTCCGCCGCCGTAATCGCGAGAGAGATGGTTTCTAAATCCCGCAATTCTCCAACCAAGATAATATCGGGGTCTTCTCTGAGTGCTGCCCTGAGGGCATTACTGAATGAGTGTGTATGGCTCGACACTTCTCTCTGGTTAATCAGCGATTGCTCGCTTTGATGGACGAACTCGATGGGGTCTTCGATGGTTATGATGTGGGCTTTCTGTTGCTTGTTGATCGTGTGGATGAGAGAAGCGAGCGTCGTGCTTTTACCTGATCCGGTCGGGCCGGTGACGAGAATCAATCCCTCCGAGGCGTTGATCAGTTCGTGAAGCTGATCGGGCAGACCAAGCTCTTCAATCGTCTGGATGTGTTCGGGGATGAGTCGGAAGACTGCCCCGATGCCGTTGCGTTGCATGAAGACGTTGACGCGAAATCGGCCAATTCCCGGCACGGGATAACTGAAATCCAATTCAAAATTTTCTTGAAAAATTTCTTTCTGTCTCTCAGACAGAATTTCAAAAATTAATCCATGGCACACTTCCGCTGACACGTTGCGGTATTTCAGCTTGACCATCTCGCCGTGAACGCGCAGGTAAGGGGGAGCACCGCTTGTCAGGTGAATGTCTGAAGCGTTCTGCTGCTTCATCATTGTTAAGAGGTCATCCAATCGCGCCATGATTTATCGAAAGTAGTTAAGTGGAAGTGCGTGCGAAGGGTTTGGTCGCGCCCGACCGCATCGCACGAATTGTAGCACAAGCCCCGACGGCGTTGGCTTTAAATTACCGGCCTTCAATCCTCCCGGGTGACTCGGTTCGGCGCGCTGTTCGCCGGTTTTTTTTACCGGCTTGATGCCGTGGGCGAGCTAGTAGCGTGCGACGTGGTAAAGGGCGACGGGCGAGAAACCGACGTTGCGGTAAAAGGCATTTGTTCGTTCGTTGTCGGCATCGGCGAGCAGGCATACGGACTGCCCTCTGTTCAGCAGTCGCCCGCACAAACTACGAAGCGATTGACTGCCGAGGCCGCCACCCCGGATGTCCGGTCGCGTGATAATCGCCTCCAGATAAACCGCCCGGTCGGTCGCGCTCACAATCTCCGCCTTGAAGGCGATTCCCGCATCGTCGCTCACAACCCAGACGCGGTCTGCCGCGATGCGCGCAGAGATTCTTTGACGAAAGCCGGTAGGGTCGGAACTGGCGGGATTCACGCCGTAGAGTTCCTCGAACGCACTAATGTTCATGATGGCGATGGCATCGGCTTCGTCAGGCGTTGCCAGGCGTAAATGTTCGCTCTCCTTGGCTCTCTCTTCGAGCTTCGTCAGAGCCAGCAAAAAGAAGCGTCCGTTTTGCTGAGCGCAGAGGCGGGTTGAGCGTGCAAGGCGGCGACAAAATTCGGAGGCCAGCGCTTGCTCGCCGAGCACCACTTTAATCTCCGAGGCGTAGTTGCGTCGCGCAATCTGAGCGAACAACTCGATGCTTTCGACGCTTCCGCTCAACAAGACGTGATGACCGATGAGGGCGATAGCAATCAGTCGCCCGTGAGAGAGACATCCGTAAAATGTCCCACGGTGCTCAGGGTTCTCGAAACCGTGCTCCGACACCAATCCCATCATCATGACATTCTCAACCGGATGGGCTTTGAGAGCGTCGAGCGCCAGCCGTTCTTCACCGCGCCGCATGGGGCGCACGCGTATCTGTGCGCTCGAACTCGCGCGTCGCTGCCGCCCGCGCCCGCGTCCTCCGTTCTTCGCTCCGATTGCCAGCCGTCGCGGTTCGTCCGGCCTGTCAAATATGAATTTGGGGTTAAGCATATTTAATTCCTCCCGGCGCTGCTGTCGGAGTTTCGTCTGTGTCGCCAAACTGCTTGAAGGAATTGTGTGCAGCCTTGTCCGCCTGAAGCCTTCGCTCAGCTTCTTCGAGTAACTCTTCGAGCGTCTCGCCGTCACGTTTGAGCTGCGCCTGCCCGATGCTGAGGCCGACATGGATTCCCTCGGCGACGGCGGCGGCGGAGCAGTGCGAGGACACGCTCATCTGAATGCGGACGGCGATTTCACAAATCATCTCGCAGGTCGCATTGCGGAACAGAGCGATGAACTTATCTCCGGCATAACGGATGAGCATGTCTTCCCGTCGGAGTTGCGCGCGGATGAGTTCGGCAACTTCTTTTAAGACCACATCGGCAGTGTGCCGACCGACCTTCTCGTTGACGTGCCGGAAATTGTTGATGTCCAGAGTGAGGAGCGCCAGAGGGTGCTCGTCATCGTCGGCGCGAATCTGTTCCTGCTCGAAGAAGGCGTAAAAATAGCGCGCGTTGGGCAGCCCCGTCAGTTGATCGGTCAGCGAGTTTCCGCTGTCTTTCTTCTCGATATAAAGCGACGCTTTGTGAATCGCATCGGCGGTCAGGCTGGCGACCTGTTCGAGCATGTGAAGCTGCTCGGCGGAATAAGCGGACAAGCTCTGCGAGTAGAGCGCGAGCGCGCCGAGTTTATGATCTCCTTTGACGAGCGGATAGACGGCCAGCGTGCGATACCCTGCCGCCGGACTGCCGAGCGCAGAGAAGTCGAGCGCCGGGTCGGTATTCGCAAAAGGTTTGTTGTTGGCGAGCACCCAGCCCGTCACACCCTCACCCTGCCGGATGGAGCGACCGCGAAAACTCTCGGCGTTTAATCCTGTGATGTGCTGCGCGACGGCAGCACCACTGCTCGCGTCCGTCAGATAGACGACGCAGGTCTCGAAGGGCACGACCTTCTCAAGTTTGCTGACGACGACAGCGAGTGTGTCGTGAACATCGAGAGAACTGGTGAAGGTCTGCGCGATTTCGTAGAGCGCGACAATCTCGTTGCTCGATTGGTGCGCGGCGAGAATCGTCTGAAGATATTCGGCGGGCTGACTCCCCACGGACTCTTCGGCCAGACCGGCGGCAGGTACAGCCTTGCGGATAGCTTCCGTCTCTTCTATTTCAAGCGGAGTGAAAGACTGCTGCCCCTTTTTCATCTTGGCAATCTGCTCTTCAAAAGTTGGTAAGTTTTCGATGAAGAGGTCGACAATCTGCGGGTCGTAGTGCTTGCCCTTGTCCTTTCTGAGAAATTCAACCGCTTGGTCGCGCGTCATGCCCTTGCGATACTGGCGGTCTTCGCGCACCGCGTCGAAGCAGTCGACGACCGTGAGAATCCGTGCGGTCAGTGGAATTTGCTCCGCCTTCAGTCCGTCCGGGTAGCCGGTTCCGTCCCAACGCTCATGATGATGGCGCACGACGGGAACGAGCGGGTAAGGAAATTTGATGCGCTCCAAAATCTGCGCGCCGACGATTGTATGCAACTTCATCTTGTCGAACTCAGCGGCGGTCAGCTTGCCCGGCTTGTTGAGGATGTAATCGGGCACGGCGATTTTGCCGATGTCGTGGAGGAGCGCGCCCGCGTGCAACGCCTCGATCTCTTTCTCACTGATGCCGAGCAGACGACCGACGCCCTCCGCATAAATCTGCACGCGCTGAACGTGCTCGTGCGTGATTTGATCTTTGGCGTCGACGGCGGTGGCGAAAGCTTCCAGCGTTCGCATGTGCAGGGCGTGAGTCTCCTCGCCGTGACGCCGCGCCGCCTCGATGTTTTTGATGTACGGGCGATAGGCGAGGTAGTTCGCCAGCAGCACCGGAATGGTGAAAGAGACCGCCCAGAAACCGTAGTAATAAATGAGCGCGTTGACGACTGCCGCCGTCAGCATGCCGGAGAAGTAAGTGATGATTCCCCAAGAATAGCTCTCGCGCCACGTCCGCACCATCGGCCTGCCCGTCTTGAGCGAAACCATCGCCACCACGAAACCGTGATTGATGAACCCCTGTGCCATGGCGAAAAAGCCCAGCCCGAGCACGTAGCCGAAGAACGCCTCGCGCTGGTGCGCGAGCAGACGCAAGTCACCGAAGAGCAGAACGGAGAGCAGGTTCGACAGGAAGAACGAACAACAAATGAGCGAGATGTTGGCGGCGAAGTTCATCCAGAGTTTCGTGAACCGGGCAGACTCGCTGGCCGTCGCCGCTGCCGCCACGAGTATCGCCGCGTCCGCGCCGAACAAGAGCAGAGTCAGGAAAATAATCGTATCGGAGGCCGTGATGACGCCCTTCTCGCCGGGTATCTGCGAGGTCGGCATCCAACTGCTGGCGACCGCGAAGATGAGGAGCGCGAGCCAGTGCATGTCGGTCTGCTGGACGTAGACACGCGCCGCCGCCAGCGCGACGACGCCGACGCCGCACGCAATCAGCGCCACTCTGAAGACCAGCAGGTGTTTATGCCGAGGTGTGTCTTTCATGATTGATCCCGTTCGACAAATTCGGGGATGGCTTCCGCTCCGGCACGCCAAATTCTCGAAGCCTCAAGACGGAGGCTCAAGCCTTCATCTGTCAGGCCGGCATGGACGACGGCTCCCCGCTTTATATATAGCGAGTCGTATGCCATGCGTCTCAAGTTTTTCAGTTGTAATTTGCTTTGTGATTTCAGGCAGACGGCGATTTCGCCATTCATGCGGACAGTTCATTCTGACTGCGAACTAGCTTTTTGACCGAACCCCTTTAAGTGGTCTGACCGAGCACAGCCGTCTATGTCCGCTGCCGGACATGAGCGACAGCGCGGCGCGGCGATTCTCTTTAAACTTTTTGTGAGGTGACGGAGAGACTCCGATCCCGCCAATTGCCTGTAAAATATCCCACACGCGCCTTGTCGTCTCTTCCTCTTTCCCGAAGAAAAACTGCTCCGCAGGTCTTCTACCAACGACGCATAGGGATGTGGCATGTCGCTTGATAAAGAGACGGGTCGGGGTTCGTCCTCCTCATTGAATTAATCGAGTCTCTATCAGCAACGGACAGTGGAACCTCATCAAGCGTCAGACAGTCCCTCGTGTCGAAAGGTCATAGAGCCATGAGCCGAACAAAGAAATCAGGAATTTTCATCGCCGCGATGCTCCTGTCGAGCTTGCTTAACGCGAGCGTCCTTCTCCCCTTGTCGGTCGGAGCGCGTGTGCAAACCCGCGTTGAAAATTCCCAACCCACGGAAAAAGCTCTCCCGCGCACGAAGTTGCCGGACGACCTGCGGTCGCTGATTGACACGAACCGCGAAACGGGACGCCTCCAAAACGTGATTGTGCAGTTGGCTGAACGCCCGACAGAGCTTCAAGTCCGCCTCATCGAAAATCACGGCGGACGAGTCCGACACCAATTCGAGAGCATTAACGCACTACTCGTCGAGTTGCCGCTTTCGCGCATTGACGCGCTGGCCTCAGAAGAGTGCGTCGTCTTTATCACACCGGACAGGAAAGTTGAGCGAACGATGGCCGCGACCGCGCGTCTGGTCGGCGCGGACGGCCTCTGGAAGAAGTCCAAGATTGATGCCGAAGAAAACGATCACGATGACGACGACCGCAGTGATAGTGATAACAAATACAAGGCCGTCGACGGCAAAGGCATCGGCATCGCAATTATTGATTCGGGCGTGAATCCCCAGAACAGAGACTTTGATAGACCTATCTTTGGCAGTCGGATTGTGTCCTCGAAGGATTTCATCGGCAATTCGACGGGGCGTCCGGTGCAAGGGACGAGAGGGCAGGACAGCTACGACGATTTCGGGCACGGCACTGCCGTCGCCGGAGTCGCCGCCGGAAACGGTTGGGGATCGCGGCAGAAAGATAGCAGCGGTGTCGAGTGGTATCCCGGCAATTACGGCGACTTTTCGGGAATCGCGCCGAAAGCCAACATCATTTCCGTCAAAGCCATCAACTTTCAGGGCGAGAGCACGATCAGCACAGTTATTCAATCTATTGATTACGTCATCTCGATCAAATCGAAGTTCAACATCAAAGTGCTCAATCTGAGCCTCGGCACGGCGGTCATGCAGAGCTACAAAGTTGACCCGCTCTGTCAGGCCGTCGAGCGTGCGGTGGCGAGCGGCATTGTCGTCGTCTGCGCAGCTGGCAACTGGGGGCATAACGATGTCGTGACCGGCATGGACGCGTCGGGCAAGCCCATCTACCAGACTATCTATGGCGGCATTCATAGCCCCGGCAACGATCCCAAAGTGATTACGGTCGGCGCGACCAAAGACCCACAGCAAACGCTGGAAACTTGGAGCGGCGTCTGGAACAGCACGCCGACGCCAACCGTCCAAATCAGTCCGAATCCGAATCCGCTCCGCCGCTCCGACCTCGAAGTGGCCTCCTACAGTTCACACGGCCCGTCCCTGATTGACGGCATCATGAAGCCCGATTTGGTCGCGCCCGGAACGAAAATCGTCGCGGCTGGGACGCTCAGCCAAGCCACGCTCCCGGATCAGATTCTACCCAACGCGGTGATGCCCCTGAAGTCTAAGTCCAACTCGGCAATCCCGAAAATGTACACACAGTTTACAGGGACATCCTTCGCCGCCCCGGTCGTCTCAGGTATCGTCGCGCTGATGATGCAGGCCAACTCGCGGCTCACCCCCGCGCAGGTCAAAGGCATCCTGCGCCTGACAGCGCAACAACTCCCGTCGCTCGCTTCCAAAAGCCAGATTGAGCGCACGCTGGCGGAAGGCGCGGGACTGGTCAACGCGTATGCGGCTGTCCGTCTAGCGCAGAACGTCCGTCCTGATGCCGACCGCGCGACTGCCGGTCAGAGCCTTCTTAAAGCAGGAGTGACGTTGAGCAAACTCGACCAAGACCTCAAGCTGAAACTATATGACAAGTCGGGGCGCTTACTTGAATATGCTGTGCTCAACAGCGGCCTGATTCTCGCCGACGGCTTGATTCTTGCAGACGGACTCATCCTCGCCGATGGTTTGATTCTTGCAGACGGACTCATCCTCGCAGACGGACTCATCCTCGCCGACGGACTCATCCTCGCCGACAACAGTGTGTGGCCTAGCGGCCTGATTCTCGCCGACAGTTATATCAGGGATAATGCTCTCAGAAGTTCCGGCGGCCAGACGCTCCTCGCGCAGACTCCCGCGACCGGCGGCGTGCAGTCGTCAACCGCACGCTTCTACGCTGACGGTCTGATAGCCTCGACGGGCAACATGGCCGGAAGCACTATCTTCTCGCCCGAAGCGCGTAACACTTGGGGCACGAGCGTCCTCGATCCGCGCTCACTACCGGCGGGCGTCGGCGTCAAAGACCCGACCCTCATGACCGGCAAGGACAATACGCCTATCACCGGCACTACCGTCATTAACGGCACGAGCACTCTCTATCCCGGCGCACCGACACAGGCTCCGCCGAAGGCTGTGCAATTCAGTCTGTCGCAGTACGACGCATCCGAAGCGGACGGGCTGGCCGTCGTGACCGTCACGCGCTCCGGCGACACTTCAGGCCCCGGCACGGTTTCTTACATGACCACCAACGGCACGGCGTCCGACCGCTCCGACTATCTCAAGGCGGGCGGGACACTCTCTTTCGCGTCCGGCGAAAAAAGCAAGAGTTTCAACATTCTGATTACTGATGACGCGATGATCGAAGAGGACGAGACGATCAACATCACGCTGACCGACGCGTCCGGCTTTAATCAGGGCGTTCCAAGCACAGCGATTCTCAGGATCGTGGATAACGACACTAACGCGGCTGCGCCCAACCCGATAGACGACCCGGCATTTTTCGCGCGCCAGCAATACATGGACTTCCTCAATCGCCTGCCAGACGACTCAGGACTGCCCTTCTGGACGAATGAGATTACGGTCTGTGGCTCTGACGTGAATTGTCTCGAAGCGAAACGCGTCAATGTCTCAGCCGCTTTCTTCCTCTCGACCGAGTTTCAGGAGACAGGTTTTCTTCTCCACCGTTTCTATAAAGCGTCGTTCAACCGGATGCCGCGTCTCGAAGAGTTTCTGCCTCAGACGCAGGCGCTCAGCCAGAACGTAGTGGTCGGCGTGACCGGGTGGGAGTCGCAACTGGAAGCCAACAAACAAACCTTCGCCGATGCGTGGACGACCAACCCGGCTTTCACCAGAGATTATCCGGCAACGATGTCGGCGGCGGCCTATGTAGACAAATTGTTCCAGAACGCAGGGGTCATTCCCGGTCAGGCTGAACGCGATGCGCTGGTCAACGGCCTCGCAAGCGGTGCGGAGACGCGTTCAACAATTCTGCGAAAAGTCGCGGAAAATGAGATTTTCAAGAAGAGCGAGTCGAATCCGGCCTTCGTCCTCTCCCAATATTTCGGCTACCTCCGGCGTAATCCAGACGACGCGCCCGACGCGAATCTTGCGGGCTACAATTTCTGGCTCAACAAACTCAATGAGTTCGGCGGCGACTTCCAAAAAGCTGAATTGGTCAAAGCTTTTATCAGTTCCGGCGAATACCGGCATCGCTTTGGTCGTTAAAAAGCGCTGCTTTCTTAATCCGTCGGAAGATGATACCGGGAGAATTTCAAGCGGGCGGTCTAACTGTTGAAACAAATACCTATTATGTTTATAGTTGACAAACAAAGTTTACCGACTATAATCAGATGTGTATGATTGGTCTCCGAGAGGGGAGCAATTGAGAATTATTCACTGTGCCGGACTGCCTCTCGCTCTAGTGAAAATTTAGTGAAGAACCGCCCGCCTGAAGCCCCGCATTGAGGATAGACACGATGAAACAATTCCATAGTCAGGAGGGCGGATTCAGCCTCGTTGAACTGCTGATAGTTCTCGCCATCACAATTATCATGTCAACCGTCGCCGTCCTCGCCATTCGCGGCACACGCACCGCCTACAGAACCGACGACGAAGCCCTGCGAATAATTGACTTCATGCGCGACGCTTCACAGCGCGCGCTCGTCCAGCGTCAAACCATGAGACTTGAGATTGACAAGGATGACAATGTCATTCGCCTTATTGACGAGAACGGTGCTGGCACGACTGACGACAAAATTTTTCGTCAGGAACAGCTTGAGCCGACAACCACGATACGATACACACGCTCTGATGCCACTGTCGGCCCACCGGACTCTGTCGTGGCTCCACCTTCGCCGTCCAACTATACTGCGGCCACCTTCGCTCAGAGCACTCATCCTCTCAGTAACAACCATTCCGTCTGCGTCATCCGCTTCAAAACGGACGGCTCGGCAACCAACGTCGCGGGCGACTCAACCAGCCTCACGCTCTACGTGTGGGAACCATCCGCCACCGACTCCAACAAGTCGAAAGACTTGAGGCTGGTGCGGGCGATCACCATCTTCGGCGGAACCGGCGGAGTCAGGTTTTGGAAATTCAACGGGACTGCCTTCATTAAGGGATAAACGATGCGCACTAATACAATGCCGAACACGCGTGCCGGAAGTCGAAATAATCAGGCTGGCTTTTCTTACCCGGACGTTCTCATCGGACTCATGATATTGATGGTCGGCCTGATGGCGCTCGCATCCGCTATCACCGCCGCGGTCATCAGGACGAGGGAGGGCGAACAGCAGATGAGTTCCAAAAACCTCACCACCTCGACTCTCGAAAACATTTTCTCCGCACGCGATATAGGCCCGCTCGGTTGGGATGCCGTCGGCAATGTCGGTAGCAATATGGTGGACGGAACTAATCGCGGCATTTTTCTCACAGGCAAACAATCCGTCAAGCCGGGAGTCGGCGCGGACGGGGTCACGGGAACCGCCGACGATACCGGGACAGCCTTCCCGAATATCCAACGCGAGATCGTCATCACCGACTACGACGACCCCGAACGCCTCAAGGCAGACGGTTTCCCAATTTTTATCCGCCGTATAGACGTGACCATCTACTATGCCGTCGGCAGCGGCGCGCAACGCAAAGAGACTGCCACCACCATGATTACTAACTACGCGATCAGGTGAGGAGAAGAGACTATGCCCGAAGCGACACCGAAGGCGACTTGCTGCTCCTCCAAGATGCAGGCCGGTTTCACCATTCTCGAACTCCTTATCGCCGTCTCGATCTTCTCCATTGTCACCGGAGCCGTCTACGGATTACTTCGCGCTGCATCTGCTGATCGAGCCGGAACTATCCAACGAACCGAAATCCTTCAAAGTGCGCGCAACGCCTTGAACTCCGTAGGCCGCGACGCCCTCAACGCCGGTTATGGATTCCCGCGCGAAGGCGCGCGCCTCCCGGACAACACCCTCGGCACTGCCACCGGTCAGGCCACCGACACGCAGAGCGCCCTCGACATCCTGCCCGCCGTCATACCGGGACGCTCCGTCAATCCCAATACACTGACGGGCGTCAACACCGATCAAGTCTGTTTCGTCTTCCAAGACATGAGCTTTAACAGCGGACAGCAGGTTGATGTCACCGCCGTCGCCGCCGACGGCAGCCAGCTTACTTTTGACACTGATGGACCGGACAATATCGCAGGCAACGCCGACGACTTGACCTCCGCCGCTGTCTTCCCCGTCAACAGCCTGATTATGGTTTCAGGCCCGACCTCCTCCGCCGTCGGCATGGTGACGGCTCCTCCGGCGGGCAGCCCCACCAATCGGGTCTTCTTCGCAAGCACAGCCCCCCTCTCCATGAATCTCACGGGAGCCTCAAATAATGGAATCGCCGCCATCAGTTCGGGCAACCGGACTGCGACCAGAGTGAGTTGGGTCAGATACCGTGTGCTCGCCGACGGGACGCTGGTACGCACCGTCGTCGGAAACGTCACCGACGCCGCCGGACAGCAAGATCAGCCGCTCGCATACAACATCGAGTCAATGGTCATTGAGTACGTCATGTCCGACGGGACGATTAGTACGAACCCCGGAGCCGGAACCGATGGGACTCTTGGAACGAACGACGACACGCCTGACAACTTGTTCAAAATTCGTCAAGTGCGCTTGACCATTACGGCACGCAGCCCCGAAGCCGATCCGATAGCCAAGCTTTTCTACAAGACGACTCTCACCGCCACCTTTAACACGAGAAACCTCGGTTATGACACACGTTGAGCCGTGAGCGACAGATGAGGGCAGCGAAAGGATTTACGATGAGAAAACACTACCACAGTCCCATATTCTCGACTGGTGCGCGAAGCACGCACTCATTACACCAACCGAATCCGCAGAGAGGCTCCGCCACACTCATCTCCGTGCTGGTCATGGCTCTGCTGTTCGTCTTCGCCGCTCTCGCACTCTCGCGCGCCGCCAGCGAGGGCATGGTGATGGGACATGATTCCGCACGCTCCAGAGCTTTCTATGCAGCGCAGGGCAGCCTCGAAGTAATGACGCGAAACTTCGACAAAATCTTCGACAACCAGCCCAGCCCAACTCAGACCAATATCAATGCGCTCAAGAATAATGCCAGCCTCCAAAACGCGGGCTGGCAAGCGCTCTTCCCAAATTACACGTTCCAACAGACTATTTCCCCCAGCTTAATCTCCGACGTGAAGACGAAGACCGTCACCATCAGCAGCGGTCCCTACGCCGGACTACGCGCCCAGCGTGACACTTGGGAATTCACCTCTACCGCCACAGGGCCGACCGGCGCGCAGGTGCAACTGACGCGCTCCTTCTACAGCAACCGCGTTCCTATCTTCCAATTCGGCGTCTTCTACGACGGCGACATGTACTACTCGGCAGGCGGAACGATGTACGTCGGCGGGCGCGTCCACACCAACGGACATCTCTTCCTCCGCAGCCAAGACCTACACTTCGAGGGGCGCGTGACAGCCGCGGGCGAGATCGTCACTGACGTATCCCGAAACGGCGCGACGCCGACCTACGGCAAAAGCGTCTACGTCACGAACGGCTTGGGCACGGAATATCAAGTAACCGAAGGAAGCGTCCTGAACGGCCCAGACCTCACAGGCACGAACGCCACCCTGCCGAACGGGTCATTGAATAACAACTGGGCTAACTTCGTCACTCAATTCAACGGCAACCTCGTCGCCCGTGCGCCTAAACTGCGTCTCCCGCTCCAACTCGGCGGAGCCAACCCGCTTGAGATCGTGCGTCGCGGCAACGATGGCGAAAACGTCGTGTTGGCGACCGCACGTTACTACAACAAGTCCTGCATCCGCATCACGCTCGACGACAGTCGGGCACGTCTGCCGGGCGGCACGGGGGGCAAGCGCCTCGACGGAAACATCGCTGGCGATGGTGGTGATTCTCTGACCGCCGACCGTGGCTACTTGCCCAAAGCCATGGTCGGTGGCTATCAGGCAACACGCGTCAACGGAAACCGATTCTTCACGGGAACGAGTTACGACGGTCAACCACGACAGACATGGATCAAGGTGGAACTCGTCACCGCCAACCCGGCGCAACCCGATGCTCCGACCGTCTCTGACATAACCGAAGACTTCCTCTCTCTCGGACTGACGGACGAGACCGCGCCGGGCGGTCTCACCTTCTCGGCATCTAAAGATGACCGCGCCGTCATCAAGCTCCAACGCTACGCCATCCCCGGCCCGCCCATTAAAGTAACCGACTCGCTGTCAAGTTCCAGCAGCACCGCTGCCTTCACCTCGAAAACCGCCGCCGGTGTCGGCGGCACTAGTCGCAACGTTTACACGTATGACACGACTAACAACAGCAGTTACGTCAAGACCACGAACCACCAGAGCACGACGGCGACCGAGGCGCAAACTCTCGTCATCGCGACCGCCCACGGACGCGCGACGACGACCACCGGCGTCAGCGTCGTCCCTTTCCCCATCGAGATGTATGACGTGCGCGAGGGTCTCTATAACGACGACGTGACCAGTTCCAGTTGGAACACAACCTACAACAGTGGTTCGGCAGGCTCGAACATTCCCCTGCGTGGAGTGATGAGCCTCGTGGATATTGATGTTGCCAATCTCCGCCGCTTCATGAACGGAGAATTCAACACCAAGTTCCCGAACGGTCTCACCAGCGCGGCGGTTCCCAAAGACCCGCGCGGTTTGATCGTCTATGTCTCCGACCGGCGCGGCGATAAAGACGATGACGGCGTCTACGACATGGAAAACACCTACGTCTCGTCCGCCACCGAAAACGGCACGTCCACGTCTTTCCTCCAAGCCAACGAAGACCTCGGCGGCGCGGGAACCGACCCGCTCGTTCCGGACGGCGTGTTGCAGGCCGACTACACTTGGGAGTCCTGCCGTTACAGCGACGCCATTCAATCCGACATGGCCGCCGTCTTCGACCATCAGTACTACAGGCGCGGGGTGCGTCTCATCAACGGGCAACAACTTCCCGGCTCAGCCACGGATGGTCTCGCCCTTGCGACTGAAAACGGCGCTTACGTACTTGGCAACTACAACGCTGCGGGCGCGGCCAACCCGGTGAGCGGTCATCCGACGCCCGCCACAAGCTACACCCCTCCTGCTTCCGGCTCCGTACCGGCCTCGGTCGTCGCCGATGCCATTACCGTGCTCTCCAGAGCATGGAACGACGGCAAGAGTTTTCGAGACCCCATGTCAAATAACGGCGCGCTCGGCGACTTAGCCGGTCGGCGCGTTACATCCTCATACGAGACGACGGTGCGCGCAGCCTTTCTGATGGGCGTCATCCGAAACAACGTCACGACCACCCCCAATCAGGGAGGCACGGCCTCGACTCAGAGCCTCGACGGAGGAGTTCATAACTTCCCCCGCTTCCTTGAGGACTGGTCGCCTACCGCCGGTACACAAACGCAGTTCAACTATTGCGGCTCTATGGTCAGCCTCTTCTGGTCACGCAATAGCAACGGCTCCTTCAAATTCGGGAGTGGCAACACCTACGCCGCCCCTGATCGTAACTGGACATACGACACCAACTTCGACGAGCCGACGAAAATTCCTCCCGGAACCCCGTTCCTCCAGTTCGTTCAGGTCACAGGGTTCCGCCAGACGAACAACTAACGTTAGACATTAGCTCTAGCGAAGAGAACTCATCATTAGCCCTGAAAGGGCGAGAGGGGCGAGAGGGGGGGGGGGGGGGGGGGGTGGGCCCCCCCCGGGCAACTGGTCCTCTCGCCCTTTCTGGGACGGGCGCGAATTGCTCGCGCCCTCTGCCTTCACTGTCAGTCAATCTGATTTTTTAAACGGCAGGACGGCGGGCAGAAGTTTGAACGCAAGATTCGGATAGTTTTAATAAATGGAGGTCGGTAGTATGTCGCTATCGGAGGCAAGGCGATGAATCAAGACCAAAACATTCTTCAGGAACTACGCACGATAGAGGGAGATATTTGCTGGCAGTCCGTGCTGGCGAGAGACGCGCGCTTCGACGGCATCTTCGTCTACGGCGTGCGCTCGACAGGTATCTACTGCAAGCCGTCTTGCCCTGCGCGCCGCCCGCGCCGCGCGCAGGTCTCTTTTTTCCCCTCATCCGACGCCGCCGAAGCGGAAGGATTTCGCGCCTGCCTGCGCTGCCAGCCGCGCGAAAAAACGGCGCGCGACCCGCGCGTCGAGATGGTTCTGCGAGTCTGCCGCGCCATCGAGGCGCGAGAAGAGGGCGCGGTCTCGCTCGATGAACTGGGTGCGGAACTCGGCATCAGCCCGCATCGCCTTCAAAGAACTTTCAAGAGCATCACGGGAATCACCCCGCGCCAGTACGCGGCGGCTCATCGCTTGAAATTGTTCAAGTCGAGAATCAGAGAGGGCGTGGAGGTGACCGCCGCGATGTACGACGCGGGCTACGGTTCGAGCAGCCGTCTCTATGAGAAAGCTGCGGAACAACTCGGAATGACTCCGGCGACCTACCGCCGTGGGGGAAAAGATATGAGCATCAGTTACACCATCGTTGATAGTCGTCTCGGTCGCCTGCTTGTCGCGGCCACCCGTCGAGGGATGTGCGCCGTCAGTTTCGGCGACCGGGACGATTCGCTCGTCGCGTCTCTTTCCGAAGAATACCCGGCTGCCTCGATTCGGCAGGATGAAAGGAATCTGAGCGAATGGGTCGAGGGGTTATTGCATTATCTCGACGGGACAGAGACGCATCTCGGCCTGCCGTTTGACCTACAGGCCACCGCTTTTCAGACGAGGGTCTGGGAAGAATTGCGCCGGATTCCTTACGGCGCGACGCGCTCTTATAAAGAAGTCGCGGAAGCCATCGGGCAACCCACAGCCACGCGTGCAGTGGCGCGAGCCTGCGCGACAAACCCGGTCGCGCTCATCACACCTTGCCATCGCGTGATTCGTGAGAGCGGCGATTTAGGCGGTTATCGTTGGGGACTTGAACGCAAACGCCAGTTATTGGAGCAAGAGCAGACGCGCGTTCAGCTTCCTCTTCAAATGAAAAGTTAGAGGACACGGAGCATACACGATAGCCCCGAAGGAGCTAAAACATGTCGCACCGCCGGGGCTGTTTCAACTCTTCCTTGCTCTATTCCCGGCACAACATAAAGTTGTCATAGATTGTGCGCGCAATCTCGGCAATCGCACGCTCACGTTCGGGTACGTCTTTCGTTGAAGCCTTGATGAGTATTGCAATCGCGATGTGACCGGCCTTATCAGGCAGCTTGATGAGGCCGACATCGTTGGTCGTGCCCGCAGACCCCCATGTGCCTGTCTTGTGCGCGACCGGGGTGCGGGGCGGAAGCAGTCCTTTCAAGCGGGCTTCGCCGGTGGTTGTTGTCGTCATTAGCTGTAGCAAGAGATGGCTGCTGGGCAGAGAGAGAGCTTCGCCCTTGTGCACGCGCAGGAGCAGTTCGACCATTGCATCCGGCGTCGCGGTATCGCGCGGGTCGTTCAGAAATTTTTCCGTGATGGCTTTGCTGTCCGCCCCGGCGTTTTGTGCGAATATTTTGTCGAAGAGTTCGAGCGACCATTCGCTTTCGGGCGGCAACTCATAGACGCCGTTCAATGCTGCCGCCAACTCGGTTTCCGTCCTGTTCACGTCAATGTCCTCGATGCCCAACTGACGCATTCTGGCTGTGACGGCTGACGCTCCTCCGGCGATACGCAGCAGCGTGTCGCTCGCCGTGTTATCGCTCTGCCCGACCATCAGTTCGAGAAGTCTTTTGACGGTCAACGTCAGAGCGGTATTGTTGGCGAACTCGACGAGAGGGCTGTGGCCGGGACGAAAGTCGTGCGGGTTGAGCAATACTGTGTCGCCGAGCCGCACCTCCCCGCGATCTACTCTGTGAAGGAGTTGCAGTGCGATGGGAAACTTGTAAGAGCTTGCCATCGGAAAACGCATCCCGCTGTTGAACGACACATGCCTTCCCGTTTCGACGTGAATCGCAGAGACGCCGACGATACCGCCGGAGAGATCAGCCAGTCTCTTAATGGCCTGCTCCACAGGGGTCGCAGTTTGACCGTTGACCGCTTGGCCTTTGAACACATCTTTCGCCCTGCCTGTCCGCGTGCGCTCGTCGCATTTCGCCATCGTCGTCTGGAGCAGAACAGCGGCGCACAGACAGGCCGCCGCGCCCGCCCAAGCTCCCGACCTCAATCTTCTCGCGCCGTTTTTTCGGACTGTCGTCATTCTCCACACTCCCTTTCTCTTTTCAGATGGGCACACCTCGACGCCCCCAAATCGCGGACGCGCGCTTGGCTGCTATGCTCTCTCGTGTTGGCTGATTAAACTTTGTCTGCGATTAGGCTCTCAAGTTACGTCTTACGGGCGATTGCCGAGCGATTGATAAATCATTCCGGCAATCCCGGCAGCCGCCGACCCGTTCTCTTCCTGTCCGCGCGTGAGCACGACGACGACCCAGTGCGGATCGGCGATTGGCGCGTAGCTCGCAAAGATGCCCGTGCTCATCTCTTGAGCCGAAATCGAGCCGGTCTTACCGGCGACTTGCACTCGTGCGTTCTTCGCCCCATTGCCTGTGCCACGCTCGACCGATGCGATCATTCCGTTGACGAGTTGATCGAGAACATCACGTGGGATGTTGAGTTGGCCGCGAACTTCCGGCGGCGTCTGATTGGCATTCTGCTCGGCGCGCGGCACGCGCGGGACGAAGAGCTTTCCGCCGTTAGCGACCGCCGCGACGAGAGTTGCCAACTGAATCGGCGTCACCTCGACCCCTTCACCGTATGCGCCGAGACGACCCGCGTTGACGCCCGCTCTCGGTGTCGGCAGGCGTCCACTGCTCTCACCAGCATAGTTGATGCCCGTCAACTCTCCGAGGCCGAGTTGGCGTGCATAATTAATGATTCTCTCCGCCCCGACACGCTCGCCCAATGCACGGAAGTAAGGGTTATTGGAAAGCGCCAGAGCGTCCGTGAAGTTTAGCCGCTCAGGCCGGTCTGTGACCTTCACCTTCAATGCCGGGTCAATAATTTTTTCACCGATGCCAGCCAAACCCGTCACCAACTTCATTGTCGAGGCAGGAGTCCAGCCGCGCCTGAGCGCCCACTCCTGATTAACAATCGTGTAGATGCGCCCATCGCGCGCGTCCATCACGACGATTGTGCCTGCGCGCCCGCCCAGCGCATCGAGGGCTGCGCGGCGCACCTCCATGTCCTCGCCTTCCATATCGTCGAGAGCGATGAGCGACGCTACGTCCTTGTGTAGAGGCGTCGCGCTTTCCGAACTTTTTGGCGCGTCGCTCCGGCTACCGGCGCGCGTCTGCTCGTTGGTGCGAGCGGCGAGTCGAGGTTTTTGCGAGAGGGCAATGCGCGCACCTGCGAGGGTCATCACAAAAGCAACGAGGATAACGAGACCGACGAGCAGTGACGACGCTCTCCGCGAGGGCTGTGAGTTTTCGACAAGCCTCAGAATGCGACCGCGCAAGTTTCCTCCGTCGGCGGCGACCGTCAACTGTGGTGGTGGCGACTTTCTCAATCGCTCCACTCTCGTCAACGCACGCGCGTAGAGCAACGCGTCACCACACACGGCGACGGCCATATCGTCGCAGGCGTGCTCGCGCTCGATGCGAACTTGTCTCGAAACCCACCAGACGGCAGGATGATAGAAAAGCAGTGTCTCCGTAATTGTTTGAAGCAGGTTAAAGATGTAGTCGTGTCGCCTGATGTGCGCGAGTTCGTGCGCGAGGATGACTTCGAGTTGACGTAGCGTGAGTCCGGTCAGCGCGCTCGCCGGGAGCAGTATCACCGGACGCAGACAGCCGATGGCCGTCGGCACTTGCACGAGCGTAGATTCCAGCAGGCGCACAGGTCTCGTCACACGAAGCGCCCCGGAAAGTTCCCTGAGTTTCTCATGCCAGTGTCCCGCAACCGGGATTGCATACCTCTTGAGGCGTTGCGCGTACATCAAGCCGCCGAGCATGCGCGCCGTCAGAACAAACACGCCCGCCACCCACAGCAGCGTCAACCATGGCAGCAGGCTTTCAACCTGTTCTCCGAGCAGATGTCGGCGGGGCAACAATTCGGCCTTTGATGCGCCACCTGCGAGCCGTTCAGGCACAGCGTCAATCGAACCAATCGAAGGCTTTACATCCTCGCGCCTCTGAGCGGGCAATGAAGTTTCGTCTACTTCAGCCCAGCGTAGAGAGTCGCTGATTTTCCAGAAAGTTGCTGCCGGGAAGACGACCATCAAGATGAGCGCCGAGCAGGCCGCGAGGTAACGGAGATTGGAACTGCGCCCCTTCAAAAGTGTGCGCGCGACGGCGAGCAAGGCCGCCACCACGCATCCCTGCCAGAGAAAATGGAGCAGCGTCCATCCGATGGCGTGCCCGACGGGCTGCATCAGCATTTCGGAGAATCTCATTTCGCGTCTCCTTCGAGCCTGTCCAGCAATTGCTCGATTTCCGCCAGCCCTTCTTCCGACGCCGCTTTCGTGGAAAGCGCCTGCATCACGAGTTGCTTGGCCGACCCGCCGAAAGCCCTGTCGAGCAGATCACTGATGAGTTGTCTCTGCGTCTGCTCCTGCGAGAGGCGTGCGCGATAGACCTGCGGTCTCTGCGAATCGTCTCTTTCGACCAGACCTTTCTCGGTCATAATTTGCAGCATCTTCAACACCGTCGTGTAACCGGCTTCGTTCTGACGGCTGTCGTTGAACCGTTTGAGCACTTCGCGGACAGTTCCCGCGCCGTGTGCCCAGAGCACTTGCAGGATGGCTAGTTCCAGATCGGTCGGTCTGGACGGGGTTTTCTCTCTTTCTCTGCGCATAAGTCCCTCCATTGCGGACAGGACGCATTATTGACGAAAGTCTTCGTCAATGTCAACGAAATTTTTCGTCATTCGCCTCGTTTGTCCGTGGAGCACTCGGACTATTCCTTAAAGGACACTTGAGTTACAGCCTTATGGGTGCGCTTTCAGCTTGCAACTTAAGCACTTATTGGTGCATCATAGTACGCGGTTACTCCTTCTCTCTAGCATCAACGGTGATGCGCCCACGCTTGATGGTCTTTCGCGACGGCGTTATGGATAGTTCGAGAGCAGGCAGATTTCAACTTTAGAAGCCGCTCCCTTGAAGAGCACCCGAACGCGAGACTTCGCTGCCTACCGTTACATCGAAGCCACTTTGATTCGCAGCTTCTCTCAGATACTCCTTAAAGCAACAGGAGAAGGTACAAACTATGTCTATGAAACTTTACGTCGGTAATCTCGCTTTCCAGACTTCGAGCGACGATTTGCAGCAATTGTTCGCGCAGGCGGGCACGGTCGAGTCAGCTTCAGTCGTTGAAGATCGCGAAAC
>CAXTRQ010000117.1:0-7193 GCA_964246705.1 uncultured Pyrinomonadaceae bacterium
CTCCGTATCTCTCCGGCCTCCGTGGCTAATATTCCGACAAGCTCGCGCTTCAAGGGGTGGCGACTTGAGGAGTGCTTTCGACGAAATATCCTTGCGGATAGGCGAGACTAATATTCTGCCTGCGCAGTTCGGGGTTAAGCAGTTCGATGCGTAGTTTGCGATAAGGATTCCGGCTCTTACTTCCCGCAGGAACGTATGAGACGAGATACGATGAATCCAAATCCTGTCGCACCTGTGCGAAAGCGTCGCGCAGGTTTTGCAGTTGACGCGGGAAGAAAGCGCGGCCACCCGTGCGCCCGGAAATTTTTCGCAAATCTCCTTTCGCCACGTCTATGCCGAGCGCGCTGTCCGTATCGGCGATGCCGACGCAATAGATTTTCACGCCTGCCCGCAGAGCACGCTCGACAGCTTTGCTCGATTGCATCCGGCTGCTCGTATCCACTCCATCCGTGACCACCACGACGGCGCGCAGAGCGTCGGCGGGAGCTTGTGCCAGCACCTTTTCGGAGGTCAGCCAGAGAGCGTCCCAGATGGCCGTCGAGCCTTGCATCGGAAATCTGCCCGGCATTCTGGTGACGATGCCGCCGCCGATATATCCGGCGGGCGGGTCAAATCTCACGCGCTCAATCGCGCCGCGTAACACCGTCACGTCATTGGTCAACGTCTGTTCGAGATGGGCTTCGTTTGTAAAAGTGAGGACGGCCATCTGATCCTTGTTCGGACGCAGCGCCGTGTTCACGAAGGCGAGTGCCGCAGCTTTTATCGCCGGAAGAATCGGCTCTTGCGACGCGCTCGTATCAATCAGCAGCGACAGTGAAAGCGGCCTCTCTGACTGTAGCTGAAACGTCTCGATATTTTGCGCCACGCCGTCTTCAAACAGACGGATGTCTTCCCGCCGGAGAGTCTCTACCGGAGCATCCTTCTTATCAAAGGCCGTCAACCGCACGCTCGCCGTCTGCGCCTGCGCCGTGTCCTGAGATACAGCGCAGAGGAAACTCAGTGTCAGGCAGAACGCGATAAATAAGGCTCTCATACTCTTCAATTTCCCGTCGTCTTTCGGCAGGGCTTCACAGCTTTAATGGAAGTATTAATATGCGGCGGCGCTCGCAGTGGTTTTCATCCCGGCGGCCTCCTGCGCGATCTTGACGCCGACGCTCGCGCCGATGCGCGTTGCGCCCGCTTCGACCAGCGCGCGCGCGTCCGTGATGCCCTTCACTCCGCCCGAAGCCTTGACGCCCATCTCAGCGCCGACCGTCCGCCGCATCAGCGCGATGTCAGCGACCGTCGCGCCGCCTTTGGCGAATCCCGTCGAAGTCTTGACGAAATCCGCGCCCGCCCGCTTTGCCGCGAGACACGCGCGCACCTTCTCTTCATCCGTCAGCAACGCCGTCTCGATAATCACCTTGCACAACACGCCGTATTCGTGCGCCGCCTCTGCCACCGAGCGAATGTCATGCTCCGCCGCGCAATCGTCGCCGCTCTTGAGCGCGCCGACGTTAATCACCATGTCCACCTCGCGCGCCCCGTCGAAGATCGCGCGACGCGTCTCGTAAGCCTTCACGTCGGCGAGCGTTGCACCGAGCGGAAAGCCAATCACCGTGCAGACGGGCACGCCCGTTCCCGTCAGGTTGCACGCCGCCGCGCGCACCCACGTCGGATTAACGCACACGGAAGCGAAATGGAACTGCGCCGCCTCGTCGCACAGGCGACGAATGTCCGACTCGCTCGCTTCGGGCTTCAAGAGCGTGTGGTCGACCAGACTCGCCCAATCGCGCGCCGATGCTCCCTCGCCCAACACCAGCCCGATGCGCGCCGCGCCCGCGTCCAAAACCCTCTGCATTCGCTCCGGGCAGCGATTGAAACACTCCGACGTGCATCCGCACATCGCCGCCTGCTCGTGCCCGTCCCCGTTCAAGCGCGCAACGATAACATCCGTAATCTGTTCGACGAGGTGTTCAAAATCTCCGTTATTTGAATAAGCCATGATTTAATTTTAGCACTTGTACTGTCTCTCGACAGCTTCGATTTTAGCGACGCGCTTCCGGTGTCGCTCTTCTGAAATTTCAGTGGAGAGCCAGACGCGAACGATGTCGCGCATCTCTTCGGCGGTAATCGTGCCGCTCCCCAACGTGAGAACGTTGGCGTCGTTGTGTTCGCGGGAGTTGCGCGCGACTTTGACGGAATAGCAGGCGGCGGCGCGGACGCCGGGGACTTTGTTGGCGGTCATGCAGGAACCGACGCCCGCGCCGTCAATGATGATGCCGAGGTCTGCCTCGCCGAGCGAGACGGCGCGGGCGACCGCGTGCGCGAAGTCCGGATAGTCAACCGCGTCGGTCGAGTTCGTGCCGAAGTCGCGGACGCGATGACCGAGTTCGGCGAGGAAGTTTTTGAGTTCCTCCTTGAACTGGTAACCTCCGTGGTCTGCGCCGACGGCGACAATCTTTTCGGCGCGCGAGCCGCGACGCGATGTGCGCCGGACAAGTTCGATGCGCCGCTCGCGGACGATGTCGGCGGCCAACGGCGTCAGGCGTGCGCCTTCGGCGACGCGCAGGCGCGCTCCCTCTTCAAGACCGCGCACATCGTCTTCGGTGATGACCATCTTGGACGATTCATCGCGTGCGATTGGCAGTTCCTCTTGTTGCTGCCGGGGCGGCGTGCTGATGGTCGGGATGATACGCGCCTGCGGTGGCGGCGGCGCAGTAGCTACGCGCGCCGTGGCTGAAACTGAAGCGGCGGCGATTGGAGCGTCGCCGCTGCCCGTCTCATCTTCGGGAAGCGCGTTTTGCAGCACATCGCGGACGAGTGCGCGGACGCGGTCGCGTGTGGATTGTTCGTCTGCCATAAATTCAGAGGTCGGAGGTTAGCAAAAGACGGTCGGTTTTAAACTGACCGCTCACCTCCGGCCTCCGGCCTCCGCTTTCAAAGATTGACCTGCCGGTAAAGCTTCTCTTAGTATGTCGCACCACGAGGCGCGCGCGCAAACGAGCGCGCGTCTCGCGCCGCTCCTGAAAATTCGATTCTAAAATTATTTTACAGACTGGAGGCTGCCCCGTGTCTTCTTCCGCACGAACGAAAGTTTCGGAGTTCACGAACCCGAACCTTGAGCCGCTCTTTACTGCCGAACAGATTCAGACGCGCATCAGCGAACTGGGCGCAGAGATTGCCCACGATTACGAGGGACGCAATCCGCTGCTGATCGGCGTCCTCAAGGGCGCGGTGCTGTTTCTCAGCGACCTGATGCGCGCGATTGATTTAAAAATCGGCGTGGAGTTCATGGCGATTTCGAGTTACGGGGCGTCAATGCGTTCGTCGGGCGAGGTGCGAATCCTGAAAGACCTCGACGTGGCGATTGAAGGACGCGACATCCTCGTTGTCGAAGACATCGTGGACACAGGGCTGACGCTCTCTTACCTGCTCTCGAACCTGCGTCGGCGCGGCGCAAGCAGCGTCAAACTGGCTGCCCTCTTAGACAAATTCGAGCGGCGCGAGCGCGAAGTGCCGATTGATTATCTCGGCTTCAAAATACCTGATGCCTTCGTCGTCGGCTACGGGCTGGACTTCGCCGAACGCTACCGCAACCTGCCCTATATCGCCATCCTCAAAGACCCTGAAATACAGTGACGAGTGACAAGTGACGAGCAAAAGCGGGAACAGTTTTCAGTAAAGAGTGCTGAGAAGAAAGCTGTCTTCAATTCTTCACTCGTCACTCGTCACTGCTTTTAGAAAGCTCTCGCCCGCAGTTAGTTTCAATCCGAAATTGTGTGCGATGGTTTGGCCGATGTCGGCGAGCGAGGCGCGCGTGCCGAGGTCGACGCCTGCGCGTGCGCTGTGGCCGTAGCCGATGAGGGGCGCGTATTCGCGCGTGTGGTCTGTGCCGGGAAAGGTCGGGTCGTTGCCGTGGTCGGCGGTGATGATGAATAAATCGGTGTCGCGCATGGCGGCTTCGATTTCGGGAAGGCGCGCGTCGAAATGTTCGAGCGCGCGGGCGTAGCCTTCCACGTCGCGGCGATGCCCGTAGAGCATGTCGAAGTCCACCAGATTCGAGAAGATGAGTCCGCGCGTGTCGTCGCGGAGCGCGGCGATAGTCTGGTCAATGGACTGCTCGTTGTTCTTCGCCCGCAAGTCGCGCGTGACGCCGAGCGCGTCGTAAATCGAAGCGATCTTGCCGATAGCAACCACGTCGAGTCCGGCTTCGGAGAGGGTCGGTAGGAGATTCGTGCGCGGCGGTGGGACGGCGTAGTCGTGCCGATTTTCCGTGCGTTGAAACTGGCCGGTCGTGCCGGAGAAGGGGCGCGCGATGACGCGCCCGACTTCATGCTCGCCGCTCAGGATGCGCCGCGCCGTCTCGCAAATATCATAAAGTCGCGCGACCGGGATGACCTCTTCGTGCGCGGCGATTTGAAAGACCGAATCGGCGGAGGTATAGACGATTGGTTTGCCCGTGCGGACATGTTCTGCGCCGAGTTCTTTGATGATCTCTGTGCCGGAAGCGGGGACGTTACCCAAGATTCCCGGCACGCGCGTCTCGGCAACGAAGCGCTTGATGATTTCCGGCGGAAAGCCTCCGGGGTAGGTCGGGAACGCCTCTTCCAGAATGATGCCCGCCATCTCCCAATGCCCGGTCGTCGTGTCTTTGCCGTTCGAGCGCAACGCGCAACGACCGTAGATGCCGCGCGGATTCTCGACCGGCGGCACGCCGTCTAAGGGTCGGATGTTTCCCAGACCGTAGCGCTGCAAGTTCGGCAACTGAACTTGCCGCGAAGCGCAGATGTGACCGAGCGTGTCCGAACCCGCATCGCCCCACTCTCCGGCGTCCGGCATCTCGCCGACGCCGAGACTGTCTAAAACAATCAGCGTGATACGCTCGAAAGCTTCGTCCTCATGTGACCGCATAAGATTTTCGCTCGTCGCCTTTCCATCAAAAATATCGGAGGCCGTCCCTTCCTTATTTGTCTCTTTTAAGAGACGCATCTTAGCACGGATGCGACCTTCCACTTCTTCTTTGCGGCTTTTGAGATTTCAGAATAAGGCGACTCAACTGCGGGGGGCTTGATAGCCCTCGCGGGCGCGTACCTGCGCGTCTTTGATGCCGCGCACCTGAACGCGGATGGCGCGAAAACCTCCGTCGCGCGTCTTGTTCGTCGAGTAATAGCCGAGACTATACTGCGTGCCGATTTCTTCTGCGACCTGTTTGAAGGCGTTGCGGGCGTCGCGCAGGTCTGCGACGGGGAAAGTCTTGCCGCCGGAATCGCGCGCCAGTTCGTTCATCTCCGTGCGCGCGAGATTGTAGAGACGACGGCTGATGTCCATGCGTTGAAACTGTCCGAGATCGCAGAAATTTGTAAAGTCGGATGTATCCGTACGCGGAGCGAAGAGGCGGCGATAGCGTTGCAACTGCGTGCGCGACAGACGCAACGCACCATCGTCGGCACAGTCCTGCATCAAACGGTCTTCGACGTAATCTTCGGTGTTGACCTGAATAAAATAGCAGACGACGCCCGTGCTCTTGAGGCGGTCGCGCGCTTCCTCGAAGTCGGCATCGCTCGCCGAGTCCACGCCATCCGTGAGCGAGACCAGAGCGCGCCGACCGCGCACGTCTTCGCGCGGGGGCGCACCGAAAATCTCTTTGGCGATACGTTCGAGTCCGTCGTAGAAGGGCGTGCCGTTGCTCGTGCCAACCGTCTCGACGGCTTCGCGCAACTGCTCGCGGTCGTCCGTCAACCATGTCTTGACTTCGACGGCGGCGAGTTTTGTCTGTCCCTCCTGCTGCGTGTTGAAGGCGATGATGGCGACGCGGTCGCCCGGACGCAGGGCATCTATAAAAGCGTTGGCGGCGCGACGGATGAGCGCGACATCAGCGCGAGTCGAGCCGGAAGTGTCGAGCAAGAGCGCGACCTCGAAGGGCGCTTCCATAGTTGAGAAATTCTCGATTCTCTGCGGGCGTCCATCTTCAAGGACTGTGAAATTCTCGGCGCGCAAGCCCGTCAGGGGTCTCCCCAGACGGTCTGTCACAACCGCCGGAACGGAGACGAGTTGCGTATCAACGCGCACCACGTCGTCTTCGCCCACTTCCTCGCCCGCCGTTGATTTCGACGGCTGAGCCGTGCGCTGTGCGGGCGTCGGAGTCTGAGCGGGCGTCGGCGTGGGAGTTGCGGCGGAGGGCGTCGGCGTCGCGCGTCGCGGTCGCTGCACGGCGTCGGGCGGAGCGTTGGTCGTCTGCTGCGCGCGACCCTTAGCAGGCGGCGCGCACAACATCGAGAAGATGTAGATGATAATGATGAGCGCGCCTGAAACGGCGCGTCTGGTGCTTGCCGGATTCTTCAACACAGGCTTACACTCTCCGACACCGAAAAAGTTCCCTCTTCAATATAGCCGTAAACCGACGCCGACTGGAAGGAGCAAAACACACATGCCCGTCATCGGAAGACTCGACGATCAGGTTGATGCCGTACTCATCAGTCCGCTCTCGAAAAGGTCGCCGCCAGAGCGGAAGCCCGCAACCGGCGAACAGCCCGTCCAGCATCCTTCTCAAACTCCAACCGCCGACCGCACGACAGATGTTGAGAGCAAAACCGAACGCGAGACGTTGCCTGTCTGGCTGCTTTGATAATTCAAAAGCGAGCGGGGCGAGCCGAGAGAGCGGTCGGAAACATGAGGCGCGCTTGACACCGCGCGCGCGCATCTCTTAGGATGTCGAACACGCTCTTCAATAAGCTGTGACAATGTTCATTGAAGTAGCGCAGGTCTTTGCACAGGGCATTGCCAGTCAAGTTCGCTCGCGTTGCCCGCACAAGAGAAATTCACAGGCACGTATGTCAACGGTAGACGGCCACCCTTACAAGGTGGAGGTTGGGGGTTCGAATCCCTCCGTGCCTACCAACGAGCAGCGACCGCAAGCTCAAAAAGCATGGTTGCTCCTCTTTGAAAATTGAAAGTTTGTAAGCGCGGAGTCGTAGTTCAGTTGGTTAGAACGCCGGCCTGTCACGTCGGAGGTCGCGGGTTCGAGTCCCGTCGGCTCCGCCATTAAATCAACAAGTTAGCGTCACTGTGACAAACGCTAACAGCGGGTGTGCCACTAATTGTGTCACCAGAATTCCCGCTCAACTCTTGAGCGACCCGCTCAACAGTCTGTTGTATAAAGAAGGGCGGGGAATCTATTTTAAGCAAAAACAGAGACAGATAATAGACGGACA
>CAXTRQ010000117.1:7203-19630 GCA_964246705.1 uncultured Pyrinomonadaceae bacterium
AATTTTCCGCGCCCCGCAAAAACGTGTTTTTAATAAAAACGGGCGCAGAGGTTCATCACCCCATCTCAGCCCTTCTTCTATGCCCGTCTATAATAGGGTATTTTGGTTAGAATCAAAACTACGACTTGCCTGCTTGTTCACGGTATTTGGAAGCATTTACGGAGCAGTAATTGTAGGAATGCATCCATTCGCCTGGCTGCTCATGATGTCCGCACAGTTTGCACACCCGGCCTTTTAGAAAATCGCCAGCGAAGCGATGCCCTTTTAGAAGCTTCCAGTGACGCTCGCATAAGCTATCCCTTTCAGCCGGACTCGTACACTGCGTTTTGTTCTTCAGCGTTGCAGCGCAGCGCAAGTATTTTTCATGCCGTGTGAGTGTCGGATTCTCCTTCTTCCTCTCCGCGGCTTTGGCTTTCTTTCGTTCTTCGAGCAGGACTTTCCAGTTCGGGTTCTCGGCTTTCACTGGGCATGGGGCGTCCCAACGAGCAAGTACGTCCTGATCCGTCTCACCGCGCAAGGGGCAGCCGTCGAGGTTGATCTTTGTGCCGGTGGCGTGGCCGTGAGCTACTTTCCAGTGCTGCCAGCATAGCCCGTCTCTCATCACCTTCTGTTGGCATTTGCCGGACGTCCCCCAACCCCACGTCGTTTTAGCCACGCACGGAATGGACTCTTCGACCGGCGCGCGGGAGACGGAAACGGTTGCGTCATACTGTTTACTTAGTTCTGCCACCCGCTTATCGAGAGCGTCGAGCATCAACTGTTCGACCTGTTCGCGCGTTTCGGCCTCGACCGAAAAGCCGAGCAAGTTCGGCGAACGCGCTACATAGCCTCGCTCCGTTTTCTCAATAATTACCAGCAGAATTTGCATCCTTAATCCAACTTACAAAACACGGGCGGTTAAGCACCCAGATTGATCTTATAATCAGCATGTTCATTATAAATGAACGTAGCAAATTTGTGAACACAATGGTAAACTATCACTATCTTCGTGCGGGCCGACACCTAGAATGCGGTGAGATTTAAGTGATTGATAAAGAAAAAGAGATATTTGAGATAGCGGCGACGGCACTCCGTGAAACCAGCGGGCTAGATGCTATCTTAGAAAAAGCTGAACGGCTGCCGCGCGTATCCACAGGCTGGCGGCCAGACGCGCTCGTGCGTATTAATCGAGAGAAGAAGACCTTTCGTTTCGATACTGAAATCAAAGAGAGGTTGACCACTTCTGCACTCGGCGATCTCGCCGCCAAATTACAAGGGACACGAGGACGCGCCCTACTCATTACCTCCTATATTAATCCCGTGCAAGCTGACAAGCTGCGCACCTTTAACATCCCGTTCTTCGACGCCGCTGGTAACGCCTTCTTCAACGAGCCGGGGCTGTTCGTGTTTGTAAGCGGAAAGCGGCCGGTCAATCATCCCGACGCTCGCCCCCTACGAGCCTTCCGCTCAACCGGACTGAAAGTTATCTTCGCACTCTTAGCTGCGCCTCACTTAGAAGCGAAGACATACCGTGAGATAGCCGCTGATGCTGGAGTATCGCTCGGCGGGATCAACTCGCTGATGCAGGATTTGACTCGGCTCGGTTACCTTCTAGAGATTAAGACGGGCGAGCGTAAACTCGTCAATAAAGAAGATCTGCTTCGCCGCTTCGTCGCCGCATACCCGGAGCAGTTGCGCCCCAAGCTGCTGGTCGGGCGCTTCAGTGCAACACGACAGGACGCGGATTGGTGGAAACGCGCCGATCTGACTCCCTTTGGCGCGAGTTGGGGCGGGGAGGTCGGTGCCACGCTCTTGACTAAATATCTCAAGCCGCAGACGGCGACCATCTACGCTGAAGGGAACACATCTCGCTTACAAGCCAAGTTCGGGTTGCGGCGCGAATCTGCCGGAGAGGTGGAAATCCTACGAAAATTCTGGAAGCTTCCGGATGTTGCCCCGATGGAACAGGTCGCACCGGCACTGCTCATTTATGCAGACTTGGTAGCGTCAATGGACGACCGCAACATTGAGACGGCGGGACTGGTGTATGAACGCTATATCGCTCGACTTGTCGGGGAAGCTGCCGCCTGAAGAGGTTGTCGTCTTCCGTCTGATCAATGAGGTGGCGTCGCATGAGCACGTACAGTTCTTCGTTGTCGGGGCTAAAGCGCGTGACCTCGTCTTGCATTATGCCTATGGCATCCCGCAACGTCGCGCGACAAACGACATAGACTTTGGTCTGCTGATAAGCGATTGGGACGAGTTCGGCCGTCTCAAACGCGCTCTGCTGGCAACTAATAAGTTCACCGCGCACCCGCGTATGGAGCACCGATTGCTAAGCGATGAGTTATCGGCGATCATTGATTTGGTCCCGTTTGGCGAGATCGAGAACCCGAAAGGCGTGGTCGCTTGGCAGCCAGATTTTACGACGAGGATGAGCACCCTCGGTTTCCGCGAGGCATGGCAGACGTCAGTCCGCGTGCGGCTAGCCGAAGACTTAGAGGTCGCCGTCGCGTCTCCTGCCGGGCTTGCGCTCCTGAAACTCGTCGCGTGGGACGACCGCCATTATCAGCGTGACGCGCAAGACCTCGGACTTCTGCTTTCCACCTACATTGATGCCGGCAATGCCGAACGACTTTATGGCGAGCAGGCCGAACATGCAGACCTACTCGATAACCCGGAGTTCGATTACGAACATGCCAGCGCGCGGATTCTTGGGCGCGACATGGCAGCGATCATGAGCGGCGAGAGCCGCGGCATCATCGAGCGCATCATTGCTGACGAAACCAACGAAGCCGGACAGCTCAGACTGGCGACGGAGATGACGAGCGGCGCACATTTTCCCGAAGGAACAGACCGAATGTTAATAATGCTGCGCCAATTGTTGCAAGGCGTAAAAGATCGGGCGAGAAGGTAAAACCATAGCCTTAACACTACGCCACTAATTGTCACCGGAATTCCCGCTCAGGTCTTGGGCGATTAGCTCGACAGTCTGTTGCTTAAAGAGGGGGCTGAGATGCTGGTAGCGCTTCAGTTCCCTACTTTTATGCCCCGTCATCTTCGAGATGATGGAGTCAGGGATGCCCTTCATAAACAGGACTGTCGTAGCGTAATGCCTGAGATCGTGAATCCTTAAATTCTCGATTTCTGCAAGCCTGCAAATCCTTCTAAACCTCTTTCCCAAATCCCACGCGTAAGGCTTCTGAAAGTTTTCTTTGAAGCGGATGTTGGGCTTGGCCGGAAACAAATATTCGCCACGACCATAGCTGGAAAGCTGCTTGATCGCGTCTATCGCTAACTGCGAGAGCGGAATTTTGATCGGATCACCGTTCTTGGTCTTCCCGACGTAGATGTAAGGCACCTTCTCCTCCAGATGCACATCGGCAAACTTTCTCGGTAGTATCGAGCCTTTGCGAAGCCCTGTGGTCGCGGCGATGATAATGAAAGCTTTAAGCTCTCTATCCCCTTCCCTGTCACACGCATCCAAAAGGCTTCTTAGCTCCTCCGAGGACGTAAATCTGTCGCGGCCTGGCGGCTCGGGGAACTGGTGTACAATCTGCACCGGGTTGTAGTCGAACTTCTTTCGCCTGATCGCAAAGTTGAAGGTCGAGTTCATGATCGTCCTGTAGTGGTTGACGCTTGAGGGCGAAAGCTTCTCTACGTCCTTCAACTCCGACAGGAAATCTTGAATCATTTCTGAGGTGATATTCCTCGCCTTCATCTTTCTCCATCGCTGAAGTCTTGGGAGTAGGTACTGGAATTTACTGGCCCTATGTTGACAATGATCTTGCCACCAGTCATCCAGCAATTCACCGAAAGTGACTTTATCGAATTTGCGAGACGGGAAATGCTTGCCCTCGGCGACCTCCGTCTTCCTTTTTCTGTACAGTTCTTCGGCTACTTTTACGGAAGAGCAGCCAGCGCTCTCCCTTACCAGTTTGCCTTCCTCGGTCTTGTAACGAACCCAGAGGATGTCGCCCCGCCAGAAGATCCCTTTAGGCAGCTTCTTCTGTTTCTTGTTCCGCCTCATTGCCCGCCTCCAGTCCGTACAATTTGCCTAATGGTGTTTGTTCACTTCTTTTCAGCCAGCGCAAGATGTTCGAGCGCAGAAAGCGGACGTTGCACTTAGCGCCGCGTTTGGGTAGCCGGATGAAAGGCACTCTCGCTTCTTCAACCCATCTCTCGACAGTTCGCTTGCTAACGTGCAGAAACTCTGCCAGTTGTTCTTTCGTCAAGATTTCTTCTTCGGTTGCCATCGCCTTGTCTTTCTATCTTCTCTCCTAAACCTTGTCACACGCTCTGAGAGCTACACTTCCAGCTCTACCAAGCACACAGCCATCGGTGATTGGTAACCAGACCGATCCTCAACATTCTAGAGACATGGCCTTGCCCTAAGAACTCCTGTCTTGATTTATCCAAGGAGAGGGTTTGTGCGCTGCGTCGTCTGAGACGCAAGTCGGCACACACCTGCCCTCCCCTTTATCGGTGGCGTACGCATGGCAGAGCCTCTATCTGTCTAAGCCTGCCTTCGTAAGCGCAACGCCGGGATAAATCAGACCTGAGCGATCTGGTTTCTTTTTGTTGTAGTATTTTTAGTTTTGCTTGAAGAACAAAAAACCATCATCGGCAATAGCGGGGCTTCCTTACAATCCTCTCAAGGGAGGCAGGAAGTGGCAGAACACAGTTCTACTCTAACCGCGCTTGCGCGAGATAAGTCCACGGGAGTGGTTAACGGGGTCTTGGCCTGTCTTGGCAGCTTGTGTAACGGCACATGCTGCCATGTGTGACTGATACAACCATATTTTCAATGCCGCAGATATTCCAAAATAATTTTCTAAAACTTACACGGCAACTCATTAATCCAATCACGCCAAAATTGAAGAATGATAAAAGACTGTAACGGCTGAACCCTTAATCACAGGCTCATTTCCCTCTCAATTAACCGATTAATGAACAAGCCCGCGATGGCTACCACAGCAGCGAAAAATATGCTGGACGTGATGCCGGCAAGGAATCCGAAAGAATGCGCCGCTTTCCCCAACAACAACGCTCCTACGGCACAACCTGAAAGTAGGGTTGTATAATAGGAGATTAATAAGGCGCTGATCTTGATGTATCGAATTGAAGCTTTGATACACATCTTTCACTACATCCTTTCAGTTTTATTACTCAAATTCTGGGCTGGCGTTATGACCTCAAGCGTGTAGCCATTGATTTCTGTCCAATGATCGCACTTGAGGATAATCACTTCAAGCATTCCTTCGGCTCACTTACTCGTAATAATGAGAATAGTCTGTGGGATTAAAGACGCTTATTCCCACAGGCTATTCTCATTCATGTGAGTGTGTTGCTTAGGCGGCGTTCGACTGTTCAGCCAGAAAGTCGTCTATCTCGTCATCCTGTTTGCCTGTATGATAAATCGACTCGGCCAACCCTTCCGGGTCGTAAATACTTCGTCGCCCCAACACCTCCTTCTGATAGGCGATAAAGCTGAGGCACGTCTCCAGAGAGTGCCGCGAGCGTGGCCGACCGAACCAGCGTCTCCTTCTCTTTTGCCTGGAGGATTGGCCGGGCTTCTTGTCGGCTATCATTTGCCCTTCCGTCACTGTCTGCGCTAAAGCTGATTCCACCGCAAAGAGGGGAGGCTGCTGGTCTTTAGTAGCCTTAACCGGAGAAGGGGCGAATGCTCCCCTTAGCGGTTCGACATATCCTAGCAACCAGGGATGGCGAGGGAAAAGGATGCGGACATCTTCTTTGTTGGCGTTGCCGCGTGAAGATTCGATCATGCGCGCCTCTTCCAGCTCAATCAAGTAGCGGATGATGTTTGCCTCCGACTCGCCGAGGGATGCGGCAAGTATCGGCAGGTTAAGTTGAGTCGCGCCGCGAGCGTTAGCCTGCTGGGCCAATAATGAGTAGCAAACCTTAGCGCCAGCGCTGAGTCTTTTCAGCGAGAGCAACCCGTATGGAACGAAGCAACCAGCGAACTGGTGGAATACGTTAAACTGTTCTTTCATGGAAGAACTCCTAACAACAAAGGTGGTAAAGCGCCGCCTGTTCTTTCCATGAACCTTTTCTCAACTTACCATATTGACCTGCTGAGATAATCATCTCCGGCTATGATATTCGGTTGTGAGGTTGCGTGCCCTCTCCTGAAAACGCTCTTTAACCATCTGCTGCGCCTCTCGGTAGCTGACGATTGTTTTTTCTCCCAAACTTCTTTCGTAAGTATTGCCCAAGGTGTGAGCAACAGGGGATCGCGTTTTCGTAGCCCACTCGAAAAGATTCGGATGTGCCTTATGGTAATTAGGATCGGAAGGTGATTTCTTATTAATATCAGCGTCAAGGACTTGCGCCCGCTTGAGTTTTTCTTCCCACATGTATCGCGCGTGAGCATCCATAGCCTGGAACGAGGGGAAGATGATGTTGGCCTCTCGTGGCATGAGCAATGGGCGTACATTGTCTCCCGTTGATTCCACGCACTTAGCTATCAACTCATCGGCTCTATCCCTTAGCGAACGACTGTAAATGAGGGCTCTAGATTTTTCTGAGTCGCGTGCCTCTCTATGCCTGTGCGATGCTTGCGAAAGCTCGGCGTGCAGTTGAGGCGACAGGTAAGGGTGTTTGCTTAGATCAAGGGGAGTGTCGTATTGAGCAGCTAACGAGACTTCGTTGTGCTGCCCGACCTCTGCGGCAAGTGCCCGTCCCAAGCTCCGACGTGTGGCATGGCTTAATCCGAATTCGGCCTTTTCAATGCGGCTGATTAGTTCGCTAACTTCGACGCTGCGAGTCTCGGCGGCGTGCTCATCAAGCTTCTCGAAATCCCCGGGCGTGAACTTCGGCCCGCGAACGCTTAACCCTTTCTCTTGATGAGAAGACAATTTCTCATGGTATTGTGCGCAGAGCGAAAGAGCCTCATTCCTGCTCTGCTCCTCGATGCTTCGCAGGCAGTTATATTCTTCGATGATTGTACGAATGATGTTCTCTCTAGCCTCTTCCCTAATAATCATCAGGGCGAGGTCTCCCCGCTTGCCAAGACTCTCTTGTTCAGCATATTCCAGCTTAGCATCGGCCAGCGATATTCTTCCGGGGGTGTGCTCATCCATCGTCTGATAGTTCCACTTCATGAAGTACCAATGAGCCTCGAACCGTTCCCGTCGAGCGGTATTGACCGCGCTTAACTGCTCTGCCAGAATCTTTTGCGCTTCCAGTTTGGACAGATTATCGATCTCCCGCTCTTCCTGCTCAATTCGTTCGACATTGACACTGAACGTGACGCGGGCCTTTGCGCGCAGCCCCTGTTCATTCAACCCTAATTGCTGAGGGGTTCTCCCCTGATCCACAATCACCTGAAGGTAGCGTGCGGCCAAAGTCTCCACCCGTTCGTCGAGCCCCTCGGCGTCGCGCAGTGAGTTAACGCCTTCCGTCTGATAGATCTTTCTCACGAAGAATTGAGCCACGAGATCGAGATGTTCCCGTACTTTCTCAAGCTCCTCTCGCCTTTGTTCTTTCTCAAGATGCAGTTGTGCGCGCTCAAGGGTACGGGACAGACTTTTCTTATCCTGCGGAGATAAGCAATGCGCGAATTCTCCGATTCTGTCGATCTGAGTTGCTGTCCAGTCTATATCACGACGATCAAGTTGCTGCGAAATAAACTGGTAGTGCTTATCAAACGAGCGTTGTTCTGACAGAGAGAGCTTGATGATCTGCGGATCGTTTGCTTGTTCCTGCGCTACTCGAATCACCCGTGCTAGGTCGAGCAGGTTATGGCTCTCGCGGGCAGCCTCTGCTGTCTCCACAAATTTCCCCTCATCTGTGCCCCGCATCGCCAACGCGAGCGCTTCCAGCTCCTTTAACTTCGTCACCCCAACGAGTTTTCCCATCCATCGCTCATCGAACGGGCTTAATGTGTTTAAGTCATCCTGCGTGATGCTTGTTCTTGAGTCAGGTTTCTTTACCGCATCGTTTGTTAATAAGCTTTGCTCTATCAGGCGCTCAAACTTCTTCAGAGTTGGCTTTTGATTATCTGCGACTATAACCACTATCTCTTGCAGGAAGGCGCGAGTTTTCTGATCCAGCTTTAACATTTCCCGCTCCAAGAGGAAATTTATTCTGGAGACGTGAACATCTTCCAAAGCCGGTCGCGTAATGAGTCGTTCAGCACCTCGGCGATAGTCTTCAAGTATTTCCTTCGCCGCCTCTGCGTACTCGCGCACCTTCACGTAACGACTCGCGTGATATTTAGTGCTATCATTCTCTATGCAGGCGAGAGAACCCCTCATCTGCTGTATAGTCCAGTCACCGTATAGCCACCCTCTGACGATCTGCTGGTCTGAGTTAAATAGACTTCGATTGGCCCCCAGATTGTCTCCCGTTTGAGAGCTGATAGTTGAGCTACCGTTGATCCGTGCGACCCTTTCCAGTTGCTCTGCCAACTCATGTACATCAAGTCTGGCGATAATCTGATCGCGCCACCTTTCGCCGATTTCCCTGCTTAATTCTTCTCGCCCGGCAGCTTTATCAAGCAAAGCGTATGAGTGAACGTAACGGAGTAGTTCTGTGTCATACGTCAACCGCGCGATTTCACGCATCTCGGCACTCTGTTTTGAGTTGTGAAGCGCGTATTTGAGTTCGGGGTAGTTTTTGCAAGCGCGATTTTCGAGCGTTTTGTCAAACGCCTTTTGGTGCGCTTGATAGTCACGCTCCGCCTCAGATAGCTGTCGTTCAAAATGCTCTCTGACGCCCTCAACAGGATGTTCGATCAAGTATTGCCACGCATTAAGCGATTCCAGCAGTTCTCGACGGTAAGCGATGCGCGCTTGAAGATGGATAGTCTTGCCCCACAGTTCGAGCGCCCCCATCAGGGACTTCGTGCGGGGCATGGGCGGGGCTTTCCCGCGCGCGCTGTAACTTGATGGCTCCTCTATCTGCTCTCTTCGCGCGACTGCGACCTTTTCGCCCACGTAATCAAACTCATGTCGCGCGCGGTGCGGCATCACCGGAGGTCGCTCGCCATTTTTCAGCGCTTCTTCAAATCTTTCCCTCCAGCGATTCCACTCCTGCTTTTTAGCCATGTGCTCTTTATAGACGGATGGGTCGTTGAAATGTTGGCTGAACGCGAGGGCGACCTCCTCATCTATGTCCCGGAATTTATCAACAACCTTGCCGTCGGCCTGTTTCACCTCTCCGGCATAGATCTTCCGACGAGATGTCTGCTCGGCGCTGAGCCAGAGGTGCAGATGAGTATTGTTAGTGTCGCGATGGATGTAACCTAGAACTCGCGCCCCCGGCCATCTGCGCCGGATTATCTCCAAGACCAGTTCCTTGAAATCGTGGTTCGAGATGTCTCGATCCGGCGAGATCAGCCAGACGTAGTGAGTCCGCGTCTTTCCTTTGGGTGTCCCACGACGGCGCGGCGTGCCCAGGATGCGTTCAGCATTGAGTTCAGCGAAATTTTTAACACGCAACCGGAATTCCATCGCGCGATGAGAAGCCGAGACACTTCCCATTTCACTGTTTGTAAGGCTAAGGATGTGACCGGGACCGTCAATCCGCTCCGAGATGGCTCGCAGGGAAGCCATTGGATCGAGAACGTGGCCAGGAATGTTTTGTAGTAGGAGGGGTGAGTCGTTCGAGAAGAGCCAACTGTCCAGATCTCCATCCGAAATATCCCGCGCGACAATCTCGCCAACTTCCTTCCCCTGCTCGCTCTGCGTATCTCTATCCGCCGTCGAGTCGGCGCGGTCTAGCAACCTTGATAGCTCTAACTGGATGATCCGCTCGATGACGTCACGAACCAATGTTCTGAGCGGGTAGATCGCGGCACCTGCACTCGTGCCGCTCCCGGCCTCAAAGGAGGAGAAACTCACGACTCTGTTGCCCCCTCAAATTGACCAAGAATCTTACTAATGAGCCGCAGCGATTCACGTGATCTATGGGCTATGTCAACCAGGAGGGCGGAAGGTATCTGCTCAAGATTTTTCTTTCTTTTCCGCCTATCTTCTTCCTCAAGAAAACTGGTGAGAAGCCGGATGTGAAATTTGAGGGATTCAAGTATCTGGCACTCACGCGGCAGCACACCGTTTACACTTAACCCGCAGTCAATCAGGTAAGCGGATAGACTGTCGTATCCGGCTTGTCCCGCAAGTTCATGCAACCGTCGTAATTCATCCTCTGTAGGTCTGAGAGTTAATTTGGGTCGTCCCATATAGCCTCATTCCATCCATAAATCTGGCGTGCTTTAGAGCCCATCTCAGCCAATCTCAAAAATTCAAGGTGACGGCACTTTAAGTTTGTTTGCTGTCGTCCAAAGCAAAGTATAACTGTAAATTGAAAGGTGAACAACAATTTTGTTATAGTATTAACCAAGGCTGGTAGCTGACCTGATGTGGCTATTCTAGAGAGTGAATTTTGGGTTTAAGTTGTTAGAGATTTTTGAATGTCAAATGATAGTAGCTGTAATCGGGACGACCGAATGGTATGGGCGAAAAAGGTATTGTTGAGAAGATTGGTGACACTGTCGCACAAGAAAAGAAGAGCTGTCATTTGACAGTCGGTTAGGAAGAAAGCAGTTGTGATATGAAGAAAGCGCGAGACAGAGTTTTGAGAACCGAGTGGCTGGCTGTCAGCAGCTTGGTGGTGGCTCGATATTACGGCGAGCTATTTCCTTTGTCCCGAGACTGGGGCTGGCTCCGGCAGAGTTTTGAGCAATACGGATACAAACCAGAGTATCCAAATTGTCGCGCGCGTGCGAGGCAATAATGCCGATATCTTTGAGATCGTGTGCGGTGTGGGAAGGTACGTGGTGGCTAAAGAACGCAGGATGAAGCGCGTGCCGGTTATCATTCGCCAGTTCGATGGCGACACCCAAGCGCAGGCGTATGCCATCGAAGATAATCTCTACAACCCTGCGGCTTCAACCCGCATCAGCCTCGTCCACGCCATTTCGCTCGCTCGTGCTTTGAAAGCTCGTGGCGGAATATACACCCCCCAACGCATCTGGGAATTTGCTCGGGTGAGTGAATCCACCTTCTGGCGAGCGGTGAGCAGTCTTGATTTGACAGTTCAAGAGGTCATTCATGAGCATCATGAGATAGCTGCACTGTCCCCTTCTCAACAGGTGACAGAAATCGTCCGACGTGACTTGCGCCCCCTATTCACCCGATTGTTTGCGGGCGAGATTGAAGTGCATACTTACCACAAAGTGCATAGGCAAACATGCATCAAGTCTACTCGGAGAAAAGCTAATAGACCCGCATCTCAGTCTCGCTCTTCAGATTTAAAGCAACGGAATAATGCTCTGATTAAGACCAAGCTCGAAACGGTTCCGTCTGCTGTGCAGGATATAGATAACACTCTCCTGCATGGAGCAATTCATCCGGCACTGCCTGCGGCCAGATCCTCACGGCGCAAGAATCATATTGATAAAGAGCGTGAGCCATCTCTTTTCGATTTGTAACCTCGCGGGGATCCCCATTGCGCATACCAGCAAGATAATTGAAGCAAAGGAATGTCGTGGACTATGGAACGAGTGAAAACAAGTAGGTGTCGGTAATATCATCGTCGCTCTTCTCATGGGCCACAGCAATTTGGGCTTTGTAAGTATAAATATCACTTAGCAGGCACTTCATAAATAGTCATATCTTTTCGATGCTCAGTTGGGTCATTTAAACATTAGGCGATAAGGAGAAGAACTTCATGCCGCCCGTTCGCAACCAAGTCTTCATCAGCTACAGCCACGCCGACAGCGAATGGTTAAAGCACCTTCAGACGATGCTTAGCCCACTTGTGCGAAATAGAATTATTTCCATCTGGGATGACACGAAGATCGCTCCAGGCGCGAAATGGAAGGATGAAATAAAGCGGGCGTTAGCCTCGGCGAAAGTGGCAGTGCTTTTCGTTAGCCCGAACTTTCTCAACTCCGATTTCATTGCCGAGCATGAATTACCTCCCTTGCTGGAGGCTGCCGAAAAGGAAGGTTTAATTATTTTGTGGGTCGCCGTGAGCCACTGCTTTTATGAAGAGACAGAGATTGTGCATTACCAATCCGCAAATAATCCATCCCACCCGTTAGACAGCCTCTCGCCCTCTGAGAGGAATCAAGTATTGAAGAAGGTTTGCGCGAAGATCAAAGCAGCCGCAAATCTTTCAACTAAGCAATCGCCGCAGGATAAGCTGAGTATGCCAAGCATTTCATCGGCAATGCCTCAAATTTCTTCAGCGGAGGATGCGGATATAAAGGGGGCGTTGTCTGAGATAAGGGAGTTCTTGACTGCAAAAGAGAAAACAACTAACCCCGCGCGGCTATTATTTGAGTTAGACCAGCACGTGGCTCCTTTAATAGATAGCTTGTCCGAGGAGGCTAGCGAGGCAAGAGAACATATCCGGCACCTGTTCGACGACTACACAGCGCGGGAGCGAACGTACAATGAACGCGAGCTTCGCCATATAT
>CAXTRQ010000118.1:0-19584 GCA_964246705.1 uncultured Pyrinomonadaceae bacterium
CGACATCGAACGATTCTTTGATGGTGACGGGAACGCCGTCGAGCGCGCCGCCGCGCTCGCCGCGCCCGGACTTGAACGCCTCGATTCTTCCGTGCCGCCCGTCGAATGGCGTGAGCCTTCTTCCGTCACGCTCAGAGGTCTGCGCGTCGCCATGTATACGGACAACGGCGTGCTCGCGCCCGCGCCCGCCGTTCGACGCGCCGTCGGGGAAGCGGCGAAAGCTCTCAACGAGCGCGGCGTCGAGGTTGAAGAGTGGACGCCGCCCGGCGCTGCGGAGGCATGGCATCTTTACCGCAAACTTCTCTTCGCCGATGCCGTCGTCGGCGTCAGACGCGCGCTCGGCCGAGACCGGCGCGACTGGCGCATCAATCGTTTCCTGCGCACCTTCGCGCTGCCCGTGAGTCTGCTCAAAGTCGGCGCGTGGGAACTCTCGCTGCTCGGTCAAAAGAATCTCGCCGCCAGCATGCGTCTCATCGGTCGTCAACACGTTGACGAGTACTGGCGTGCGCTCGACCAGCGCACGCGCTACCGCGCGCGTTTCCTCGCCGCGCTCGACCGAGGGCGCTTCGACGCCATCATCTGTCCGGTCGAAGCCGTCCCCGCCGTCCCGCACGGCGGCAGCTTCTACCTCGTTGATTCAATCAGCCACACGACGCTCTATAACCTTTTGGGAATGCCCGCCGGAGTCGTCGCAGCCACGCGCGTCCGCGCCGGAGAAGAGAGCGACCGCCCCGCGAGCCGCGATATGGTCGAGCGCGCCGCGCTCAAGGCCGAACAGGGCAGCGCCGGTCTCCCCGTCGGCGTGCAAGTCGCCGCACGCCACTGGCGCGAAGACATCGCCCTCGCCCTCATGGCCGCCCTCGAAGAACACTTCACAGCGCAGCCCGATTATCCCGCGCGCCCGTCAATATAAAAGAAAGAAACTTTATGCACGCGTTCCGGCAGTGCTCCGCCAGTCGAGAGGCCCGCTTCATTTGACGCGCTTCGGGTGGTGCGTTTAGCATCGCTCGGCGGAGGAATCCCGCCTGAAAATTTTCGAGGCGAGCGCTGGGAAGGAGTTCCGAGCCATCGAGCAGATTCTTGAGATCGTCAACAACAAGTGGTTTCAGGTGGGGCTGATTATCTTCATCGCCACGGTGCATGGCTACGGCGCGGCGTGGCTGGCGGTGCGGATGCTGTTTCGCCCGCATCGCCCCGTCAAGTTGCTCGGCCTGACCGTGTGGCCGCAGGGGATGATTCCGCGCCATCGCGAGCGGCTCGCGGAGACTATTGGGAAAGCCGTCGGCACTGAACTGGTTTCGCAGGAGACTATCGTCGAGGCTCTCTTCGGGAAGGATTTCTTCCGGCGTAAGGTCGAGACGTTCGTCAACTCTTACGCGCAGGAACTACTCAGCACGCCTTATCCTTCTTTCATCGAAGCGTTGCCGAAGGCCGCACGCGCGCCCGTGCTCGACGCCATCTCCGCGCTCCAAATACGCGTCGCCGAATACATCTCAGACATCCTGAAAAGCGAAGAGACGGTATCGGCTGTCAACGGCTTTATTGACCGGCGCGTTGACGAACTACTCTCACAGAGGCTCTCCGAGACTGTCGGCGAGGAGACGTTCGAGAAGGCTCTCGGCTTCATCGAAGACCGCTTTCGCGGCGTCGTCACAGAGCGCGGCTTCGAGACGAAGGTGCGCGACTTCGTCGGCGCGCGGCTCGACGAACTCGCAGCCAGCGAGGCGACGCTGGCTGAGATGTTTACGCCTGAGACGGTCGCCATCATCAAAGAGCGGATTGACGCGCAGGTTCCGCCCATCGTTCAACACCTCACAGCCCTTGCGACCAACCAACGGACGCGCACGCAAATCGGCGCGCTCATCAAACGAGAGGTTGACGATTATTACCAGCAGCTCTCCTTCTTCAAAAAAATCTTCGTCTCGCGCGAGCGCATCCACTCGGAAGTTGACGAGATGGTGCATAAGACTCTGCCGCGCCGCGTCGAAGAGTTCCTGAGCGGCGAAGCTTTTGAACAGCAGGCTGAAGAGTTCTTGAACTCGACCATTGATAACGTCCTCGCGCGCCCCATCAACGAGCTCATCGGACAGATCGCGCCGGACAAACTCGCGCTCGTCAAAGAGCAGGTCACGACGCGTATCCTCGCGCTCGCGCGCAGCCCGGAGTTGACCAATTCCGTCTCGGCCTATGCGATAGACGCCCTCGAACGCGTGCGCCCGCACACGTTGCGCGCGATACTCGAACACGCGCGTCCCGATTCCGCAGAGCGCCTGAAAAGTTTTCTCTCACGCGGTCTGCTCTCCGTGCTCACGCGCGAAGAGACGGCGCGCACCCTCAACGCGATTTTGAGCGCGCAGATCGAACGCCTGCTCATCGCGCCCATCGGTCGCCTCTCCGACCACGTTTCGGAGGCGACCGTCAACCAGACTGCCGCAGCCCTCACCGAACGCATCACGACGGCGGCGCGCGAACGCTTGCCGTCGGCCATCGCCGAGTTTGACATCGGCAGCATCGTGCGCGAGAAAGTTTCGGGTTATCCGGTCGAGAAACTCGAAGAACTGGTGCTCTCGGTCGCCAAGCAACATTTAAAGACCATCGAAATGTTCGGCGCGGCCATCGGCTTCCTGATCGGCGTCTTTCAAGCTTTCTATCTCTACTACAAGATTTTCTGGCACTGAACCGAAAAAGTCTCTCAATATGGAGACAAATCATGGAGACAAATCAACCGGGCGCTCGGCGAGAATTAGCGAGCCGCCGGTTTCGCTTTCGGCGCATCTATCAAGAAGGGGCAATTTAAAAATTCGATGAGGAGAAATGAGATTGAAGATTTCGCATAAAAGGGGCGCTTGGCTGGCGTCGCTGCTGTTGTTGGCTTCGTTAGTCACGACCAGCGCGCCGAAAGCCGGAGAGTTCACTTCGACACAGGATGTTAATCCGCCGCAGACTTCTACGCAGTCCGACCACAACGAATCGGCGCGCTCCGATAAGTTCACGGGCGGGCATATCGAGCGTGCGCCGTTTGAAGCCGGGCAGCCCGATATCAGTATTACGGTCAACGTCCCGTCGTTTCGCCTGACGCTATGGCAGAACGGCAAAGAGGTCAAGACGTACTGGGTCGGCGTCGGGATGAAAGAGCACCCGCTCGTCATCGGCGAGCGCGAGGCGAAAGAGATTATCTATAATCCTTCGTGGATTCCGCCGAACAGCGAATGGGTCGCGGAGATGGAGGGCGTCACGGCGGGCGAAATCATCAAGGCGAGCGACAAACGAAACCCGCTCGGCAAGTTGAAGATTCCGCTCGGCGGCGGTTACCTGATTCATCAGGCGCACGGCCCCGGCGACCTCGGACATCTCGTCTCGCACGGTTGCGTCCGCATGGTACAGAGGGACTTGTACGACCTCGCCGACAAGATTATCGCGGCGCGCTCGCTGTCCGTCTCGAAGAAAAAGATTGCGAGCGCGAAAGTAACGAAGAAGGAAACGTGGATCAACCTCGACGCGCCGCTTTCCGTCGATATTAACTACGACACGGAGGTGGTCGAAGAAGGCGTGCTTCATCTCTACCCGGACGTGTACGGGCGCAAGACCGCGACGCTCGAAAGGCTCCGCGCCGAACTGGAAGCCAGCGGCGTTGACTCTTCGGCGGTCGGCGAACGCACGCTGCGGCGCATGCTCGCGCGCGTCACGCGCAATACGCAGTACGTCGTCAGCGTCCAGAGCATCAAGGACGGACGCGCGCTCACCGATGGGCGCGTGCTGCCGCTCGTCGGTCAACCTTCGCGGGCGAAGCCGAGCGCGCGGACGAGAACGAACGCAAACGTCGGAAGATGAAGAATTGAAATTCTTTAGCCATCCAAAACCTGAAGAAAGCGCGAAGGGCGCGGAGTGATAATTTCTCCGCGCCCTTCGCGTTTGACTGCGCGCCGCGCGCCTTTATTTGCCGCCTGTCGGTTTGACGGATTTTATTACTTCCTCGACAGCCTTCCTGTCCTCCTCGCTAATCGAGGTCGTGATTAAGCCGAGAAAGTATCCGCCCTTCGTCGTCACGTAATACTTTTGCCTCACGACCGGAGTCGGCGCAGCCGGGGCAGTCTGCTTGAAGGTGATGGTCGAGAACTGGACACCGGCGATTGTCTCCTGTCGAACATTCTCGACAACCTCGTATCCGAGATTCGCTTTGGTCAGCATGTTCATTAACAGGAAGAGGTATTGATTGCCTGTCTTGATGTTGTAAGAAGGCGGCAGCCACTCGGCGACGCATTGGAAGATCGCGTGCGGCTCTTCGCCGGACGCGCCGGGCACTTTGCTCATCGTGAGAAGGGGAAAAGTCCGGTTCATCGCTGCGTCTAACTCGGCCTGCTTCTTCGGGTCGTCTTGTTGAAGAATCTCTTTCCCTTTCTCCGTCATCGCCTCGCCGGTAGCTTGATCATGGACGAACCAGACTTTGGAGATAGGTATCTCAATGCCGAAGAATTTGTTGGCGTAGCTCGCATTCGTCAGCGTCCCAAAATCGAGGGGTGGGCGTGTGGCAGCGGCCTGTGCGACGCGTGGCGGAGTCGTGACAGTCCGTCTATTCCCCGTCCGCGAGGGTTGCGCGTAGGCAGCGGAACAGAGAATGGCTAAGGCAAGGGCGAGTCTAATAATAGAAGTGTATCGGTTCACTTTTCGGGATGCTCCGTTGAAGGGGATACCTGCTCGACGCAGGCGCGCTCGACTGACTGGCGCAAGGAATTAAAGACCTCACGCCGCGATCATCGCATCTTCTACATACATTCTTCAATCATCCCGAGACTTTTAGGCGAGATTATTTAACCGACTCTTTGCCGACGTATTCCCAGTGCCAAGGCTCGTAGTAATAGGGACGGAAGCCGAACTTGCCCGCATTGCGGACGAGCCATTTGTAGACGGGTGTCTGTGTCTGGATGGCGCGGTTGAAGTCCTTGGTATCAACGGGGTCGCCACCCACGTAGAGGTCGAGCGCGCGGCCTGTGAAGTGTGGGCTGTTGATGGCTAACCCAGCACTGCCCGCATGCGGGTCTGCTTTACGCAACTTCTCCTGATACTCGCGCGAGCGGAATGAAGAGATAATCTTCAGATACTTTTCCTCAGACGCGAGGCCGCCGTCTTTCGTTCGTGAGAGTTTGAGCGACGGGTCGGCGATGGCCGCCGCCACCATTCGCTGGTAGGCTGCGTAAGTTTCACGCTCGACCTGACGAAGTTCGTCGGGACGAGTGGGGTCATAAAAGTCCGCGATGGGCGCGGTCAAAAGTTGGTCAGGCTGCGCGTAAACTTTATTTTTGATACGCGCCTCCTGCCATGTCGAGATCATTTTGTAGAGCGTCTCGGTGTCGAGCACGCCGCTGGCGCTGATTCCCTGCGTCGTCTGCCAGCGCGCAAGCATCGCGGCAAACTCATTCGTGTCCGCATCCTTCTCCGTGCCGAGCAGGCTACCGATGAGAGGCGTGTAGAGATACCAGCCGCGCTGTTCCTTGCCGCCGAAAAGCCAGTTGAGTTGGTTTTTGAACATCACGTTCTGCGCCGCGACGGTGCTCAGCGGAACATTGTTCGCCGTCTCAGTCGGAACGCCCGCGCGCCGCTCGCGTGTGGCGACGGTCGCTTTCGCACCCGTTCTAAGCTGGTCGCTTTTCTCTGCCGATTGGGCTAAGCCCGCGCCGGGCATGGCGGCGAAAGCGACGACGGTGAAAAGAAGGGCGATGATCAGAAAGAGAACGACCAACTTGTTTTTGTGTTGCTTCATGCGGCGCAAAAATCGTGTCTGAGCGTTAATCTTAAAAGGTGAGGCTGGCTAATAGTTGCGACAACATATCAGATGCCATGAGGCATGTCAGGGTTCGATGTCAGGCCAGCAATTTTGTCAAAAAGTTGACTCCGCGACGAGCGCATTGAAGTCAGACGTTCACTTCGACGCATTTGCGCGCGCCGGGCGGGCGCGTCTCTGGTAAACTATTGCTCATCAAAATCCGCGAGAGGAAACAGGAGCGAATTTCGCTTCCGGATTAATCGTTCAAGTAGTCTGGCCTGATAAAATTCCGACAGTTATGGAGAGAGAGTAAAAATGCTTGAATCGAAAAGCGCGGCCAGCGTCTCGCCGACGCTCGTTTACGAATTGGATAACGGCTGCACCTACACTTTCAATTTTCAGATGGATGGGCGCGTCATGCTCATCGGCTTTCAAGACGGCAAAGCCGTCACAGGAGCCTTCAGCGAAGAACAGGTCGCCGAACTGCGCGACACCTTCGCGGCTTACCTTCAAAAAAGACAGGGATGAGAAGCAACGATGGATGCCGCCACGGTGAACGTTAAGATAAAAGCTTTGCTGTTTTTAGTTCAACATTGATCGTTGCAGCGTTCGTCGTTCGATTTGTAGGATTCAAGAGAGATGTTTTATCGAACCCCCGCCGCGCATCTGCCTTCCCGCGTGGCTCAACTGAAAAAGCGATTCTTGCTGACGCTCGTTCTTCACGCGCTGCTGGCGTGCGCGCCCCCGGTATGTGCCGCGCAGGAAAGCTTTGAGCGTGATCTTGAGACACCAGAGCAGGTCGAACTCATCATCAGAAACCAACAGGGACGCGTCACCATTCTGGCTTCCGAAGAGCAGCAGAAGAAGGTCTCCATCCGCGCCACATCGTCCGGCGCATCCGTCTCTGAAAAAGATGTGCAAATCGAACGCAACAGCGACGGCAAGATTTCCATCAACGTCGAGCGCGCGCAGGCCGGCGGCAACAGCACACGCCGGGGTTTCAACACCGGGAGCAGCGCCGAAGGCGCGGCGGCGGAGCGCAACCGCATAGATATTGTCGTGCGCGTTCCCGCGCGCTCGCGCGTGAAGATCGAGACGGAGGCCGGAGCGGTTGATGTGGTCGGCAATGTCTCTTTCGCCGAAGTCCGAACCGGCACGGGAACGATTCGCGCCGACGTGCCGCTCGAAGCCCTGCGTTACACTTTTCAATGGACGCTCTCGCGCCCGCGTTACTACAGCGAGGTCGAACTGCCGAAGGTGAAGGAGAAACGCGGCGGCGTTTATGAAATCTCAGGCCGCTTCCCCGTCAAAGAAGACAAGAAAGAGAACCGCGACAAAAATCATAAGGACGATAAGAGCGAGAAAGACGACGAGAGCGACCGCACGGACAAAAGCGCGTTGAGCGAGAAGGGCGACAAGGACGGCAAGGCCAACAAAGTTGATAAGAAGGCGGAGCAGGAAAAGCTGATTAAGCTTGAACTCCAGACGGCGCGCGGCGTCATCCTGTTCGGCGTCTCGGATGAGAGTAACGTCCCTTCAGACCTGCGCGAACGCGCGCTGACAGAGAGCGCGCGCGCCATTATCCGCAGCGGCGACGAAGATTTGACGGAGGCCATCAGACGAACCGCGCCGCGTCTCGTGGGCGATTATGCAAGTACGCTGGCGCCGCGCGAAACCGGCCCGAGTTTCGCGGCGCGGCACGACCCCTTCCGCGTCAGAACGCGTCTCGACGAGACGCTCGCGCGCCTTCAGGCCAGCGTCACGGATCGCAACGGACGCGCCATTGACGGGCTGACCCTGAAGGATTTCACGGTGGTCGAAGACGGCGAGGAGCGCGCCGTCAAAATGGTCGAGCCATCAAGCGCGCCCTTCAATCTCGTGCTGCTGCTCGACGTGTCAGGCAGCGTCGAAGAGCGGCTCGACTTCATACGCAAAGCCGCGCTCGCCTTCATCAACACCACGGGGCCGCAAGACCGCATCGCAATTATCAGCTTCCGCGACGACATCCAGATTATTTCGGAGTTTACGACGGACAAAAACCTGCTCGCCAAAAGAATCAAAGCGATTCAGGCGGGCGGCGGAACCGCGCTCTATGATTCAATCGCCTACGCACTCGTGCACACGTTGAAGCCACTGCGCGGCGAGCGCGCAGGCATCGTTATTCTCTCGGATGGCGACGACAATAAATCTTTCATTCCGTTCCCGGCCATCCTCGAAGCGACGATAGAATCGGGCGCGCTCATCTACCCGCTCTACATTCCTTCCGGCCTGATTCCGGCCAACAGCGCTCCCCCACCCACTAGGACGCTCGACCCCATCCGCACGCGTTTCCTCACGCTGACTTCGCGCGCCGAAGAGGAAGGGCGCAAACTCGCAAGCGTTTCAGGCGGCGTCTATTATCCGATTGCGCGCCTCGACCAGTTGCAGCGCGCATACGACGACGTGGTTGCACAACTTCGCACGTCCTATTCGATTACCTACGAATCGAAACAGGGAGCGGAACGCGACTCGCGCGTGCGCGTACGCGTGATGCGCGACGGCGCATCCGTGCGCTTAAGCCCCTCGGTCGGCGTTACGTCTCCACCAACGCCGTGAGATAGGATTGAAGACTCTCCTCCCGGCATCCTCACGAAGAAAAACGAGCCGATTGACTTCGCCCTCAAACTCAACCTCTTCGTCATTAGCAGTCATAGCTCGAATGGGGTTTCTGTTATGATGAGCATCATGGCGGCAGAGAAAAGATGACGAGCAGTTTACTCATGTCCCTGTTTGATGAAACGGAGCGGCGACCGCTCAGCGTTTCAGAACTCACGTCGCAGGTGCGCGGCGCGTTGGAGAACCGTTTTGCGTCGGTGTGGGTTGAAGGGGAGATTTCAAATTTCAAGGCGGCTCAATCGGGACACTGGTACTTCACGATTAAAGACGAGGGCGCACAACTTCGCGCGACCTGCTTTCGCGGCGTCAACCGTGCGATTCGCTTTCGCCCTTCGGACGGCCTGCAAGTGCGCGCGCGGGGTCGTCTGACTGTGTTCGAGCCGCGCGGCGAGTATCAGATTAGTGTCGAGGGATTAGACCCCGTCGGGGCGGGCGCGTTGCGCGTGGCTTTCGAGCAGTTGCGCGAACGGCTCGCGGTGGAAGGGTTATTTGACGAAGAGTTGAAGAGAGAGCTACCGCTGCTGCCGCGCCGCATCGGGGTAGTCACTTCGCTCTCCGGCGCAGCCATCCGCGACATCGTGCGCGCTATCGAGCGGCGCACGCGCACCGTCAGTATCCTGATCGCTCCCGTGCGCGTGCAGGGCGCAGGCGCGGGCGCGGAGATTGCGAGCGCCATCGAAAGCCTCAACGCGCATCACCTGCGCGCCATGAGCGAGGGGCGCGCGGGCGATTATTTGGATGCCATCATCGTCGGGCGCGGGGGCGGCTCGACGGAAGATTTGTGGGCGTTCAATGAAGAAGAGGTGGCGCGTGCGATCCGCGCCAGCCTAATTCCGGTGATCTCTGCGGTCGGCCACGAAACGGATTTTACCATCGCCGATTTCGCGGCGGACGTGCGCGCGGCGACCCCGACCGCCGCCGCCGAAATTGTCGCCGAACGCGAAGACGAAATCGCTTCTTACGTCGAAGGGCTAACGCACAATCTGGTCAACATCCTTCGCTATCGCCTCATTAGCGAGCGCGCGCGCGTCGCCGAAGCGGCGATGTCTTATGGCTTCGATGAAGTGCGACGGAATCTGCGGATGACGCGAGAGGAGCGCGACGAGACGGCGCGACGACTTGAGAAGGCTTTGGGGGAGATTCTTAAGCGCACGCGGCAGCGAATGGAGACCGCCGCGTGTCGCCTGTCACCGGCACGGACGGCGGCGCGCTCGACCGCTGCACATGTGCGTCTGGCGGTGTTGCGGTCGGAACTTGAGAGGGTTGCTGTCGAGCGTCTGGAAGATGCGCGCGGGCAAGTGGCGGTGGCCGCCGCCTCGCTGGATGCTCTGTCGCCGCTCGGAGTTTTGCGGCGCGGGTATGCTCTGGCGCAGGATGAGGGCGGGCGTCTGTTGCGCTCGACGCGCGGCGTAAGGACGGGCGAGCGGCTGCGCCTGCGTCTGTCTGAAGGGTCTCTCATCTGCCGTGTCGAACAAGTGGAGGAGAACTGATGTCGTCACCTGTTGATCGTGGAGGCGTGCGTGGCCGCAGTCGCATCGTGATTGATGTCGAGCAGGCACGCGCGGAGCGCAGGCGGCGGCATCTCGGTCGCTTTCCACGCGCGAAGAAGATTCTGTCGGTCGGCGGCCTGATTGTGCTCCTGCTGCTGTTGGCGGCTCTGGTCGGCGGGTATTTCTGGTGGCAGAGTTATCAGAAGAGTCCGTCGTATGCGGTGGCGCTGTTGATTGATGCGGCGCAGAGAGACGACATGCGCGCCGTCGAAGAGATGATTGACAGCGACCGCATCGCAGAGGGCTTTGTACCGCAGGTGACGAACAAGTTGATTGAAGGCACGGGCACCGCGCAAATCGAACCGCTGCGCAGACAGATTGAAAGCTCGATGCCGCAACTGCTGCCGCGCGTGCGCGAGACGATGCGCGAAGAGATTGCGAAGGGCATCAAAAATTTTGCGGCGCAGACCGGAGGCCGGACGCCGTTCGTCCTGCTGGCGCTCTCGATCCCGCGCGTCGCCGAGGTCAAAGAGAATGGCGACACGGCGACCGTCGGACTCAACGCGGGTAATCATCCGCTCGAATTGACTCTCCAGCGCGCGGGCGATGCGCGTTGGAAAGTCGTCAATGTCAAAGACGATGCGGTGGCCTCGGACATCGCCGTGCGCATCGCTTCGGCTCTGCCTTCGGCGGGGACGCCCGTGCCGAACAACGTCGCGCGCCCGAAAAGAAAATAGAAGCTATGGCGAAAAGAGAACAGACAGCAGCGAAGGCGAGCGCCGCAGGCACGCCGGAACAAGCACAGACATTTGAAGCGCAGTTGGCCTCTCTGGAGCGCATCGTGCGCGAGCTTGAGCGCGGCGACCTCGCCTTAGAACGCAGCCTCGAACTCTTCGAGCAGGGCGTGCGCCTCTCGCGCGTCTGTCAGGAGCGGCTCAACGAAGCCGAGCGGCGCATCGAAGTCCTTCTGCGAGACGGCGACGGGCGGACGAGCGTCGGCACACTGGACGAACAAAATTTCAGCCGCGTCGAAGGGATGGATGAGACGGACGATGATGAAAGCGTCTTTTGATTCGTTGCAGGAGCCTGCGACGGAACAGGCGCGTGAGTTTCTGGCGCGGGCGCGCACGCTCGTTGAGGAACAACTGGCGGCGGTCGTCCCTTCGGAGACGACCGAACCCGTCGCGGTTCATCGTGCGATGCGCTGGAGTCTGCTGGCGGGCGGCAAACGCTTGCGTCCCGCGCTGCTCGTCGCCGCCGGAGAAACCTTCGGTGCGCCGCGCACAAGTCTTCTCGCCACCGCCTGCGCTTTCGAGTTGATGCACACCTATTCGCTCATTCACGACGACCTTCCGGCGATGGACGACGACGACCTCCGTCGCGGGCGTCCGACCTGCCACATCAAGTTCGGCGAAGCGACGGCGATACTCGCCGGAGACGCACTGCAAGCTTTAGCTTTTCAACTCATCGCGGAAGACGAAACGTTAGAGGCTTCCGTCCGCGTTCTTCTCATCAGCGAACTCGCGCGGGCGGCGGGCACGCCTGACGGGATGGTGGCGGGACAAGCGTACGACCTCGCCGCCGAATCGCGCACGGATGTCGGCGGCGCGGAACTCGACCTCATCCATCGTCGCAAGACCGGGGCGATGATCGCGGCGGCGGCGCGAGCGGGCGCGATCATCGCTGGCGCGCCGGCCTCAGAGCTTGAATCGCTGACAGCTTACGCGCACGAACTCGGTCTGCTCTTTCAGATTACAGACGACCTGCTCGACGTGACCGCTACCGCCCAAGATTTAGGCAAGACGCCCGGCAAAGACGCGCGCTCGCAAAAGGCGACCTACCCAGCCCTCTACGGCCTCGAAGCCGCACGCCGCCGCGCGCAAGATGTTTACCTCAAAGCCTGCCGCGCCCTCGACCGAATTGAGCCGCCCGCAGAAATGCTCCGCGCCATCGCGCGCCTCATCCTCGAACGCCGCGCCTGAACATCGCTCAACTTTTCTTCTGAGCGGTTTGGCGTCTCCGCCCTGAAACTTTATTTCACGCCGGAGACGCCAAGCCGCTCAAAAAGCAGAACGCTCAGGGAAGACGGCTTTCGGGTTCTCTCTGCTCCAAGATGCTACTGATTGAAAGCGGCGAGCACTTCGTCGGCGTGCTGTTCGACGTTGACCTTATCAAAGATTTTCTTGATTTTGCCTTGCTCGTCAATGAGGAAGGTCTTGCGCGCCACTCCCATAAACTTTTTGTCGCCCCACGTCTGCTCGCCGTAAACGCCGTAGGCATCGGAAACCGTGTGGTCTGTGTCGCTGAGGAGCGTGAAGGGAAGGCGATACTTCGAGGCGAATGCCTGATGCGAAGCCTCGTCGTCGAGAGAGACGCCGAGCACCTTAATTCCTTTCTCTTCGTAAACAGTATGCGAGTCGCGGAAAGAACAAGCCTCTTTGGTGCAGCCGGGCGTGTCGTCTTTCGGGTAGAAATAGAGCACCACTTGCTGCCCGCTGAAATCTTTCGAGCTAACCTTGTTTCCGTTCGTATCGCGCGTCTCGAATTCGGGCGCGGTATCGCCTTCTTTAAGCATCAGTTCCTCCGTCGAAATTTTAAGTTTGGAAGTTGTACCGGCACACATCATACGCCACTAACGCATGAACTTCATAAGCGAGCCGGAGAATCTCTGCGGAAGGCGCGGAAGGGTTCGGGGATAAAGTTGGTGATGTGGTGTTTGGCGGTGCGGTTGTCTTGAAAGGTCTGATAGAGGATGAATTCGGGCAGTTGCAGGCAACTGAGCGGCGAGGCGTAGCTGTAGCCTGTGTCAATGCCGATGGCGCTATGCGCGATGTAGATGCCGTGACGACCGATGCGACCGAGGAGCGGCAGCAGCGGTGTCGGCGTGTGCCCGAAGACGCACGGCTTGCCGTGATAGTGCTTGTAAAAGTTGGGGTCGCGTGTCCAGAGCAGATGGCGCGCCGTCGTTTCGCGCGGGTGCTTGTCGCCGTCCAGCCCGGCGTGGACGTAGAGCGCGTAATCGTCTTCGTGATAGAGCGGGAGCCGCCGGAACATTTCGAGATGCTCGGCCGGCATCGCGCTGGCGATTTCGCTCCGCAGAGCGTCCAACTGGTGTTCCACTTCGACGGGCAGAGGACGATTCGTATATTGCTCGAACGTGGATTCGCTTCCCACCGCAGGATGCAACCAGAGCGGCGCGCCGTCGTCTATGAAATCGAGCAGCATCTGTTCGTGGTTGCCGCGCAGCACCACGACGTTCTGCCCCTGACTCATCTCGATGACATCAGAGACGAGGCCGGTAATCTCTTCGCCGCGATCAATCAAGTCACCGAGCAGCACGAGCGTATCCCTCTCGGGACGGCGCGGCAGCATCTCCACCAGACGGCGAAGCTGCGTGCGGCGTCCGTGCACGTCACCGATGACGAAAGTACTCATGGCAGCTCCGTGTGCGCCCGCCCGCGCTCCTGCTCAGGCGTGGGCGGCGTGCCGATGCGGTTCATCAATTCGCGGAAGCGCGCGTCCTCACGCAGAGCCTCCCAATTCGCGTCCGCCTCGAACCACGGGCGATTCTCGTTGCCCAGATTGATGGCGCGCTCCAACCACTCGAAAGCCTCTTCACGCATGCCTTCGAGGGCGAAAGCGGAGGCGAGCCAGTAGGCGATGTCGTGGTCGGCGGCGGCGCTCTCAAAGACGCGCTCATTCAATTCGGCGCGGGCGGCTTCGTGCTCTCCCACGCGGCTCAAAAAGTGCGCGAGGATGGGACGGATACCGTCCATGCCGGGGTGAGTTTCGAGCACGTCGCGGATGATTCTAATCGCCTCTTCAGTCTCTCCGCGACGATTGAGGACGACGGCGCGGAAGGTTCTAATCAGCGGATGATTCGGCTCCAGCCGCGCGCCGAGATCGAGTTCCAAAAGCGCGTCGTCGTAGCGCCCCTGATACATGAAGATGCGCGCGCGATTGTAGCTGACGACGACGCGCTCCGCCGGGTTCAGTCGTAACATCCGGCTGAAACTCTTGAGCGCCTTATCGTATTCGCCGTTCAAGCGGTGCAGCGTCGCATAGACGAAGTGAACGCCGACGTTATTCGGCGCTTCGTCATGCAGGATTTCGACCCACGCCTGCGCCTTCTGTTTTTCGCCGCGCGCCAGATAGATGAAAATCATGTGAAGGCGCGCTTCCAGTAGTCGCGGGTCGAGCGCGAGCGAGCGATTAAAAGCCACCTCGGCGCGGTCATAATCCTCGCCGCCGCCGAAGCCCTTGATAACGCGATTGGCATACGCGCCACCGAGCGCACAATGCGCGAGCGCAAAATTCGGATCGAGTTCGATGGCACGCTCGAAATGTTCGATGGCGGCGTCGGAATCCTCGCGCGCCAGCGTGTGATAAATAAAACGCCCGTTGGCATCGCGCCCGCGCAGGTACTCTTCATAAGCTGCCGCGCTCGCCGTCGCATGCGTGCTCGCGTCGGCTTTAGCCACAGGCGGCACGGATACGTCCGGCGACTCGGACGGCGCAGACGAGTGTCGGAGGTTCAAACCAGCGTCGCTTTCAATCGCAGCGTGCGCGACCTCGCCCGTCTGTTGTCCGGCGGCTTCGGACGGCGTGCCGATGCGGTTCATCAATTCGCGGAAGCGCGCGTCCTCGCGCAATGCTTCCCATTTAGGATCGCTTTCAAACCACGGGCGATTCTCGTTGCCCAGATTGATGGCGCGCTCCAACCACTCGAAAGCCTCTTCACGCATGCCTTCGAGGGCGAAAGCGGAGGCGAGCCAGTAGGCGATGTCGTGGTCGGCGGCGGCGCTCTCAAAGACGCGCTCATTCAATTCGGCGCGGGCGGCTTCATGATCGCCCTGCTGGCTCAGGCAGATGGCGAGCAGCGGGCGGATGCCGTCCATGTCCGGGTGGCGTGCGAGCACTTCGCGCAGGATAGTCGCGGCGGTCGCGGCGTCGCCGCTTCGTTGCAGCGCGACGGCACGAAAAGTTTTGACGAGCGGGTGATCCGGCTCAATCGCGCTGCCGACCTCTAATTCCCGAATCGCTTCATCGAAGCGGTTCTGGTACATCAGCACGCGGGCGCGGTTGTAACTGACGACGACGCGCGCCGCCGGGTCGAGTTGCGCGAGACGGTCAAAGCTTCTCAGCGCGCGTTCGTATTCGCCATCGAGGCGATGAAGTGCGGCTTTAACGAAATAGACGGACGCTTCGTTCGGCGCTTTCTGCTGAAGCCGCGCCACCTCTTCGCGCGCCTTCTGTTTTTCGCCGCGCGCCAGATAGATGAAGACCATCAACATCCGCGCTTCGACCACATCCGGGTCGAGCGCGAGCGCCTCGTTGAATGCGCTTTCGGCGCGCTCGTAATCTTCCGCGTCGCCAGAACCCTTGATGACGCGATTCGCATAACACGCGCCGAGGCCGCTGTGCGCGAGCGCGAAAGAGGAATCAAACCCGATAGCCCGCAGGAAATGTTGGATCGCCCCTTCGCAGTCCTGCGGGTCGAGCGTGCGGAAGATGTAGCGGCCGAAGAAGTCGCGCCCGCGAAGATATTCTTCATAAGCGGCGACACTACGCGTCGAGCGTCCCGCCGACTGAATCTTCTCGACCGAGGTGTGTTCAAGTTGGAGGCCGTCAACGATGCGTTGCGCGATGGTGTCTTGCAGCGCGATGATGTCTTCGGCGGTCGCGTCAATGCGGTCGCTCCAGAGCAGGTCGCCCGACGCCACGTCCAAAAGCTGGACGTTGACTCGCAGGCGCTCGCCCACGCGCAGGAAACTCGAAGAGAGTACCGCGCTGACCTTCAACTCGCGTCCGGCCTCGACGGGGTCGAACTGCTGGCCCTGATACTTCACAATCAGAGACGAGGGGCGGACGACGAGCGAGCGAAGCCGCGCCAGTTCCGTAATTACCGCATCGGCCAGAGAAAATTCATAAAAGCTGGCCTGCGCGTCGTTGTTCAGATTACGGAAGGGAAGAATGGCGATAGACTTTTGCGCCACTCCGATCTGGCTGGTATGCGGCGTCTCGTGAATCTCATTGCCGGCGGTCGCGGCGGAGGGAGAAGCGACGGAGGAAGTGACGGCTGCCGGGTCATTTGGCGAAGTCGGATCCGTGGGCGTGCCCGTCGGCGCTGTATTGGACGGAGGTATTGAGGTCGGCTGGGCTTCCGAACCCGTCAGACTACGCAGCCAGCGGCGGAACGTGCGACCGAAACCGCTGGAACCGCTCTGTGAACGCTCCGGGAGGGGAATCAGTTCGCTTTGCACGTCGCCCACGGCATTCGCGTTTCCGGCTGTGCCGAGTTCGCGCACGACGGCGCGCAACTCGTCACGAAACTCTTCCATGCGCTGGTATCGCGCCGCAGGGTCTTTGGCGAGCGCGCGGTCGAGAATCTGTTGGAGGCGCGGGGGCGGGTTGTCGCGGCGCGCTTCGGCAATCGGCTGCGGCGTGTCGTGAAGGACAGCGTAGCGCACTTCGATACTCGTCTGGCCGCGAAAAGGCCAAGTGCCCGCGAGCATCTCGTAGAGCAGGACGCCGGTCGAGAAGATGTCCGCGCGATGATCCACGCGCTGCCCCGTCGCTTGTTCGGGCGCGGCGTAGGTCGCCGTCCCGTAGGGCACACCCAACTCCGTCAGGTGAATATCGCCGCGTCCCTCGCCCGCCGATTCATCAAGCAGTTTGGCGAGACCGAAATCCAGCACCTTCGCCAAGCCGGCGTCGGTGACCATCACGTTGCCGGCCTTGATGTCGCGGTGAATAATGCCGCGCGCGTGCGCTGCCGTCAGCGCATCTGTGACCTGCGTGGCGATGGAGAGCGCGCGGTTGAGAGCGAGCGGGCGACCGTTGACGAGTTCGCGGACGTTGAGTCCTTTGATGTACTGCATGGCGATGAAGTGAAAGCCGTTCGCTTCATGTAGTCCGTAGATGGTGCAGATATTGGGATGGTCGAGCGAAGAGGCAAGCTGCGCCTCGCGCTCGAATCGTTTGTAGTTGGCCTCGCGCGCCATCAACTCCGGCGCGAGAACCTTAATCACCACCGTGCGACCGAGTTTCTCGTCCGTCGCTTTGTAAACCGTGCCCTGCCCGCCAGCGCCGAGCTTTTCCGTGATCCGGTAATTAAGGAGCGTCGTGCCAACCATTGGAGAATTGAGTTTTCAGTTTTCAGTAAACAGCCGGTGTGCGCGCGTGACGACTGATTACTGAAAACTAAAGACCGACTTCTGTTGAATCAAAAAAAATTGTGACTGGCGCACGGCCAGCCTCTAGTCGTGAACCGTTCAACCGCGCGGCGGCGTGCCCCAGCCGGAGCCGATGTATTGACTGTCCTCGACGATGCACGGAACTGTCGGGTCGCCGTCGGAATAGGCGAGCATCTCTTTGCGGCGTGCGCGGTCGTTCTGCGCGTCGTACTCAGTCCACGCTATCCCCTGCGACTTGTAGTGGTCGCGCGCCGCCTGACAATAAGGACAGCCCGGTTTGACATAAAGCACTAAACCCATTTCTCGTTCCCCCTCCTTATTGCTGTGTAGTGTATCAGTAATAAGTCTGGAGTCAGAAGCCGAGACCGGCGCACTTTTCTTTTCTCGCATACATGTATGTTAATTTGCACGCGAGGAAATCCTTGTGCAGTTCCCTTTCAAGTTGTCGGTCGAGAGAGAGTTTGATGCCGTCGGCTTCGGCCTCAATGCGGTTGACCATTTGGTGGTCGTGCCCGCCTATCCTGAATTTGACACGAAGACGCGGCTCATCGAGCACACGCAATCGGCGGGCGGGCAGACGGCTTCGGCGATGGTCGCGCTTCGTCGTCTGGGATTGCGGACGGCCTACGCAGGACGCTTCGGTTCAGACGCGGAAGGCAGTTTCGGGCTGGCGACGCTCAAAGATGAGGGCGTGGATGTGCAGTACGCTGAAGTCATCGAAGGCTCGCGGACGCAGTTGGCTTTTATCATCATTGACGCGCGCACGGGCGAGCGAACGGTGATCTGGGACAGAGATGATCGGCTCGCTTACCGCGCGGAAGACGCGCCCGAAGAATTCGGCGCGCGTGGGCGCGTGCTTCATCTCGACGCACACGACCCTCCGGCCTGCGCCCGAGTCGCGCGTGTGGCGCGCGCGGCGGGCACAATCGTCTCCGCCGATATTGATAACATCTATGAAGGCTGCACAGAGCTTCTGCCGCTGATTGACATACTCATCACGTCGAAAGAGTTTCCACGCCGCCTGACCGGCATCAGCGACGAGAGGGCGGCGCTCGTTGAGACGAAAGCGCGCTACGGCTGCCAGGTGGTCGGCATGACTCTAGGCGAGCGCGGCGCGCTGCTCTTTCATGAAGGGAGCTTTCTCGAAACGCCCGCCTTCCCGGTGCCGGGCGGTTGCCGCGACACGACCGGCGCGGGCGATGCCTTTCATGCGGGCTTCCTCTACGGACTCTTGCAGGGCGAGGAGTTGGAAGCGTGCCTGACGCTTGGTTGCGCGACCGCCGCCCTCAAGTGTCGCAGCCTCGGCGCGCGCACCTCGCTTCCCATCGCACAGGAGCTATCAAACTTCCTCTCATCCGAGGGAGAGACCTCTTAAGACAGGGCAGCCAAGCGTCGGGAATATGTGAGCAAAGCCCGGAAGGGACGGAAGTGTTTACGGCCCCGGAGGAGCTAAATACGCTGACGCTCGCCACTGGCTTTCTCAACTTGCTCTAACGGCTTTCTTAATTCTCGTAACCGTGCGGATGCGCCTGCATCCAGTTCCATGCCGACTCGATGATTTTGCGTAAGTCCTGAAACTTCGGCGACCAACCCAACTCGCGGCGAATCTTCTCGGAACTGGCGACGAGCACAGCCGGGTCGCCCGCGCGTCGCGTGCCCACACGCGCCACAATCTCGCGCCCCGTCACTTGACGCGCCACGTCAATCAACTCTTTGACCGTATACCCATCGCCGCCGCAGCCGAGATTGTAGATGGCGCTTCTCTCATCGAGGATGTCGAGGGCGGCGATGTGTGCGCGCGCCAGATCAACGACGTGGATGTAGTCGCGCACGCATGTGCCGTCGCGCGTCGGGTAATCGTCGCCGAAGACTTCGACGTGCGTGCGCTGGCCTGCGGCGGCTTGCAGCACAATCGGGATGAGATGCGATTCCGGGTCGTGCATCTCTCCGCAGAGCTTGGTCGCGCCCGCCGCGTTGAAGTAACGCAGGCTGGCGTAACGCAGACCATAAGCCTTCTCGTACCACGCGAGCGCACGCTCGACGGCAAGCTTCGTTTCGCCGTAAGGATTAGTCGGACGCGTCGGGTCACTCTCTTCGATGGGCTGCTTTTCCGGCTCGCCGTAGGTCGCGGCGGTCGAAGAGAAGACGAGGCGTCGCACATCACTGTCGCGCATTGCGTCGAGCAGTTCGAGACCCGCGACGACGTTATTGCGATAATACTTGGCGGGGTTCAAGACCGACTCGCCGACGAGCGAATCGGCGGCCATGTGAATCACCGCCTCAGTCTTCTGCTCGCGAAAGGTGCGCCGCAGCGTCTCGCCGTCCATCAAATCGGCCTGCACGAATTTCGCCTTTTCGTGCACCGCCGCGCGATGGCCTTTGTAGAGGCTGTCATAGACGAGGACATCGTGACCGTCTCGAATCAACTCTTCTGCGACGACGCTGCCGATGTAGCCCCCCCCGCCCGTGACAAGAATATGCA
>CAXTRQ010000119.1:0-11344 GCA_964246705.1 uncultured Pyrinomonadaceae bacterium
GCGTGTGTGCCGAGATGCCCCAAAAACCGACGGGCGTCGCAATCGGCAACAACTGCTGACCGAGCAAAGCCGTCAGAGGCGAGCCGGTCGCGACCGGAGCGAGAAAGGTTGCGCCTGCCACCGCCGGTTTCGGCAACTCGAATTTCCAATCTGTTCCGGCCAGTTGCGCGTAAGAGACCGGGCGCGGTTCGCGCGGCGATTTCTCTCCGGCGAGCACACCCCGGCTGACGCCCTGATCGAAGATATCAATCATCTGTTGAATCGGCGTGATGCCCGCAATCGGCTCTTTCGAGAAAGGGAAACTGTAGGCAATCGCCCCGACGAGTTTGCCGTCAATGAAGACGGGCGAGCCTGACATACCTGCGAAGACGCTCGTGCGCGCAACGTCTGCGCCCGACAGGCGCGCGATAATGGTTGACTGTCGCGGATTCGGATAACCGGGCAGCACGCCTAGAATTTCGACGCCGAACTCCTGCGGCTCCGAGCCTGTAAAAACCGTGCGGGCGATGCCCTTCTGTCCCGCGCGCACGTCGGCGAGCGCAAAGAGCGGCGTCACTAGGTTGCGGCTGCTCGCAACGGGTTGCTGCGCTGAAGTCGTGACCGACAACGCGAGGAAGAGTGCCAACAGAACGGCGAAACGTCTTGTCATGGAATTACCTCAGGTAAACCGGAAGAGATGAAAACTTTTCTCAGCAAGAAAACTTTTCTTGTGCAGCAAGGGCATGCGTTGCGCGCCTGTCCGGCGGTAGCTGCGAATGGCAATGCTCGGACGCCTGCCGTTATAAGGGGTTTTCTCGTCTCTGCTCACCGCGCCGCCAGAGAGATTGCGCGGCGCGTCATCTGTGACTATAGCTGTCGCTCCGACCAACGGTCAAGCTAGTTATCCGACGAAGGAGAGATGTCTGTGAAACCTCCACGGTTGCTTAAACTTATCGCCCGTCAGCAGCTTTTTACGAGGCGGGCTGCGTTACGCCTCCAAACTTCTTGCCGCACGCTTGCGAGGCGTGATAACGTGCGCGCTATCACGTGTAAAATTGACTTCCTTGGAGACGCGCACCCGCCGCCAAGTAAATGAACGACATTGAAGGATTCATCTTAACCGGCGGCGCGTCGAGCCGGATGCGGAGCGATAAGGCGCACCTGCGACTCGGCAATCAGACGTTTGTCGTCAAGATCGCGGGCGCGCTTTCGGCCGTGACCGCGCGAATCAGCGTCGTCAGTTCAAAACCTGATAGCGCACTGTTCGGTCTGCCCGTCGTCTCTGATGTTTATGAAAATTGCGGCGCGCTCGGCGGCTTACACGCGGCGCTCAAGCATGCGCGCGCCAGTTGGATCGCGATCGTCTCGTGCGATATTCCGTTCGTCACGGGAGCGTTGTTTGAGAGACTCGCCGGTTTAGTACGTGAAGACCGGGCGGCCATTGCGCCCGTGCAACCGGACGGGCGGATTCAGCCGCTCTGCGCGCTCTACGCACGCGCAAAATGTTTAGAGATAACCGAAGAGTTGCTCGGCGCGGGCGAGTTCCGTCCGCGTGCTCTGCTCAGGCGAGCACGGACGCGCTGGGTCGCTTTCGAGGAATTGGCAGACCTCACTCAAGCCGAACTCTTCTTCCGGAACATCAATACGCCGGAAGATTATTGCGCGGCACAGGCCGCCTATAATGCCTTGCAGATGAAAAGTTGAAGGGCATGGCACGCAGGATTCGCTACCGCAGAGACTCATTTGAGGATTGCGCTGGTTCAACCGTGAGTTCATCCATTACAATTAAGAACTAATGTCGCCACGACCCAGAACCGGACGGAGACTCTTGAAAGCGCTGCTGCCCGTCGTGCTGCTCGTCGTGCTGGCGCTCGCCGGTTTCGCCTCGTGGATTATCTACAGCGCGACACACCCACCGCAACGCGCACTGCTCGTTACTCCTGAAAAGTTCGGTCAACTCAGCGCGCGCGGCTTGAAGGCGACCGACGAGACGTGGGCGAACCGCGACGGCACACAGGCGCGCGGCTGGCTGCTGCGCGGGACGGAGGGAGCGCCCGCCGTCATTCTCTTGCATCGTTACGGCGCAGACCGCTCGTGGCTGCTTAATCTGGGAGTGAAAATCAGCGAGGCTTCAAACTTCACGGTGCTCTGGCCTGACCTGCGCGGCCACGGCGAAAATCCGCCAATCGCGACGAGTTCATTCGGGACGCGCGAGGCTGAAGATGTGCTCGGCGCGCTCGATTATGTGCGGACGCTCAGGACGGTGCAGAATCGCCCGCTCGTCGGTCAGTTCGTCGGATTATACGGAGTTGAGCTTGGCGCTTATGCTTCCCTGCTCACCGCACAGAAGGACGCGAGCATTCACGCGCTCGTGCTCGATTCCATCCCTGCCTCGCCCGACGATATGCTCGGCGCAGCGGTCAAAAATCGTATCGGCCTCGACAACGGGCTGCTCCGCCTGCTGGCACGCGCCGGAGCGCGCGTCTATTTTCTCGGCAGTTACCAGAACATATCTTCGTGCGACGCCGCACACAGTTTGAAAGACCGGCGCGTGCTGCTTTTGTCCGGCGCGGGCACGGGTGAATTGCAGGCTTCAACCGAAGCTCTCGCCGCGTGTTTTGCAGAGCAGTCGAACGTCGAAGCCAAGACCGACCTGCCTCTCACAGGCTTCACGCTCGCCTACTCGACCGGCGAGCAAGGCGAAACTTATGATCGTCGCGTCATCGAATTTTTCAACCAGAATCTACCCGCCAACCCTTAAAGTCCGTTTCAAAATACTTCCCCACTTCTTATCTTTGCGCCTGTTTTGGGTTTTAACTCACTCGCCCTCTCGCACGTGGACAAAGACGAGCGCGACGGTATCGTTATCGGCGACAAACTGCGATTCGAGGCGCGGGTCGTCGAGCACTTGATAAAGCAGTTTGAGTGGCACAAAGACCAGCACGCGCCCGCCACCGCGTCGCGCTGCTTCGACCACCTCGCTCACGGCTTCAAGCTTCACAGGCTCGCCATGCTCGTCATACTTGAGTCGCCCCGCCGCGTAAAATTCCGCCGTGCGTTCAATTGTGTGTAGTTGAAGCACGGGCAGCGCACCGTACCCTTGTGCCTCGGCACGCCGCATCAGAGCGCGCACGGAATCTCTGTTCGCCACCTCTTCCAGCCCACAGCCGACCATCAGCATCACCGTCGAGAACATGGCGGCGACGAGTGCCGCCACGCACCACGCCCGTTTCTCTGTCCGCCAGAGAATGAGCGCGCCCGCGAGCGCGGAGGGGAGCGCCATGATGAGAGCGCAACTGACCGGAACAATCTGTCCATAGTGTGCGATGAGCGGCGCAGCGACGGCTAAAAGGAGCGCGAGCGAGCCTGTCAAACGCATCAGCAGCTTTCCGCTTTCGCCGCGTATGAACAGCATCAGTCGGTCGCCCGCGAGCAGTGCCGCGCCCGGCAGAGCGGGCAGGATGTAACCGGGAAGCTTCGAGCCGGAGAGTGAGAAAAAGAGCACCGGAACCATTGTCCACGCCAGCGCGAAGAGACGCAGTTTGCTCTCCGCCCCGACGCCGTGCCAATCCCAACGGCGCACGCTTCCCAGCGCAGCGACGAGAAAGGCCGTCCAAGGCAGCGCGAGCAGCGCAAGTATCGGGACGTAAAAATAGAAGGGCTGGTGATGATGATACTTGTCCGAGACGAAGCGCGCGAAATGATGCTGCACGAAAAACTCGTCCACGAACTTCCAACCATGCCGCGCCATGACCGGCGCATACCATGTCGCCGCGACCGCGACCGCGAGCGGCACGCCCCACAGCACGCCGAGCCGCAGCAGTTCAGGCCACTTGCGCCGTAGCACAAAGTAGAGTCCGACCACGCCGCACGGAATGACGATGCCGATCAGCCCTTTCGCCAGCACGGACAGCCCGACGCCTGCGTAGAATCCGGCGAGTAAAAGCGTCCGGCTGCGACCCCTCTCTTCAAGCCCGGAGAGAAAGAAACAGGCGAGCGCCAGTGTGATGGTCATCGTCAAGACGATGTCGAAACTCGCGCCGCGCGAGAAGGCCATCAAGCCTGCCGACGAAGCCATCACGCCCGCCGCAATCAACCCGAACCCGCGCCACTCCGCTCCGCTCCGCTCGACGGCAACGCGCAATTCCACTCTGCGGGCTATCACGGCGACAAACAGCACCGTCAATAATCCCGCGCAGGCCGCGCCGAAACGCGCCGCGAACTCCGAGACGCCGAACAGCCTGTAGCTCGCTATCATCATCCAGTAGAGCAGAGACGGTTTTTCAAACCAGGTGTGTCCGGCGAGCGTCGGGGTGATAGGGTCACCGCGCATGAACATCTCGCGCGCCACCTGTGCGTAGCGCGGCTCGTCCGGCCCGACCAGCGGCGGCATTCCGAGCATGTAAAAATAGACTGTGCTGACGGCGAGAAGTAAGAGAAGCCAGAGCCGCTTGGCAAGCGTCAAACGTTGCAAGTATAGTCACCCCGAAGAACAGTAAGCAGAAGGCAGAACGATTGAATCTGAAATTTGAGCTTCCAAATTTGAAATCTCAAATTGAAAAAGTTTTGACTGCCTTCTACGTTTTATGACTCAAGTAAAAACAGGATACTTTAAATTGTGACGTTACGCACCGCCTGCATCGGCGTCGGCCATCTCGGACGCCAACACGCGCGCATTCACGCCGCGCTCGCCGTCGAAGGACAGACGCAGTTCGTCGCCGTCTGCGACACGCGCGAAGCGACCGCCCGCGAAATTGCGTCGGAGAGGGAGACCGGATGGACGACCGACTGGCGCACGCTCGTCGGGCGGGTTGAGGCCGTGAGCCTCGCCACGCCGACCGAATTGCACAGCGAGATTGCCTGCGCGCTGCTCGAAGCGGGCATCCACGTGCTGGTCGAAAAACCGATTTCCCGCACCCTCGAAGAAGCCGACCGGATGATTGCGGCGGCGGCGCGCGGTCGTAGTCTCTTGCAGGTCGGGCAGCTTGAGCGTTTCAATCCCGCGCTCGTCGCGTTGCGCCCGCACGTCCGCAATCCGCTCTATTTCGAGATTCATCGCGTCGGGCAGTTCACCGCCCGCTCGCTCGATATTGATGTCGTTCTCGATTTGATGATTCACGATCTGGACATCGTGCAATGGCTCGTCGGCTCTGAGAAGGAAGTGACGGATGTGCGCGCCGTCGGCATCCCCGTCCTGACGAATCGCGTGGACGCCGCCAACGCACGCATCGAGTTTGAGAGCGGCGCGGTGGCCAACATTACAGCCTCGCGCGTCGGCACGGAGAAGATTCGCAAGATGCGCTTTTTTCAACCGCACGATTACGTCACGGTTGATTATGCGACGCGCTTCGCTTCGATCAGCAGTCTCTCGCCGCCATCCTCGACAGGCTCTTGGCCGGGCGTCAACGTGCGCCACTTGGACATCGCGGATGTCGAGCCTCTGCGCGCCGAAATAGAATCTTTCCTTGATGCGGCGCGTCATGAAAAGCCATCGCCCGTCACAGGCGCGGATGGACGACGCGCGCTCGCGCTCGCCACACGCGTTCTCTCGCGTATCCACGAGCATCCGATTACCGCCGAATGGCTGGGGCAGAGTTGAAGTTGGCGGCAGCCTGAAGGTTTGAGAAGAATTGCGGTTCGGGTTTTATAGGAAAGACGGATGGGCGAGAGATGAGCGAATCTTTTGAAGGTCGGCGCGACGAGCGAATTTCGGAGTTTCTCGCCGGACGCATCGCGGCGGGCGATTTTCCTTCGGCAGTCTACACGGTCGCCCAACGGGGGCGCGTCGTGCTTGCCGACGCTTTAGGAGACGCTGTGCGCGCGCCCGAAAATCATCCCGCAACGCTCGACACGATTTACGATCTCGCGTCGCTGACCAAGCCGCTCGTCACGGGTCTGTTATGCGCGCTCATGGTCGAGCGCGGGCGCATCGGCGTGGACGACGAGGCGGCGCGTTACCTGTCTGAATTCTCCATTGAAGGAAAACGCCACATCACCATCCGCCAACTGCTCACGCATACTTCCGGCCTGCCCGCGTGGCGACCTCTCTATCTGACGACCGGCGGGCGGCGCGAAGATGCTTTAAATGTGATTGCCGCTCAACCGCTCGACTATCAGACCGGCACGCGTGTCCTCTACAGCGACCTCGGTTTCATCACGTTGGGCTTTCTCCTGCAACGCGGCGAAGAAGCAGAGCTTTCATCCCTCGCGCAACGTGAAATCTTCGCGCCGCTCAATTTGACGCGCACCTTTTTCAATCCCGAAGCGGCGCGACGCACGGAGATTGCCGCTTGCGAAACGGGCAACGCTTATGAACGCGAGATGTGCGAGAGCGATGCCAGTCTAAAAGTTGAAACGGCGGAACGCGCCGCTGTCCACTGGCGCGAGCAGCTTATCTGGGGCGAAGTGCATGACGGCAATGCTTTCTTTCTGGGCGGCGCGGCGGGTCATGCCGGTCTCTTTTCGTCCGCGCGCGAGACGCTCGCTATCGCCTTGCAGTTCCTCGAACGCACGACGCAGTTGCTCTCTCCCGCAACGTGCGCGCTCTTTAGATGGAACATGACCGAAGGCTTGAACGAAGCGCGCTCTTTCGCTTGGCAACTGGCGGCAACGAAGGATTCGACCGCCGGGGCGAAACTCTCGCCGGACAGTTTCGGCCATCTTGGGTTCACGGGCACTAGTTGCTGGATTGACCCACAACGCGAACGCATCTTTATCCTTCTCACCAACCGGACGCACGCGCACATGCTTCCCTTCGTCAACATCAACGGCGTCCGCCGCCAGTTTCACACTCTCGCCTCGGAAGCGCTCGACCACGCATGATTCCCCTCACTGTTTTTCAAATGAAAGAAAAAGTTTCGCGCCAAGCCGCTAAGAACAGGAAGCGAATTTGAATCTCGAACTCTGCTTTCTTCTCTTAGCGGCTTGGCGTCTTGGCGCGAAACTCCGCTTCGTGCTCAGCGCGCCAACTGTAGTAGTATAAAGACGCGGCTCGGCTCCCCGCCGTGGGAATTTCATTCGAGAGTTAAAAGCTGATGCGTTCCTCTTTCCGCACAAAGATTTTTGCGCTGCTCATCTCCCACACGTTGCTCTTCGCTTTGCCCATCTCAGCACAACAGGACGCGCCGCAGACGCGCCCTCGTCGTGTCGTCACGAGTCCGGCCACGAACGCGCCCGATCTCAAGCCTGATGAAGTCAAACCGGATTTCGACGTTGACCCGGATGCTCCGCGCATCACCAGCGAGCCGGTCGTGCGTATCGGTCTCGCCACTGATGCGCGTTCGGTGACCATCTCGACCACGGGTCGGCTGTTCAACGCTTCGGACGCCTACGCCCCGCCCGTGCCTCTGGAAGTCGCGCGCGTCCGCATCGAACCGCGCGCGATGCCGACGCCCTCGGATAACGTCGCGGATGCGCGCGGAGACGAGAGCCTCGCATCGGTCAAGGAATCGAGAAACAGAACGTCGCAGCCGACCGCCGACCGCCAAATCGCGCGGCAAAATCCTGTCAGCGCCGCGCGGCCGAATGCGCCCGGAAACGTCCGGCTCGCCGCGCGCGCCGTCTCTCCCATGCGCGGCGCGGCGGTCTATGCTTCCGGCAATACGCCGTTTCTTAACGCGCGTGCGCCGCTGCTGTTCGCTTCCGAAGACGAAGCGCAACAGCCCGTCAGGTTCAACGAAAAACCTTATCGGGGTCGGCTCGAAGTCTTCGCTAACATGCGCGGTACGCTGACGGTCGTCAATGTCGTCGGCCTCGAAGATTACGTGCGCGGCGTCGTCCCGAACGAGCTTTCACCCGGCGGCTTTCCCGCGCTCGAAGCGTTGAAAGCGCAGGCCGTCGCCGCACGCACCTATGCCATCAGCAATCGCGGGCAGTTCGCCACGGAAGGCTTCGACCTGCTGCCCACCAACCGCTCACAGGTCTATGGCGGACGCGCGACCGAACATCCGCTCACCGACCGCGCCGTTGCCGAGACGCGCGGGCGAATTGCGACCTACAGGGGGCAACCCATCAATGCGCTCTATACTTCGACCTGCGGCGGGCGCACCGAAGACGCCGAGCGCATTTTCGGCGGCGAGACGGTTCCCTATCTACGCGCGCGCGAGTGTTCTGTCGAAGGTAAAGCGGCGCTTGCGCCTTTCGTCATTCGCACGTCGCGCGCGCCCACGAATGTCCGCGAAGCGGAGCACGCGTCGGCCGCGCGCGAGGCGGCGTTGCTTGCCATCAACAATTTTACGCTGCCCGCGCGCATGACGGATGAATGGCTGGCCGGCATTGTGACGGTCGAAGAAGTCCGCGCGCTCCTCTCAAGTGTTGCCGCCCGCGCCCGTCAGCCCGCGCCGCTCGTGACGAACGACGCTGTGCGTCCCGCCGCCTTCAGTACGGCGCTCGCGCGCGCGCTCGACGGCGAGAGTCGCGGCGACGTGCTGCTTAACCAGACGGATGTCGAATACTTGCTCACCTTCCGCGATGCGGAAGAGATTCCGGCAATCAACCGCGCCGATGTCGCGCAGCTTTTACGCGAAGGGCATCTGACGCTCTACCCTGACGCGACCCTGCGCCCGCGACAGGCGTTGACCCATGCGCGCCTGCTGCACTCCGTCGCACATGCGCTCGAAGCGCGCGAACTTTTGAGTTTGCAAAAAGCGACCGCACGCCCCGGCGCGAGCGGCGCACTCGTCCTGCGCCCGGCAGGCAAAGGCGCGGATCGCACGCTCAACGTCTCGGCTAATGCTTATCTCTTCCGCGCCTTCGGCGATGCGCTCTACGAGATGCGCGAGTTGATGCTGGTCGGCGGCGAAGCCGTCGCCTTTCATCTCGACACACGCGGCGAAGTTGATTACATCGAGGCGCGACCCGCACCCAACGGCGCGTCGTCCGACCGTTTTTCGCCCTACACGAATTGGACGGTTGAGCTAACGCCCGCTGAAGTTTCGTCACGACTGGCGCGCTCTTCAGGTCGCATCGGCACACTCGTTGACCTGCGTGTGCGTGCGCGCGGAACATCGCGGCGCGCGCTCGATCTGGAAGTCGTCGGCACGAACGCGACGGCTCATGTGACCGGCGGAAAAATTCGTTCCGCGCTCGGACTGCGCGAACAACTCTTCGTCATAGACCGGCGCTACGACGAGACGACGGGACGCGTTACTGACTTCATCTTTACAGGGCGCGGCTGGGGGCACGGCGTCGGCATGTGTCAGGTCGGAGCATACGGCCTCGCGCGCTCAGGTCTGACGTATGACAAAATCCTGAAGTCGTATTACACCGGAATCAGCCTGACGAAAATGTATTAGACACGGTTTTCTTAGCGTCTCCCGCCTGTAACGTGGTGGGTGTCAAAACCAAAAGTTTCCCGCCGGACCCGCTAAGAAGAAAGGACGCCAAGTTTTAAGTGAGCGAAATCACCAACGCCAGAACCGTGACTCTCTATGTCGTGCCGAATTGTCCGCTGTGCGCGGGGGCGCGTGCATGGCTTGAGAGGCATCGCGTCGCATACGCCGAACGCGACGTGGCGGGCGACTTCGGCGCGTTGCGGGCGATGTATAAATTGACACGGCAAAATCTTGTGCCGGTGTTTGAAAGAAGTGGGCACGCGCTCGTCAGGCCGTCGGACGCGGAGTTGTCGGAGTTTCTTCTGTGATGTTGGAAACGCGTCTCTCACGTGCACAGTTGGCGGGCGCGCTGGCGCTGCTCGCAATCGTCTGGCTGGTCATCATCTCCCGCCTTCTCTTTTCCCACACATGAGCGACGACGACGCCCGAACTCCGCGACCGATTATCGCCATCTCCGGCCCGACGGCCTCCGGCAAAAGCGAACTGGGAATCGCGCTCGCGCTGCGTATGGGCGGCGAAATTATCAACTGCGATTCCGTGCAGGTTTATCGAGAGATAGAAATTGCGACGGCTAAAGTCCCTCTGCGCGAGCGGCGCGGCGTGCCGCATCACCTGATAGATTTCGTCGCGCCGGAAATCAACTACACGGCGGGCGAGTGGGCGCGCGAAGCGTTGCGAAAGATTGAAGAGGTGGAAGCGCGCGGTCGTTTGGCGTTGCTTGTCGGCGGGACGGGATTTTACCTGCGCGCCTTGCGCGAGCCTTTCTTTGAGAGCCAGCCGACAAACGAGCGTCTGCGAGCGCGTCTGACACGTTTCAGAGAGCGGCACGGCGCATCTCGTCTCCATGCGATGCTGCGGCGGCTCGACCCTCAATCTTCCGAGCGGCTTCACCCGCACGATTGGTCACGCGTGCAGCGCGCGCTCGAAGTCTATTTCCAGACGGGACGACCGCTCTCCGCGCAACAGCCACACCGTCCGTCGCCGCCCGCACTCACCGCACGCATTCGTCTCTTTGCGCTTAATCCGCCCCGTGCGGAGCTTTATCGTCGTATCAACGAGCGCGCCGAGGCGCACTTTCGCGCCGGGTTGATTGAAGAAGTTCGTCGCCTGTTGGAACAGGGAGTGCCCGCCCCATCGAATGCGCTCGGCGCGCATGGCTACCGCCGCGTCGTCGAATATTTGCGCGGCGAACGAAGTTTCGAGAGCGCCGTCGAGCAGACGAAACTCGACGTGCGCCATTATGCCAAACGGCAACTGACATGGTTTCGCAGGGAACCCGGAGTCGAATGGCTCGGCGGCTTCGGCGACGACCCGCAGGTACAGGAGCGCGCCGCCGCCCGAATCGAAGAGATTCAAAGTTCAAAGTTTAAAGCTTAAAGTTTAAAGTTAGAGCGGGTTGAAAAAGCCCCGTGGTAGCACCAGAGTATTCAGCCCCGGAGAGGCGCGAATTTATAGCTCACCCGGGGCTGATTTGAAGTTTAAGAGCAGGAGTTCTGCTTTGAACTTTAAACTTTAAACTTTGAACTTCGTTTACGATGGTGTACTCTGACGAGACTTTAGATTTCGACGCAAAAGCGGGCGGTCTCAAGCTGTGGACACAAAGACTTCTCCCCAAAACATTCAAGACGCTTTCCTGAACACGGCGCGGCGCGAGCGTGATGCTGTGACCATCTACCTGATGAACGGCGCGAAGCTTTCAGGGCGAATAAAGAGTTTCGATAAGTTCTCGGTACTGCTCGAATCCGGCGCACAGGAGCAACTCATCTTCAAGCACGCGATCTCGACCATCCTGCACGCGCGACGTGCGACCGGAGATATACGCGCGCCGCACGCCTCCGACGCTCCCCCGCCCGCCCCCGGACAGGGGAGCGAAACGCACGGACGCTCTGACGGTTGAGTGAACATTCTTCCCAAACTAAAAATCTTGACGGAGTAAAACGATTGGCCGCCGCTTTTATTACCTTTGAAGGCATTGACGGGTGCGGTAAATCAACACAACTGCGAATGCTGGCGAGCGAACTGCGCCTGCGCGG
>CAXTRQ010000119.1:11407-13169 GCA_964246705.1 uncultured Pyrinomonadaceae bacterium
GGCGGAACGCCGCTCGGCACGCGCCTGCGCGAAGCCCTCCTCGACGCGCAGGAACAGGTTGATCCGCTCGCCGAACTGCTGCTCTACGCGGCTGACCGCGCGCAACATGTCCGCGCACTGATTCGCCCCGCTCTCGCCGCCGGTCAGATAGTTTTCTCTGATCGTTATGCCGATGCGACCGTCGCTTATCAGGGAGCGGGACGCGGTTTTCCGCCCGAACTAATTGAAGAAGTCGTCAAATTGGCGACCGGCGGGCTGAAGCCGGATTTGACGCTCATCTTCGATTTGACGGCGGAGGAAAGCCGCCGCCGCGCCACTCAACGCGCTCATGCCGGGAAGCGGCGCGACCGGCTCGATGCCGAAGACCTCGATTTTCACACGCGCGTCCGCGAAGCATATCTACGCATTGCCGCCGCCGAACCCGCACGCGTCCGCATCGTTGACGCCAGCCCTTCAATCGAAGAGACGCATGCCGCCGTTTTGAAACTGGTCATCCCCTTTTTGGAGGAACCGAGGCCAGAGGTCAAAGATTAGAGGCCGGTTAAAAACCAAGCTGTTTTCACTGGCCTCTAATCTTTGACCTCTGACCTCTACTTTTATGTTTGATGGTCTGATTGGAAATCAGCGCGCGAAAGAGATTCTGCGGCGGATGCTGGCGCAGGGACGCGTGCCCGGCGCGCTGCTGTTTGCGGGTGAAGAAGGGCTTGGCAAAAAGCTGTTCGCGCTCGAACTGGCGAAGGCTCTCAACTGTCGCGCGCCAAAGGGTACGGAGGCGTGTGACGAGTGCCCTTCGTGCGTGCGCGTGATGAAATTCGATCTGCCTGCGGCGGATGACCGGGAAGCACATAAGAAAATCATTTGGAGTGACCACCGAGATGTCGGTCAGGTGCGCCCTTATAATCGCTCGATACTCGTGGATGCGGCGCGCGATTTGGAGCGCGAAACAAATTTTCGTCCCGTCGAAGGGCGCGTCCGCGTCTTTCTCGTCGAGCATGCGGAGCTTTTGAACGACGCTTCATCGAACGCGCTTTTGAAGACGCTCGAAGAAGTTCCGCCGACCTCCCATCTGATTCTCATCACGTCGCGCCCCGCGAGCCTTCTTCCGACTATTCGTTCGCGCTGCCAGACAATTCGTTTCGCTCCGCTGCCCGCGCCTGAAATCGAGAAGTTTCTAATTCACGAACACCTGCGCTCCGGCGCGGAAGCGCATCTCGCCGCGCAACTCGCGGCGGGGCGTCCCGGTTATGCCCTCGAACTCAACCTCGACACATACCGCGAGCGGCGCAACACGATGCTCGACGTGCTCGACGCGCTGACCATCAGAAACGACCGCGCGCAACTACTGCGAGCCGCAGAGGATTTAAGCGAGGCGAAGCGCAAGGAAGAATATGAGCCGCGTCTCGACGTGCTCGAAATATTGATGCGCGACCTCTGGCTGCTCGCGCTCAAAGCTAAAAGCGCACGGCTCGTCAACGATGATCTGCGGGAGCGACTCGACCGGATGAGCGCACACGTCGAGCCTTCTCGTGTCGCGCGTTGGCTCTCGCGCATCGAGGAATTGCGCGGCCAACTGGGCGTCAACATCAACCGCCGCGTGGCGACCGACGCCCTCTTTCTCGTGATGGCAGCCGAGTAAATTCCTTGACCGCGCTCCCGCGAAAAAACTTCGAGCAGCTTTCAATTCTTCGTTTTCTTAGCGGCTTTGGGGGGGGGGGGGGCGCCCCAAATCAATTGAACACCCCGCGCCCCCCCACCCGAACGA
>CAXTRQ010000119.1:13179-19481 GCA_964246705.1 uncultured Pyrinomonadaceae bacterium
GGGGGGGCCGCGTCCAAAATATTTGTTTGCCGCCGGGCCCCGCCAACCCCGCTAAGACGAAGAAACGTTGGGCGCTGGATTTCCGAGACTGCTTTTGTGCTAACCTCCGGCGAGACAATTCAGCCGGAGAATTTTCGAGGGGGAAGAATGCGGAAGAAGATTTTGGTGGTGGACGACGATCAGGATTTGCGCGACCTCGTGCGTGTCGCTTTAGAGCGCGCGGGCTATGAGGTCTTGATCGCGCCGAATGCGGTTGAGGGGCTTGCGATGCTGGCGCGCGAAGGCGCAGACGTGGCGCTCCTCGACATTATGATGCCCGGCATGGATGGGCTTGAAATGCTCTCGCAGTTGCGCGAGCACGACAAGGATTTGCGCGTCATTATGATGACCGCGATGTCTACGCCCTCGACCGCCGTGACGGCGATGCGCGAACAGGCGTCCGACTTTCTGAACAAGCCTTTCGACATGAGCGAACTTCTCTCCGCCGTGAGCGCAGCTTTCGCGCTCGAACCGCAAGAGATTTCCATCGAAGTACTCTCGGCGCGTCCGGAGTGGGTTGAACTACGTGTGCCCTGCTCGCTCGCGGCGATTGCTCCGCTTGAGCGCATGATGACGCAACTCAAGACCGATCTGCCCACCGCGACGCGCGACAGTGTGACCTACGCATTCCGCGAGATGCTGCAAAACGCCATCGAGCATGGCGGCAAGAACGACCCGTCTCAGTACGTCGAGGTCGGATACCTGCGCTCGCCGCGCATCATTCTCTATCGCATCAAAGACCCCGGCGAAGGTTTTCCCATCGAAGCCCTCCACCACTCCGCCATTCTCAATCCAGAAAACGATCCGACCCGTCACGAACGCGTGCGCGAAGAGTTGGGCATGCGACCCGGCGGCTTCGGCATCCTCATCGCCCGCAATATGGTTGACGAGATGATTTACAACGAGAAGCACAACGAAGTCGTGCTCATCAAATATCTCGATGACGATGACGACTCATCCGATTCCACTCAATAACAACCGCGAGCCTATCAGCTTGCCTTCTTCTTCACTCGCCAAAAGAAAGTTTCACGCAAAGACGCCGGAAGCGCTAAGCAAACAAAACGGGCGGTCTCTCGTATTGAGACCGCCCGCTTTTAAGTCTCTGTTTAGTGCTCGCTCTATTTAATCGTGACGAGTTCGGGCGTGAGTTCTTGTTTGGCCGCTGCGCCTTCGGCGACCAGCTTTTCAGTTTCGGCGACGAATGCCTCCACGATGTCCGTGCCTGCGACTTTACGCATCGGCACACCGTTCTTATAAATCATGCCGACGCCGCGCCCGAATGTAACGCCGAGGTCGCTATCGTGCGCTTCGCCCGGCCCGTTGACGGCGCAGCCCATGATTGAGAGATGGAGAGGCTCTTCAACGTGCGCAAGGCGGCGCTCAATTTCTGTGACGATGCCCATGAAGTTGTCCACGTCGAGCCGCCCGCAGGTCGGACACGCGACGACCGTCACGCCGCGCTTCCTCAGTTCGAGCGATTTCAAAATCTCCCACGCCACACGCACCTCTTCATGCGGCTCGGCGGCCAACGAGACGCGAATCGTGTCGCCGATACCTTCGTGCAGCAAGATTCCCAGCCCGATAGCCGACTTGATCGAACCGCTGAAGCCTGACCCTGCTTCCGTCACGCCGAGATGCAACGGATAGTCAACCTTTTCCGAGAGCAGCCTGTAGGCCGCGACCGTGCGCTGCACGTCGGAAGCTTTGAGCGAAACCACGATGTCCCGAAAGTCGAGTTCTTCGAGGATGCGGATGTGGCGCAGCGCCGATTCGACCATCGCCTCCGGGGTCGCCGTCCCGTATTGCGCGAGCAAGTCTTTTTCTAACGAGCCGCCGTTAACGCCGATGCGGATGGGCACGCCCTGCGCGGCAGCGGCGCGCGTTACTTCGCGGACGCGCTCGTGCGCGCCGATGTTGCCCGGATTCAGACGCAGCTTATCAATTCCCGCATCGAGCGCCATCAGAGCGAGTCTGTAGTGAAAATGAATGTCGGCGACGAGCGGCACGTCGGGCACGCGCTGGCGAATCTCTTTGAGAGCGATGGCCGCCTCTTTGTCAGGCACGGCGATGCGAACAATCTCGCAGCCCGCGCGCATCATCTCTTCAATCTGCGCGACGGTCGCGCCCACGTCGGTCGTGTCGGTCTTCGTCATGGATTGCACAGCGATGGGCGAACCGCCGCCAATTTGCACGTTCTTAACCTTAATGGCTCTCGTCTGTCTCATGCCAACCTTTACGATATTTCAAAGTTCAAAGTTTAAAAGTTCAAAGTCGAAAGCAGAGTTTCCGTCTTCAACCTTGAACTTTTAAACTTTGCACTTCATTCCGAATTATTTTGCAGGCGAAGCAGTCGCCGCCGGTTGATTGCCGCTCGGACTGCCCGCGCGCGAGGCCAGCTTTGTGATGTCGTTGATAATCACAAACCCCATCAACAGGAGCAGAAAGACAAAGCCGACCTGCTGGATACGCTCGCGCATCCGCATCGAAAGTTTGAGGCCGACCCCTGCCAGCGCGCCTTCCAGAAACAGCATGAAGATCATGCCGCCGTCGAGCACGGGGATGGGCAGCAAGTTGAAGATGCCGAGATTCAAGCTCAGGAATCCGAGCATCGTGAAGACTCCACCCCAGCCCAACTCATTCGCCGCCCGCGACGATTCACGCGCGATGCCGATGGGGCCGGACAGCGTATCGCGCGCCGAACGCTGGCCGCTGAAAATCTGACCGATGGCTTTGCCCGTCAGACGGATAATCTCGATGTTCATATCCACGGCATAGCCGAGCGCGGGCAGCGGCCCGACGCGTTCGAGCGGCCCGTCGCTGAAGGCGAATCCGAGTTTGCCTTCCGGCAGACGCGTCTCGCCCGTGGTCAGTTCCTTGCGCCCTCCGTTTCGTTCGACGGCGATGCGGATAACACCCTGATGATCTTGAATGTATTGCCTGACCTGCGCGATGTTGCGTGCCGGTTCATCTCCCATCGCAACAATGCGGTCGCCGTTTTTCAAACCCGCCTCTTCGGCTGGGCTTCCCGGCTGCACGTCGTTCACCACCACCGGCATCGAACCGAAATCGGGCTGCATTCCCAACTCGGCCAACGTCTCGCCGCTCTGTGTGAGCTTCGTCGGCTTGATGGTCAGAGGAGGTTGCTGACCGGCGCGTTCGACGACGATGGGAAGCGGTAGCTCCGGCGACAACAACGCGTCGCCTTCGATGTACCTCCACGTCGGACTTTCTTTACCGTTAAATGACTTGATGCGGTCGCCCTGTTTGAGTCCCGCCACTTCGGCTGCTCCGCCCGGCTGCACGCGCATGATGACCGGCGACGGTGTGGCAGGAATGCCGTAGATCATGGCCGCGATGAAAGGAATCGAGATTGCCGTCAGCACGTTCATCACCGGCCCGGCGACGCCGACCAGAAACTTTTGCCAGCGCGGGCGCAAATCAAAACGCTCTTTGACGGGGATGTCGGGTTCGCCTGAGCCTTCTTCGATTCCGGCGTTGGAATCATCGCCGCCGAGTTTGACGTAGCCGCCGAGCGGAATCAGGCTCAGACGATAATCAGTCGTGCCCCAACGCCGCCCGAAAATCCGTTTGCCGAAGCCGACGGAAAATGTCTCGACACGAATGCCGAGCAATTTGGCGACGATAAAGTGTCCGAACTCGTGCAGGATGACCGCCGCGCCGAGGATAAAAATGAAAGCCAAGAAACCGATAATGTTACTCATAATATTGATACCCGCCCGAATCAACCACACGCACTTGAAAATTAGAGGCGCTCGCCGGATGCGCGGTTGTATGAAAGTTTAACGGCGCGGGCGGCAAGCGTCAAACAGAGGGTGCGGAGTCAGCTTAGAATAATGGCTCACGCCACTACTTTCGTCGCTTCCGACAACCTGACAATCTCTTCGCGTGCCTGCAACCTCGAAGCCTTGTCTGTCGCCAGCACGACATCGAGATTCTCAACCGCGCGGCTCTCATGTTTGTCCATAACTTTCTCGATGACGCGCGGAACATCCGTCAGGCGGATATGGCCTTCGATGAAGGCGGCGACCGCTTCCTCGTTCGCAGCGTTGAGCGCGGCGGGAAGCGTCCCGCCCGTTTGCAACGCGCGATAAGCAAGTTTGAGACAGGGGAAACGCTCCGCGTCGGGCGCTTCAAAATGGAGCGCGCCGAGTTTGGTCAAATCCAGTAAGGGCAGCGCGCACGCGTGTCTGTCCGGATATGTCAGCGCGTATTGAATCGCGTGGCGCATGTCCGTGACGCCCATCTGCGCGATGACCGAACCATCAACGAGTTCGATCATCGAATGCACGACCGATTCTGGATGAACAACGATGCCGATCTCGTCGCCGCCGAAGTCAAAAAGCCAGTGCGCTTCGATGACTTCGAGTCCCTTGTTCATCAACGTCGCGGAGTCAATCGTAACCTTCGCGCCCATGTTCCACGTCGGATGGCGCATCGCTTCGGCGAGGGTCGCGGATTCCATCTGCCGCACGCTCTGCTGGCGAAACGGCCCGCCTGAAGCCGTCAGAATCAGGCGACGCACCTCCGCGCGTTTCTCACCGCGCAGGCATTGATGAAGCGCATTGTGTTCGGAATCAACGGGCAGGATTTCCGCGCCTGACGAGCGTGCGACGCGCGTCATCAACTCGCCCGCCATCACGAGCGTCTCTTTGTTGGCGAGCGCAACACGCTTTCCCGCTTCGAGCGCGCGAAGAGTCGGGACGAAACCCACCGCGCCGACCGTCGCGCTGACGACGCAGCCAGCCTCCGCGTGCGTCGCAACTTCAATCAGACCTGCTTCGCCTGTGCGAATGCGCGGCAGCGTTAGACCGCGTTTTTTCAGTTCGATTTCTAGTTCGATGGCGCTGGCTTCCGCCTCGACGGCGACGAGTTGCGGGCGGAACCGCTTGACCTGTTCGGCGAGGCGCGCGACGTTGCGGCCTGCGCCGAGCGCCACGACGCGAAAGCTTGTGGACGGGAAACTCTCAATCACGCGCAATGTATTGCACCCGATTGAGCCGGTCGAGCCTAAGATGGCGACTCCCTGCGCTGTCATGATGTTTCCACGCTGCCCTTCTTTCTCGTTAAGGCTTTTCCGTATCGCTTTCGCCCGCATCCGGCGCGGCGTTTGTTCCGTAGCTGTCTAAAAGCTCGATTGTCTTTCCCGCGTCGTTCTTATACGAAGCACTGACGACACGCCAATTATATCCGACTTTGTAGATAAGATTGACGCTCGCGTTGACGGTGCGCTTCTCGCCGATAGCTTTCAAGTTGATGGTCGCCGCGCCCCCCGCATCATTCGATTCGACGCTTCCCGTCACCAGCGAGCCGAAGTCGCGCACGTCGCCCGTCTCCTGCTTGAATCGCTCGTTGTTCTTCAAAAAGTTGCGCGCCGTCTGAGCCGCCTCGCTGTTGCTAATCGTGTAAAAGACGAACCCTGTAATTCCGCCGACGAACAACAGTACCACCAGTAACAGTACGGCGGCGATGCTGCCGATGATAATGAGAAGCTTTTTCGTACTCATCTTACGCTACATTTCGCAAGAAAGGGCGGCCTCTTGAGTTCAATGCCAATCGTAAAGCCGCGCAAAATAGTAGATGAGCGGCGCATTGAAGAGCAAGCTATCCAGACGGTCGAGTAAGCCCCCATGACCGGGCAAAATCTGCGCCGCGTCTTTCGCCTTCGCCCCGCGCTTGAGTGCGCTCTCCGTCAAATCCCCGACGACGCCGAGCACGTTCATCACCGCCGCCAGTGCGAGCGCCGCACGCAGCGAGAGTTCCGGAAAGAACCAGTAATGCGCCAGCGCCGCCATCAACAAACTCGCCGCCATCCCGCCGACAGCCCCCTCCCAAGTCTTCCCCGGACTGATGTTCGGCGCGAGCTTATGACGGCCTAAAGCGCGACCCGTGTAATAAGCTCCCGTGTCCGACCCCATCAAGACAAGAAAGAAGAATGACAAAAGGTGCGTCGAAATGGATAAGCTGCCGACGAGCGGCGACGCCGTTTCGGGAAATCCTGTTCGCAACGCCAACAGATGTCCGCCGAGCAACACGACGTAGAGGACGCCGAGCACGGTTGAGCCGACCGACAAAATCATCTTGTCGAAGGGTGCGCCCCGCAGCATCTCCGCCGCCAGTGCGGCGATCACGAAGGCCGGTAAAATCAGCCATAGCCAATCGAGCACGTTGAAGTAAAAAGAGACCAGCATCGCCGCCGCCGCCACGTATCCGACGACCACATCAGGCTTCGCGCCCACTCTCCG
>CAXTRQ010000120.1:0-19470 GCA_964246705.1 uncultured Pyrinomonadaceae bacterium
TGCTGCGCGAAGGAGAGCGGCAATCGCTGCTCTCGACTCACGCGCTCCATCGCCGCCACGCGCTCGCGGCGACCCGCGCTCAGTTGCTCTTCCAGATACCGACTCAACTCCGCCACCTGCGGTCGCTCGAACACTACCCGCAACGGCACTTCCACCCCGAACGCCTCCCGCACACGCGAGACGAGTTGTGTCGCCAGCAGCGAATGCCCTCCCAACTCGAAGAAACTCTGCTCCGCGCCGACGCGCTCCAAGCCCAGCACCGCACCATACATCTGCGCTAGGAGGGTCGCACTCTCGCTCCCGCTCTGCATCGTGACCACTGCGGTCGCACTCGGCGGCGGCGGCGGCAGCGGGAGGCGACGGCGGTCGAGCTTCCCGTTGGGCAACAGCGGCCATGCGTCGAGTTGGATGAAAGCGGCGGGGAGCATGTAATCCGGAAGCCGACTGCGCAGGTAGTGGCGCGCGTCGGCTTCGCCCAGCGGTCGGTCAACGAGCAGGTAGGCGAGCAGCCGCGTCCCTGTGGCAGAGGATTGAGGCAGGACGAGAGCTTCACGAACAAGGGGATGGGAGGCGAGGAGGACTTCGATCTCGCCGGGTTCGATGCGAAAGCCACGGAGTTTGATCTGATGGTCGAGGCGACCGAGGAAGAGGATGAGACCGTCTGGAAGCAGGCGTGCGCGGTCGCCGGATTTATAGAGGCGGGAGCCGGGGCGTGCGGCGAACGGGTCGGGCACGAACTTTTCCGCCGTCAGGTCTGGGCGGCGTAGGTATCCGCGCGCCAGCCCGACGCCTCCGATGTATAGCTCGCCGCTCACACCGGCTGGCGTTAATTGCAGGTGACTATCCAGCATGTAAATTTGTGTGTTGGCGATGGGGCGGCCAATCGGCACTAACGGATGATTAGGCTCACACTCCCAGAAGGTGACATCAATCGCGGCTTCGGTCGGCCCATAAAGATTGTGTAATTGCGCTTCGAGGCGTTGGAAAAACCGCGCGCACAATTCGGGCGTCAGCGCTTCGCCGCTGCAAATCACTCTCCGAAGCGAGCGACAGTTTTCGACGCCGGGATGTTCGACGAAGAGTTGGAGCATGGAGGGAACGAAGTGTGTAGTCGTGATACCCTGTTCGACGATGAGCTTGATAAGATAAGCGGTGTCGCGGTGTCCTTCGGGTTGCGCGACGACGAGGCGCGCGCCGCTCAGCAGCGGCCAGAAGAACTCCCAGACGGAGACATCGAAGCTGTAGGGAGTTTTTTGTAACACGCGGTCTGCGGCGGAGAGTCGGTAGGCGTCCTGCATCCAGAGCAGGCGATTGACGATTGCCCCATGAGTGTTCATCGCGGCTTTCGGCTGGCCGGTCGAACCCGACGTGTAAATAACGTAAGCCAGATTGTCCGCGCTGTTTAGATCGAGTGGGTTTTCCTCCGTCTGCGCGGCGATGCTCTCCCATTCCGAATCGAGACAGAGGGTATGGCCGCGATAATCGGCCAACCTCTCAAGCAGTCCGGCCTGTGTCAGCACCACAGGCGGATCGGCATCTTCCAACATGAAGAAGAGACGCTCGGGCGGCGACGACACGTCGAGCGGCACGTATGCGCCACCAGCCTTCAGAATCCCCAGAAGGCCGACGACCATCTCCACAGAGCGTTCCATCAAAACGCCGACGAGCACGTCCGGGCCGACGCTGCGCCCGCGCAAGTAGTGGGCTAACTGATTCGCACGGCGATTCAACTCCGCGAAAGTCAACTCTTCATCTCCAAAGACCAACGCGACGGCATCCGGCGTGCGCTCCGCCTGCGCTTCGCACAACCGATGTAAGCTCTGCTGCTGCTGTTCATATTCCGTGAAGGTATCGTTCCATTGCACCAGCAATTGCTGCCGCTCGCCTGCGGTCAAGAGCGGCAATTGCGAAACACGCTGCTCCGGCGCTGCGACGATTGCTCTGAGAAGCTCTTGCAAATGCTGCAACATTCTCTTGATAGTCGTCTGCTCGAAGAGGTCTGTGTTGTACTCCAGAGACGCGCCGAGGCGTCCGCCGTTCTCCTCCTCCTCCACGACGGCCAACGAGAGGTCGAACTTGGCCGTCTGGCCGCCCATCTCGATAGCGCTCAAGTGCAGGCCAGCCATCTCTGCCGTATGCTGCGGCGTGTTCTGTAGAATAAACATCACTTGAAAGAGCGGCGCATGGCTCAAAGCTCTTTCAGGCTCTAAATTTTCCACTAGCTGCTCAAACGATATGTCCTGATGCGCATAAGCATCCAAACTGATCTCGCGCACCTCCCTGAGAATCTCTGCGAACCGCGCCGCTGCGCGCAGACGCGTGCGCAGCACTAGCATGTTGACGAAAAAGCCGATCAGATTCTCTACTTCGACGCGATTGCGACCCGCGACCGGCGTGCCCACCAAGACATCGTCCTGTCCGGCGTAGCGCCACAGCAGGGTTTGCCATGCGGCCAACAGGGTCATAAACAATGTCGCCCCTTCATGTCGGCTCAAGGCCCGTAGTTCCTCGCTCAACTCCGCCGTCAAGACCAAAGATTCATGTGCCCCGCGAAACGTCTGCATGTGAGGACGCGGGCGGTCAGTCTGCAACTCGATAACGGCAGGGATTTCAGCCAACTGCTGACGCCAGTAAGAGAGTTGATTGTCCAAGACCGCGCCGGACAACCAGTGTCTCTGCCAGAGGGCATAATCGGCATATTGAATCGGCAACTCCGGGAGCGGAGAAGCTGCGCCGTGCAAGTAAGCCTGATAGAGCGTTGCGACTTCGCGGACGAGGACGCCCAACGACCAGCCATCGCTGATGATGTGATGCATCGTCACGCTCAGCACGTGTTCTTCATCAGAGAGCCGCAACAGACGCACTCTCAACAGCGGCCCTCGGCTCAAGTCAAAGGGTTGGAGTGCCTCGTCTCTGATGAAGTGTGCGAGCGTGCTCTCGCGCTCGGCTTCGGAGAGCGTGCTCAGGTCGGTCGGAGTGAGTGTGAAAAGCTGTGGCGGATGAATAATCTGTTGCGGCTCTCCTTGGCTGGCGACGAAGGTCGTGCGCAGGACTTCGTGCCGTCGCATGATCTCCGTCAGGGTTTGCGCAAGCGCCGCCACGTCGAGCTTTCCGCGCAGCCTGATTGCCAGCGGCATGTTATAAACCGCGCTGCCCGGCTCTAACTGATCGAGAAACCAGAGACGTTGCTGCGCGAAGGAGAGCGGCAATCGCTGCTCTCGACTCACGCGCTCCATCGCCGGTACGCTCACGCTCTCGCCTGCGCTCAGTTGCTCCTGAAGATAGTGGCTCAGCCCGGCCACCGTCGGTTTCTCGAAGAGCAGGCGCAGGGGCACTTCGACGCCGAAGGCTTCGCGGAGTCGAGAGATGGCCTGTGTGGCGAGCAGTGAATGTCCGCCCAAGTCGAAGAAGTTGTCGTCGATGCCGATACGCTCGACGCCTAACACTTCAGCCCACGTCCCGCTGACGATCTCTTCGACGGCAGTTCGCGCGCCCACATACTCCTGCGCCAGTTCCGGTCGGGACTGCGCGGGGGCTGGTAGCGCACGGCGGTTGACCTTGCCGCTCAACGTCAGCGGCAGGGTGTCAAGCACCATAAAATTTCCCGGCATCATGTATTCGGGAAGCTTCTCTTGTAAAAAGCTTCGTAATTGAGGAATTAGTTGACGCGAGAATTTTCCACGCAGGGGATTATTGACGTAAGCGTTCAATGAAGGCGCAGGGGCAGGCTCGTCCGCCACGCTGAATGAAATCTTTCGCGCCGGGATGGAATCGTCACCCTGACGCGTCAACAACACGTCATAAGCGTAGACGGCCTCGGGGCCCGAATAGTGAAGCTCAAACGCGTAGCGTAGATCGCCGATCAAGGCCGGCAGGTCTTTCGGGTCGAGATGGTTTTCCGTAATGCTTTCTCTGATGGTTTGGCGCAATTCGCCGACAGTATCCGGCCCATTCTCGCTTCGCAGGAGTTCGAGAGCCGTTGACTCGAAGGCCAGACGCGCGTTCGGCACTTGTTTGAGCAACAACGCCGACGGCGCATCTTGTTCCAAAAGTTGACGGAGCGACGAGACGCTCAGACGCTCCTGCTGCCAGTCGAGCGCGCGCGCTTGCCGCGACGCCTCCGTCTCTTTTTCGACGTGCAGGATTACGTCGTAGCGAAAAAGCGTCATCTCATTATGATACTGCCCGTGCTTGGGCTGGATTTCGACGTGGCTGATGCGCGGGAGATGCTGTTTCAGCGCGTGGAAGAAGTCGGGCGCGATGACCAATTCTTCGTCGTTGTAGGCGGCGCGTTGAATGCGCTGGCGAAGCCGCGCCGTGGTGAGAGAGTCCTCGGCGCGTTGCAGTTGGACGGAGGTGTGGAAGGCTTCCAGCAACGAAAGATTTCTGATATCGCCGACGAAAATCGCGCCGCCCGCAGCGACCGCGTTGACAGCTCCTTCCAGCACCTTCAGGAGATAATCGCCGCCGGGGAAATACTGAACCACAGAGTTCAGGATTACCGTATCGAAGGCGCGCGCTTCAAAACCCGCGAAGTTGTCGGCGGTTCTCTGCAAAAGTTTGACCGCCGCGAGGCGCGGCGCGGTCTGCGCCAGTTGCCGCTTCACGTAATCCAGCGCGAGTGGCGAAAAGTCCGTGCCCAAATAGAAGGAGCATCCCGCGGCCAAGCGAAACAGCAGCAAACCGCTGCCAACGCCGATTTCAAGCACGCGATCCGGTTGCAGGCCGCCAACGCGTCTGACGGTCTCTTCGACCCATTCGCGCATCTCTTCAGAGGGGATCGGCTGCCCCGTATAGCTGCTGTTCCAGCCGGTGATGTTGAAGGTTGGTTCGAGCGCGGTGGAGGACTCGCCGTATGTTCCCTCATAGAGCGTCTGCCATTCTTCGACATGCTCGGCCTGCAACTCTTCCACCTGTCCGGCGGCCCAAGAGTAACGCGTGTCGGGCACGACGTAAGCGACCAGACGCTTATCGCCGGGCACATCTTCTCGGGCGATGGCGACGGCTTCGCTGACCGCCGGATGCTGCTTGAGCGCCGTCTCGATCTCGCCCAACTCGATGCGATAGCCGCGCACCTTGACTTGCTCGTCGAGCCGTCCGAGAAATTCAATATTACCGTCCGGCAGATAACGCGCCCGGTCGCCCGTCTGGTAGAGACGCGCGCCGGGCGTGGCGGCGAACGGGTGCGGGATGAATTTCTCGGCCGTCAGTTCCGCCCCGTGCAGATAGCCCTGCGCCAACCCGTGGCCGCCGATAGATAACTCTCCAACCACGCCGACCGGGACGGCCTGCAATCGAGTATCCAGAATGTAGACCTGTGTGTTCGCAATCGGTTTGCCGATGGGAATCGCCTTCAGTCGCTCGTCGAGGTCGGCGGGGATCGAGTAGCAGCAAGTGAAGGTCGTGGATTCGGTCGGCCCATAGCCGTTAATCATCTGCACGCGTGGCAAGGCTCTCTGCGCGCGTGCGACGTGCGCGACCGAGAGCGCCTCGCCGCCGATCAATAATTGCTCGATGCCGTCAAGCGCCGCCGCGTCCTCGTCGACAACCAGATTGAACAGTGAGGCCGTCAACCATAGCGTGCGAATATTGTAGCGAGAGATGGCTGCGCCGATCTGTTGTGGGGTCGGGATGCGCTCGGCAAACAGCACGCAGCGGCCTCCGTAAAGGAGCGGGGCCCAGACCTCGAAGGTCGAGGCGTCGAAAGAGATGGGAGCCATTTGCAAGATGCTTTGGCGTTCATCCAATTCAACGTAATCTATCTGCCATAACAGGCGCACGATCCCGCGATGCGGAATCTTGACGCCTTTGGGGCGACCCGTCGTCCCCGAAGTGTAGATAACGTAGGCGAGATCATCCGCCGTCGTCAGGCGCGGCGGGTTCTCTTCGTCCTCACGCGCGATGTTCTCCCACTGCGTATCGAGACAGAGCGTCTGCGCCGCGCTCGAAGGCAGCGAAGCGATCAAGCTTTGCTGCGTCAGCAACGCGTCCGTCCCGGCATCGGCGAGCATGAACTTGAGCCGCTCGGTAGGGTATGACGGATCGAGCGGGACATATGCGCCGCCCGCTTTCAGAGCGGCGAGCAGCCCGACCAGCATCTCTTTTGAACGCTCCATGAAAATGCCGACCAGTGCGCCGCGCGCGATGCCCCTGCGTCGCAGGTAATGCGCCAGTTGATTGGCTTGCCGGTTCAACTCTCGATAGCTCAACCGCCCATCCGCCCACTCGACCGCGATGGCCTCCGGCGTTTCCGCCGCCCGCTCTTCAAACAGATGATGAATACAAGCGTCGGGCGGAAACGCTCTCTCCGTCTCATTCCACGAGACGAGTAACTGCTGTCGTTCGGCGTCGCCGAGCAGGGGCAGGCTCGTGAGGCTGCGTGTCGCGTCCAGCGTCACGGCTTCCAGCGTTCTCTGAAAGTGTTCGGCCATGCGCCGGACGGTGTTTTCATCGAAGAGGTCGGCGCTGTATTCGAGACTTGCTTTCAGTTCTCCTCCCTCTTCCGCCAGCGAGAAGAAGAGATCGAACTTGGCCGTCAACGTGTCGTCTTCGATGTGGCGCAAACTAAGCCCCGGTAGCTGCAACTCCTCCATCGGCGCATTCTGCAAAGCAAACATCACTTGAAAGAGCGGCGCTTGGCTCAGGGAACGCTCCGGATGCAGTTCCTCGACCACCTTCTCGAAAGGGATATCCTGATGCGCGTACGCGCCCAGACAGACTTCGCGCACGCGCTGCAACAACCCGCGAAAATTCGGGTCTTCGGAAAGGTCTGTGCGGATGGCCAGAGTGTTGACGAAGAAGCCGATGAGTTTTTCGACCTCGGCCCGGTTGCGATTTGCGATGGCTGTCCCGACGACGATCTCCTCCTGTCCACTGTAACGTGACAGGAGCGCCTGCCATGCCGCCAGCAAAGTCATAAACAGCGTCGCTCCCTCGCGTCGGCTCAACTTTTTGAGTTCGTCGGCCAGCGCAGAGGAAAGTGTGAACAGGTGATGCGCGCCGCGAAAACTCTGGACGGATGGGCGCGGGCGGTCGGTCGGGAGTTCCAGAACAGGCAGCGTCCCGCCGAGTTGTTCGCGCCAGTAAGAGAGTTGAGCTTCTAACACTGCGCCCGTCAACCACTGCCTCTGCCAGAGGGCATAATCAGCATATTGAATCGGCAACTCCGGAAGCGGAGAAGCTGCGCCGTGCAAGTAAGCCTGATAGAGCGTTGCGACTTCGCGGACGAGGACGCCCAACGACCAGCCATCGCTGATGATGTGATGCATCGTCACGCTCAAGACGTGATCTTCCGCGCCCAAGCGCAATAGGCGTGCACGTAACAATGTCCCCGCGGCGAGGTCGAACGGCTCAACCGCATCCGCTCGAACCATCGTCTCGGCGGCTCTCTCACGCTCCGGCTCCTCCAACCCGCCGACATCGGCGAGCGGCAGTTCGACACTTCGCGGAGAATGAATGAGTTGCCGTGGCAGGCCATCGACGACCGCAAAAGTCGTGCGCAGGGCTTCGTGACGGCGGACGATCTCCGAGAGGGTGCGGGTCAGGGCTGTGATGTCCAACGCTCCACGCAGACGCAACGCCAGAGGGATGTTGTAGAAGGCGCTGGCCGTGTCCAGTTGATAGAGAAACCAGAGCCGTTGCTGCGCGAAAGAGAGTGGCGGCGCGGGGTGACGCGGGGTGGGCGCGAGCGGCGGCACGCTCGCCTCGGTTGCGTCCCGCCTTAACTTATCAATGTTTTGCGCGAGCGCGGCGACGGTCGAGCGTTCAAAAACCTGCCACAGGGGAATTTCGACGTGGAAAGTATTCCGCACGCGGGAGAGGACTTGCGTTGCCAGTAACGAATGGCCGCCGAGTTCAAAGAAATCGTCGCTGACCCCGACCCGCTCCACGCCGAGCACGGCGGCCCAGATGCCGCACACGATCTCTTCGGTGGGCGTCCGCGCCTCGTCAAAAGAGGTGTCCAAAGCGGGGCGCGACTGTTCCGGTGCGGGTAAGGCTTGGCGGTCAACTTTCCCGTTAGCCGTCAGAGGGATTCCGGCCACCGGCATAAAGACTGAGGGGATCATGTAATCCGGCAACTTCTCTTGCAAGTAACCGCGCAATTCGCTGGTCGTCAGAGGTTGTTCGACGGCGGCGACAAAATATGCGACCAAACGTTTATCGCCGGGCCCATCCTCACGCTCGACGACCGACACCTGCCGGAGAGCCGGATGCTGCGCGAGCGCGCTTTCGATTTCGCCCAACTCGATGCGAAAGCCTCTGATTTTCACTTGCTGGTCGCTGCGACCGAGATACTCGATCTCGCCGCCCGTCAGGCGACGCGCCAGATCGCCCGTCCGGTACAGACGCCCGCCGGGCTGCGCGCCGAAAGGGTCGGGGACGAACCGCTCCGCGCTCAACGCCGGGCGATTAAGATAGCCGCGCGATAGGCCGTCACCGCTCACGTGTATCTCGCCCGGCACGCCGACCGGCACTAACTGCCCATGCCGATCTAAGAGATGTACTTGCAGATCACCGAGCGGCCCCCCGATCAAACTGCGGGCGGGGCGGTTCAAGTCGGCTCCGGTCAGCGCGCGGTAGGTGACGTGGACGGTCGTTTCGGTAATGCCGTACATGTTGACCGTGCGGGGCCGCTCGTCGCCGTGTCGTCGCAGCCACGGCTGCAAGCGCGGCAGTTCCAGAGCCTCGCCGCCGAAGATGACGAGGCGTAACGCCAATCCCTGCCGCTCGCCCGTCGCGTCGTGCGCGGCGCGCGCCTCCTCGAACGCGCTCAACTGATAGAAGGCCGAAGGCGTCTGGTTGAGAATCGTGACCTGCTCTCTCTCCAACAATTCGTAGAAAGTCTCGGGAGCGCGGCTGACTAGATACGGGACGATGACGAGCCGCCCGCCGTAGAGCAATGCGCCCCACATCTCCCAGACCGAGAAATCGAATGCGTAAGAGTGAAAGAGCGTCCAGACATCTTGGTCGTCAAAGTCAAAAAGTTCGCGCGTTGAAGCAAACAGACGCGTCACGTTGCGATGCGTCATCAACGTTCCCTTCGGCTGTCCCGTCGAACCCGAAGTGTAAATAATGTAAGCGAGATTTTCCGCGCACGCGTCCGTGACCGGAGCTTCCGCGCTTTCGCGCGCCACGAGTTCCGTTTCACCGTCGAGGCAGACGACTGCGCCGTGATAGGCGGGCAGGCGCTCAAGCAAATGCTGTTGCGTGAGTAGCACGGGCGGGCGCGCATCTTCGAGCATGAAGGCCAGACGTTCTTTCGGCGACGCCGTTTCCAGTGGGACGTAGGCTCCGCCCGCCTTGAGAATGCCGAGCACTCCGATCAACATTTCGATGGAACGCTCGACGAAAATACCGACCGGGACTTCCGCTCCAACGCCCCGGCCCCGCAGGTAATGCGCGAGTTGGTTGGCTCTCAGGTTCAATTCACGATAGGTCAAGCGCTGGTCTTCAAAAGTCACGGCGACGGCCTGCGGCGCGCGCCTCACCTGCTGTTCAAAAAGTTGATGAAGAGTTTGGTCTGCCGTATAGGAGGCGTGCGGATTCCACTCCGCTAACAACCGCTCTGTTTCGGCGGCGGTCAACATCGGCAACTCGGCGATGCGCCGCACCGGGTCAGCGACGACGCTTTCCATCAACATGTGGAGGTGTCCCATCATCCGCTCGATGGTCGCGCGCGCGAAGAGATCCGTGTTGTAGTCGAGGGCGACCAAGCCCGAGTCCTCCGCATCGAAGGCCGAGAGCGCCACATCAACCAGCGCGGCATCGTAAAAGACTTTGAGCGGCGTGATGTCGAGAGCCAGTTTTTGCGCGGCGGGTTGCGGAATCTCATTGGTAAAGACGAACGTCGTCTGGTACAGCGGGGGATGGCTCGGGTCGCGCCGGAGCCGTAGTTCTTGAACAACTTTGGCGCTGGAGAGTTCCTGATGTGCGAAAGCTTCAAGCGTCGTCACGCGCACGCGGCCCAGCAACTCCCGAAAAGTCGGATTGCCGGAAAGGTCTAGCCGCAGCCCGAGAATATTGATGAAGTATCCGATGATGTCTTGAATCTCGATCCGGTCGCGATTATTGACGGGGCTACCGATCAGAATATCTTCCTGTCCCGTATAGCGCGACAAGAGGACGCCGTAGAGCGCCAACACGGTCATATAGCGCGTGACGTTCTCCGTCAGGCTCAACGCGCGAAGCCCGTCCCACAGCGCGTCGGGAATAGTCCAGCGGATGCGCGCGCCCGGATAAGTTTGCACTGCCGGTCGCGGGTAATCCGTGAGCAGGTTGAGCACGGGCGGGTCGGCCAATTTTCCCATCCAGTACGAGAGATGCGCCTGCATCTCTCGGCTCTCAGACCACTGCCGGTGCCAGACCGCGTAATCACTATATTGGATCGGCAATTCGGGCAGCGGCGACGCCTTGCCCTGCGAGAAGGCGTCGTAGAGCAGGACTAATTCGCGCGATAACAGATCGATGGACAAGCGGTCGGTGATGATGTGATGCATGATCACCTGAAGCGCATGCTCCTGCCCGGAGAGCCTGATCAGGTTGGCACGGATGAGCGGCCCTTTGGAGAGATCGAAGGGCACGGCGATCAGCGCGGCGAGTTCTTCATATAATTTCTTTTCGCGCTCGTCGGCAGGGACGGCGCTGATGTCCAGATGATTTAATTTGATATTCAAAGACGGGGAGATGACGGGCACGGGATGGCCTTCGACATCGCTGAAAGTGGTGCGTAAATTATCATGTCGCCGGACGATCTCGTTAATCACACGCTCCAGCGCAGCGACGTTGAGGGTTCCGGTCAACAGGAAGGCTTTGGAAATGTGCAGGAAGAAAGTATTGCTCCCGAGTTGATAGACAAACCACACCTGCTCCTGCTCGATTAATAAAGGATACGGGTCGTAGCCCTGACGACGAGGAATGGTTTGTCCATCACCCGAAATCAAGACCTCGCCCCTGATGCGCTTCTCAAACAGGGCGCGTTGCGCCGGCGAGAGCTTGGAGAGTCGTCCCTGAATATCCTTCATTTCGCGCTCCTTCATCACCTTGCACAGTAGGTCAATTCAGTCCGACGAAAACCGGTCATCGCCGCCTGCCGCAAAGCACAGGCTCGCCGCCTGCGCCGCCAAGATGCGACTCCCGGCACGACGCGGGGACATCGTCGGCGGACAAGCGCACCGGCTCGTGACCGCCGGCGCTTCGCTCAGGTGAGATAACGCGAAGCCTCCGCTTCACCTAAACGCTCGATCTCCGTCAGCAGAATATCTTCGATGACCTCGGCGAGTTTCTGCACGGTGGTCGCCTCGAAAATTGCCTGCACGGGAACGCTCACCTGAAATGCCTGCCGGAGTTGGTTCGTCAGTTGAATCGCGACCAGCGAGTTGCCGCCCATGTGAAAGAAGTTATCGTGGATACCTATCTGCCCGATCCCGAGCAATCCCTGCCAGATCTCGGCGACCGTCTGCTCGGTCGGGCCCCCCGGCGCGACGTAGGGAACGCCCAATTCAGGGCGTTCATGCAACGGCAGCCCGGGGTTAGCGGCGGAATGTTGTCCCGTCGCGCCCGCGCTGTTCGTCTGTCGTCGCTGTCCGAGATCGGTCGTCGAGATGACGATCTGCGAAACGGGAGCCATCGAGAAAATGCGCGGCAAAATCTCCGCCACCTCTGCGGCGGTCACCTCGTCATCCCAGTTGACGCTCGTCCACGGCGGCGCAGTGACGCGCCCGTGCGCGTGCGCGAAGGCATCGAGAAAAGCGTTCGCCGCCTCGTAGGGCATATTGGCCCCGCCGCCCACGATGGTCGTTAAGGAAGAGAGCAGAAGACAGAAATCAATCTCGCGGTTTTGCAAGACCTGATCCAACACGTACGCGCCATAAACCTTCGTCTGGTAGTTTTGGACTCCCTCAGAACTTTTCCCGTCGAGCGGCTTGGAGGCTTCCGCGCCGGTCGCCTCCGCCGTGTGAAAGACACCGTGAAGCGCGCCGAATCGCTCGTAGGCGCGCGCGACGATGCCGCGCATCTCGGCTTCGTCGGCGACATTCGCGCCCCACATCTCGACCTCGCCGCCCAGTTCTTCAAGCGCGCGAGCTTGTTTGATCCGGCGACCCCAACGCTCCGCCTCCTCAGAGTTCTCCAGACATGATGCCCACGTCTGCCGCGCGGGGAATCCCGGCTCCTCGATCAAGACCAGCCTGCCGCGCCACGCCGCGACCAGATATTCGGCGATGGCATAAGCACTCGCGTTGAGACTCCCCGTCAAGAGATAAACTCCGCCGCGCCGCAATCTTGAAGAGGCTTCGGATTCCTCTTCCAACTTGACGCGCTGGAAATCTTGCACCCACCTGTGATGATCACGGTAAGCAATGATCTCGCCGGATGAACGAGGCGTGAGTTCGGCCACCAGTTGACCGAGCAGCGACCGCTCGGCGAGGCTTCCGGCTTCGGGAACCGTGAGGTCGACATAGCGACAGGTCAGCTGCGGATAGACCCGTGGGACGACCCTGCCGGGAATGAGCGCCGTCGCTTTCTCCGGGCACAAACGCTCTTCTCCGCCGACATCATGCATGCCATTCGTCACGACGCAGATGTCAATAGCCTGCCGTGAATATTTCTCTCCCAGAGACTCCGCTAAATAGAGCAGGCTGTTGAAGCCTCCATTTTGTGAGCGGAGAAAAAGCTCTGCGCCCGGCGGCCTCTGCTCCTGCGTCGAGGTGATGCCCCACAGATGCATCACGCGCGTGGGGGTGTGGCCCAAGCCCGAGAGTTCTTCCAGCAAGGCGGCATAATCTTCCAGACGTTGCGGGTGCATCGCATAGACGCGCTCGTTCACGCGCGTGAAATGTTCGCCCATCAGAACCGTCACAGGCTGGCTACCCTCTCTTTCCAGTTGTTCGGCCAAACGCGTGCCCAATCCGCATTGATCCGCCAGCACTAGCCAACCCGTGTCGCGCCCGCTCGTCTCCGAACGTGCCGCCGCGCGTGGCGGTAGCGAACGCTTCCAAGAGGGAAGATAGAACCAGTCCGCCGGGTTCTGTTTTTTGCTTGGAGACGTTGGCTGAAAGTCCGGCGCGGCGTCCTGCTCGGTTTGACGTTCGATCCAAAAACGACGGCGCTCGAACGGGTATGTCGGCAAAGCCACGCGGCGGCGTTTCTCGTGCTCATAAAAGTCAGGCCAACTGATCTCGACGCCCGCCAGCCACAGTTGCCCCAACGTATTGAGCAGGAAGGCGCGGTCGTCCTGTCGGTCATAGAGATGACGTATCGAAGAGAGGGATGCGCGCGGCTTGTCGCGGTCGAAATCCGTCTGCTGGATGACGAGCGAACTTAACATCTGCCCCGGCCCGACTTCCAGAAACAGACGCCCCGGCTCTTGCGACAACTCCGCGAGGCCGTCGGCGAAACGCACGGCCTCGCAGAGATGCCTCGTCCAGTATTGCGGGTCGGTCGCCTCAGCCGCCGTAATCCAAGTGCCCGTCACGTTCGAGATGTAAGGAATACGCGGCTCGTTTAAGGTGACGGTTCCGACCAGCTTGGCGAAATCTGCGGCAATTAGATTCATCATGCTCGAATGGAAGGCATGCGTCGTCGTTAACTGTCGGCAGGCGACGCCCTCCCCGGCCAGTCGCCGCTCCAGCACGGCGACCGCCTGCGGCGCGCCCGAGACGACACACAGCGACGGGCCGTTGATCCCGGCGATGGAGAGTTCTTCGGAGAGGATGGAGCGGACTCGGCCCTCCGGAAGCGGCACGGCAAGCATCGCTCCGCCCGCCAGATTCTCGATCATGCGCGCGCGCCGGGACACGAGTCGCAAGGCGTCTTTCAATGAGAGCACACCGGCCAGACAAGCGACCACATATTCGCCGATGCTGTAGCCGATCATCGCGGCGGGCCGGACTCCCCACTTCATCCACAGGCGTGCCAGCGCATACTCGATGACAAAGAGCGCGGGCTGAGCCACGGCGGTCTGGTTCAATTTGTCCGTCGTCGCATCCGGCGTATCTTTGTGCCGTAATAACATCCGGCGCAAATCGACTCCGGCTGAGGACGGTGATGCGCCCGGCTCCGGTTGAGCCATGCTGTCGCTGGCCGCTTCGTCGCGGGTTGGATACAACACTTCGCGCAGGTCGAAGCCCAAGTCAGGTCTGAGCAGTTCGCAGCATGCATCAACCTGTTTGCGGAACTCCGGCTCGGCTTGGTAGAGACCCGCCGCCATGTTGACGTAATGATCTCCGAGGCCGGGGAACATGAAGACGATGGAGAGGCGTTGCGGCTCGTAAACCCCGCTGACGATTCGCCCGGCGGCGCGCGTCTCAAGAACTTGCAGGGCGTCCCGGCGATCATGGCAGACGAGCGCGCGACGATGCGCGAAAGCCTTCCGCCCCACTTGCAGCGTGTACGAGAGGTCGGCGAGATTCTCCTCCGGATGCTCTCGCAGATGAAGCAACAAATTATCGCTGGCCGCCTCTAACGCCGTTCTGGTGCGGGCCGAGAGAAGCAATAACTGAGAGGGTCTGGCGGGCGCGGAAGGCGGAGGCGGCGGAGCCTCTTCGACCAGCGTATGGACGTTGGTTCCGCCGATCCCGAAGGAGCTAACCCCGGCGCGTCTCGGCGTCCCATCAGTTTTCCAATCCCTCAATTCGGTGTTGACGTAGAAGGGGCTGTTCGCAAAGTCGATCTGCGGATTCGGCTCGGCAAAATGCAGGCTGGGCGGCAACGCTTTATTTTTGAGCGCCAGCACGGTCTTAATCAGTCCAGCGATACCGGCGGCGGCTCCCGTATGACCGATGTTGGTTTTGACCGATCCCAGAGCGACCGCGCCTCGCGCCTTCAACTTCTCTTGAAAGGCTTGCGTGAGAGCGGCAATCTCAATCGGGTCGCCGAGCGCCGTGCCGCTGCCATGCGCCTCAATGTAGCCGACCGTCTCCGGCGCGATCCCGGCGACCGCCAGCGCCGTCGCGATCACTTCGGCCTGACCGTCTATGCTCGGCGCGGTGTAGCTCATCTTCGTCGCGCCATCGTTATTGAGCGACGATCCCTTGATGACGGCATGAATGTCGTCGCCGTCGGCGAGGGACTCCTCCAATCTTTTCAAGATCACGACGCCGACCCCGCTCCCGCTGACCGAGCCTTGCGCCTGCGCATCGAAAGCCCGGCAATGTCCGTCGGGAGAATTGATGCCGCCCTCCTCGTAGAGATAGCCGGATTTCTGCGGGACGCTGATGGTCACGCCGCCAGCCAGCGCCATGTCGCACTGGTAATTGAGCAAACTCTGGCAAGCCAGATGCACGGCCACCAGCGAAGTCGAGCAGGCCGTCTGGACGTTGACGCTCGGCCCCCGCAAATTCAGCTTGTAAGAAGTCCACGTCGGGAGGTGATCCTTGTCGTTGCCGAGCAACATGCGAAAGGAATCCACGAAGTCGAGCGTCTTGCTGCCGGAAAGAAGATTGAGCAGATAATTGCTCCAAGAGGCTCCGGCAAAAACCGCAATCGAACCGTCGTAGGCGTCCGAGTTATAGCCGGCATGCTCCAACGCCTCCCATGCGCATTCCAGAAAGAAGCGATGCTGCGGGTCTGTGATCTCGGCCTCTCTCGGATTGAAGCCGAAAAACGAGGCATCGAATAAGTCCACGTCGTCGAGCACCGCTTTGGCCCTCACGTAGTTGGGTTGACGCAGTAGAGAGGCTTCGACGCCGGCGGCCTCCAAGTCCTCTGCGGAGAAGAACGAGACAGATTCGACGCCCTCTCGCAAGTTGCGCCAGAAGGCGTCAATGTTTCTGGCCCCGGGAAAACGTCCGGCCATCCCGATGATAGCGATCTCTTCCACGGCTTCCTGCGTTTCCAAATTGCTCATGACTCCTTCTTCCTCGCTTTAATCAATTGCTTCTGCCGGTTGATAGACTTCTTCTGCTTGGCCGCCTGCTCTTGAGCTTTCTGATGAATTGATGCGCTCGGCTGCGTCTCGCTCAGATACCCGGACAGCGAATCTATCGTCGGATAGCGGAAGAGATGCGCGATGGACAAATCTCTGTGCAGTTTTTTTCGCAACTCGCTGTGAACCTGAACGACAAGGAGCGAGTGGCCGCCGAGATCAAAGAAATTGTCGTTGATGCCCACCTTCTCCAGACGCAAAGCCTGCCGCCAGACCCCGGCGATTAGTTGCTCCAATTCATTGCGCGGGGCTGTATAGGCCGCCTCGCGGCGTTGCGCCGCGAGGGGAACTGGGAGCGAGCGGTAATCAATCTTGCCGTTGGGCGTCAGGGGCAAAGCGTCCAGAAAGACGAAAGTTGAAGGGATCATGTAATCGGGCAGTTGGCTCTTGAGATAAATTCTCAATTCGTTGAGCGAGAGGGCGTGCTGCCCGTCCGTGTCGGCGACAGATGCGTCCCGCGCGCGCTCTCTCTCCTCTTCGATGGCCACGTCAGCCTCGGCGCGCCGCAACGCATAGAGCATGTACACGTCAACGCGCGGGTTGCCGCCGTTCTCGCCGATGCCGAGCAGTTGGTCGGCGACGAATTGGTAACCCTTTTCATCAAGCAAAGCCGTGATGCGCTCCAACAGTTCGCGGCTCTCCACCTCAAGGACGACCTGCCTGATCTTTTTCCAATCTTCGTCGAGAATGCCCTGAAGCACATCCAGTTCGCTTTTCTCGACATCGATCTTGAGCAGATCAATGCGCTCGACCTCCTCCTCGGCGATGATCTCGGAGAGCGTTCGCAGACGGCAGTCGAATCTCTCGCTTCTGAAGCGTTGGTCGAGCGCCTCCTCCAACTCGCCTTGATTCAAGGATTGTTTGAGGTGCGCGGGGATTTCTTCGGCCTGAAGGATCAAGGCGCGGGCGGTCTGCTTGTTCTGCTCGATATCGGCATAGCGTCCCGAGAGGCCGGGCAACTCCGGATAAAATGTAAAGGTAGCTTGACCGGCGCGGTCGGCGATGCCGCATTCGTAGAGGTGGGCGTTGATGCCGTAGAGTCCGACGTTGTTTTGTAACACCCTGAAGATATCGGGAAGCGGCTCGAAGGCGTAGACGCGGGCGTCCTTGCATCTTTGATGGACGAACAACGTAAACATCCCGATGTTGGCTCCCACGTCGAAGATGCAATCGCCATCGCGTAACGTCACGCCATGTCGCAGGTAAATCTCATCTTCAAAGATTTCGCGGTAAGCGCCATGCGCGTGAATCGCGCTGACGTAAGAGACGGGCATCCCGTTCGCCAGTTTCAAGAGCGGCTGCCCGTCAGGCGTATGCGCGACGCTCGATGGCAGAGCCGGAAGTTTCGAGTTTCGTCCGGCCTCCCGCCCGGCGACCACATAAGCCACCAGTTGCTTCTCTCCGAGCGCATCCTCGTGTGCGCTGACGGCGACTTCGCGCACGCCCGGATGCTGGCCGAGCGCCGTCTCGATCTCGCCCAACTCGATGCGATAGCCACGCAACTTTACCTGCTGATCGGCTCGCCCGAGAAAGTCGATCTGGCCGTCGGGCAGGTAACGCGCCACATCTCCGGTCTTGTAGAGACGCGCGCCGGGCACACCGCCGTAAGGGTCTGGAATGAATTTTTCCGCCGTCAGTTCCGGTCTGAACAGGTAGCCGCGTACGACTCCCTCGCCTCCGATGTAGACCTCGCCCGGCAGTCCCACGGGCAATAATTGAAGATGACGATCAAGCAGGTAGATTTGCGTGTTCGCCACCGGGCGACCGATGGGCACAGTGCTATTAACCTCTTCGATCCGGTGTGCGGCAGACCAGATGGTCGTCTCGGTCGGGCCATACATGTTGTAAATACGGCCCGCCGAGACTTCCCGAAGTTGCTTCGCCAGAGATGCCGGAAGGGCTTCGCCGCCCAGCAAGAGGTATGGAATAGAACCCAAAAGATTCAGCCCCTCCGTATCCGCAGCGATAATCCGCGCCAGAGAGGGCGTGCACTGCATGTGCGTTACGCCGTGCCTTGAAATCTGTGCCGTGAGCGAATAGTCCTCGGCGACGCGCTCTCTCTTTTGACGGCTCGATTCCTGAACCATCTTTAGGTAGGGCAGGCTAGCAATAACCTCTTCCGCGCTGACGCCGAAATCAATCAAACACGCCATCTCGTCAACGCCGATGACCTTCAGGCGTTCGACCACCTCCAGACACATCTCCGGCGTCCCCAGCAGACCGCTCGTCGCAAAGTAGCGGTCGAAGGATTGCGCCAGCAGCGTGTCCATGTCCTCCTCCGTCAGATCGTCGGCCTCCTGCCCGAGACTGCGCGCGAGGTTTCTCATCAGATCAACGGAACTCTTCAGGTACTGACAGAAGGGGCGACGGATTTTCTCCTTGACTTGATCCACGTCCGGGCCGACAAAGGTGTGGAGCATCAAAGTGACATGACCATCGCCGGGGCCGCGTCCGTGGCGACGCCATGCGGCGCGATAAACTGCTATTTTCTCCTCTAATTCTTCGAGGCTCTGACCCACCAGATGCGTCAGCAGGTGCGCGCCGATTTCACCCGCGATGCGAAACGTCTCGGGGTTGCCAGCCGCCGTCAGCCAGATCGGCAGTTCGGTTTGAAGCGGTCGCGGATGAATCTTCACCGCCACTTCATTGCCCACCCCGCCGCGTACCGCGACCGATTCGCCACGCCACAACCGGCGCACCGTTTCAATGTCACGCAGCATGATCTCTTTACGATTCGCATAACTCTCGGGCGCGAACACGAAGTCATCGGCATGCCAGCCGGAAGCGAAAGAGATGCCTGCGCGCCCGTTCGATAAATTGTCCACGACCGCCCACTCTTCGGCGACACGAATCGGATTATGTAGCGGCAGCACCACGCTTCCGGCTCTTATCTGCACGCGTTCTGTGATGGCGGCGAGCGCCGCGCCGGTCAAGGCCGGGTTGGGATAGAGACCGCCGAAGGCATGAAAGTGGCGCTCCGGCGTCCAGACCGCCGTGAAGCCGTGTTGGTCGGCGAACTTCGCGCCTTCGAGCAGCAGCCTGTATCTGTCGCGCGCCGATTCCTCTTCGTCGCTCGCAAAGTAGAAGAGACTGAAGTCCATCTCCCGCCCCGCCATCCCGGCTAGCGGCTCCGCGACGCGCGCAACTTCATATTGCTCTTTCTGAATCACCACGCGAAAACCCCGCGCCAGCGTCCAGAACAGTTCCAAGACGGAAATATCGAAGGAGATGCTCGTGACCGCCAACCATGTTCCGGGCGACTCGCTCTTGAAATGTTCGTCCATGCCCGTCAAGAAGTTGGCGAGGTTGCCATGAGTGACCATCACTCCTTTGGGCTTGCCCGACGAGCCTGAAGTGTAGATGACGTAAGCCAGATTTTCGGGCGCGACTTCGCTGTCGAGGGCCGACCCGCTCTCCAACGCGATCTCAGGCCAGTCCGTATCCAGACAGACCGACTTGCCATCGTAGCTATCAAGCAGACCGAGAAATTTCTGCTGCGTGAGAAGCACGGAGACTCCTGAATCTTCGACCATGTACTTCAATCGCTC
>CAXTRQ010000121.1:0-19273 GCA_964246705.1 uncultured Pyrinomonadaceae bacterium
TACCCGCCGCTGGGCCCCCCTCGCTCTAAAAAAATTGCCCCGGGGGCCCCCAAAAGGCGCGAAGAAGAAGCAAGGACGCAGAAGGAAGAAGGCTTTCAGAACTCTCTCTAACATATTCGCGGCAACTGCTCGCCAACAAGCATGTCAACGATGCGCGTGCCGCCGAAGCCTGTCCGCATCGCTACGATTCCCTGCGGTTCGGCCTTTACCTCGCCGATGATGCAAGCATCTCGACCATACAGGCTCTCTCTCATGCGCGCGACGAGCGGCCCGGCGACCTCGGCCGAGACTATCGCAATCAGCCTTCCCTCATTAGCGACGTAGAGCGGATCGAGACCCAAAATCTCGCACGCGCCCTTAACCTCTTCACGCACCGGAATGTGTTCTTCCTGAATCTCAATACATACTTCGGAACTGAGCGCGATTTCATTGAGCGTGGTCGCCGCGCCGCCGCGCGTCGGGTCGCGCAAACAGTGAATCGCGTCTATCGAACCCGTGCGCCCCGCCTCGTCAATCATCTCGCGGACGAGTTGGTTGAGGGGCGCAGTGTCGCTCTCAATTTCCGTCTCCAACTCAAGCTCGCCGCGCGCGATCATGATAGTTGTGCCGTGGTCTCCGACGTAGCCGCTCAGGATGACTTTGTCTCCCACCCGCGCGCGCGAAGCGGAAAGCCGGGTGTCGGATTCAATCAGACCAATGCCCGACGTGTTGATGAAAATTTTATCCGCGCTTCCCTTCTGCACGACTTTCGTATCGCCTGTGACGACTTCGACGCCCGCCTCCGTCGCCGCCGCGCGCATTGATGCGAGGATGAGTTTCAAATCCGCGACGGGAAAGCCTTCTTCCAAAATGAACCCGGCGGAGAGATAGAGAGGGCGCGCGCCGCTCATCGCCAGATCGTTGACCGTACCGTTGACGGCGAGCTTGCCAATATCGCCGCCGGGAAAGAAAATCGGCGTGACCACGTAAGAATCCGTCGTGAAGGCGAGACGCGACGTGTGCTGTCCGCTGGCAATCTCGAAGACCGCCTGATCTTCGAGAGCTTCGAGCAGCGGGTTTCTGAGGTACTCAAGAAACACTCCCTCGACCAACTCGTGCATGGCGCGGCCCCCGCTACCGTGCGCGAGCGTAATCTGCTCGCCTTTGAATTTGTGTTTTCTCCGCCGCGCTCGTTCCACGCGCTCGAAGAGCGGCGAAGGACTGAATTCATTCGTCATAACTTTTACATTGCGCGCCGGGTTCGGATAGGGACGATGCGCGGACGGCGACAAATTCAAGCCGACCGTTCGGCGATTTTCGACAGCCGTCCGAAGTTGTAGTAAGCGGCGCAAGCGCCTTCACTTGAGACCATGCATGAGCCAATCGGCGTCTCCGGCGTGCAGGCCGTGCCGAAGACTTTGCACTCCCAAGGTCTCTTCACGCCTTTGAGAATCTCGCCGCACTGGCACGCCTTCGGGTCTGCGATGCGAAGCCCCGGCACGCTGAACTTCAGTTCCGCATCGAACGCCGCGTACTTTCGTTGCAGCTTCATCCCGCTGTGGGCGATTGAGCCTAAGCCGCGCCACTCGAAATAGTCTCGCGGCTCGAAAACCTCGAAGAGACTTTGCAGGGCTTTCCGATTGCCGTCGCGGTTGATACAACGCGCATACTGATTCTCAACTTCCGCGCGCCCCTCGATGACTTGTTTGACGATCATATAAACCGATTGCAGGATGTCCAGCGGTTCAAAGCCGGAAACCGCGACCGGCTTGCCATACTCGCGCGGGACAAATTCGTATGGGCGCGTGCCGATCACAGTGCTGACGTGGCCGGGGCCGAGGAAACCGTCGAGTTGCAAATCGGGCGAATCCAGCAAGGCTTTCAGCGCGGGCACAATCGTGATGTGATTACAGAAGACGCTGAAATTCTCGACCCCTTCCTTCGCTGCTTGGAGAACGGTCATGGCGGTCGAAGGCGCGGTCGTCTCAAAGCCGAGGCCGAGGAAAACCACCTGACGTTCGGGATTCTTCTTCGCAATTTTCAGCGCGTCGAGCGGCGAATAGACCATCCGCACATCCGCGCCCGAAGCCTTCGCGTCGAGCAGGCTGGTCTTTGAGCCGGGCACGCGCATCGCATCGCCGAAGGTGGTGAAGATGACGCCGGGCTGCTCGGCTATCGAAATCGCATCGTCAACGCGCCCCAGAGGGATGACGCAGACGGGACAGCCCGGCCCGTGAATCATCGTGATGTTGGGCGGGAGCAAATCTTCGATGCCGTATTTGAAGATGGTGTGTGTGTGGCCGCCGCAGACTTCCATAATCTTGAGCGGTCGCGTCGTTAAGTGCGCGATCTGCTCCGCCAGTTTTTGCGCGATGTCGCCCCGCCTGTATTCGTCTATGAATTTCATGGCTCGCCCCCGGAAGCTTTTTGAAAGAGCTATCAACATTTCGCCCCCGACGGGGCTTTTCATCCGCTTTTAAGTTCATCCTTCGACTAGCGAGCGATGCTGCAAGAAACTGTGCACCATGTCCCACATGATGTGATAGAGCGCGACGTGTGTTTCCTGTATTCGATGAACGCTCGAAGTCGGCACGGTCAGGCAAAAATCGAGTAAATTCGTCGTGCACATTTCGACCATCTTGCCGCCGTCGTTTCCGGCGTAGCCGATGGTCATGAGTTTCATCCGGCGCGCAGTCGCAAAGGCGTGCATCAGGTTTTCCGAGTTTCCGCTCGTCGAGATGCCGAGCAAAATGTCGCCCTCTCGCCCCAGCGCGATAATCTGGCGCGTGAAGATATCATCGTAGCCGACATCATTAGCCACGGCTGTGACCATCGCCATGTCGCTCGTCAGGCAGATGGCTGGCAGCGCCTTGCAGCCGACGATGACCGGATGCATGAACTCGACCGCCACATGCTGCGCGTCCGTCGCCGAACCGCCGTTGCCACACACCAGCATCTTGCGCCCACGATGAAAGGCTTTCGCCATCTCAAGCGATGCCGCGAGGATAGTGTCCTTATTCTCTTCAAAGAATCTGGCTTTGACATCCACGCTCTCGCGCGCCTTCTCCAATAGTGAAAAGCGCAAGCTCTCCATCAACTCTTGAGGCTGGCGGTTGTCTTCGTGCAAGAATGGATAAAAGGCGCGCGAAAAATCGTCCCCTGCTGCCTTGCTCATCTTCGTTGCTCCTGAAAAGTCTTAATCCAGAGAGGCGCTGAACTGTTCAAACTCAATCTGGTACTCTCCGATTTCCTTCAGCACACGGAGCGTCTCTTCGGCTTCATGCTCATCAATGCGGCTCATGGCGAAACCAACGTGAATCAAAACGTAGTTGCCCACCTGCACTTCCTCTCTGTCGAGCATCCCCGTGTTGATGTTGCGGCGGACTCCGCCGACATCAACTTTGGCGATCTGATTTTCCTCGTCAACTATCTCGATAATCTTTCCGGGTATCGCTAAGCACATGTGCTAAATCCTCCCTGATCGAAGCCGTGCATTGGCAATTGCCGCTTGTCCGAGCGAGATGCCGCCGTCGTTGGTCGGCACGCGGCTGTGCGTAAAGACCTCAAAGCCGTCACGCTTGAGCATCCGGCACACATTTTTCAGAAGAAACATATTTTGAAAAACCCCTCCCGACAACACCACTCGACTAAGTCTCCGCTCGTCTCTGACATGGCGCGCGATTGTGCCAATCAGTCGCACGACTCCGAGATGAAACTTCGCGGAAACTTTTTGCGGACTAAGCCCTCCGAGCAAGTCTTCCACCGCTTGTCGAATCAACGCTTCCGCTTTGACTACGCCTGCACCCGCGTCAATCTCGAACTCGTAGCTTTCCGTGCAACTCCTCTCGGCTATCGTCTCCAACTCAATCGCCGCCTGACCTTCATAGTTGACCGCGTTCCTCAATCCTAACAAACTCGACACGGCGTCGAAGAGCCTGCCCATGCTCGATGTCTCAGGGCTGTTCGTCCCGGTCTCGGTCATCCGGCGCAGCGTCGTCCATGCACGTCTGTCCAAGTTTTGCACGAAAGGAATTTTCAGGTTGAGAAAGTCGTCGCCCAGCGCGCGATGCAGGTAGAGGGCGGCCATGCGCCATGGCTCACGGATGGCCTTCGCGCCTCCGGGCATCGGCATATATTGAAGATGCGCGATGCGCTCTGCGTCGAGAAAGTTTGCGACGAAGAATTCTCCGCCCCACATGCGTCCGTCCGTGCCGAAGCCCAGCCCGTCCATCGCCACGCCGATGACTTCGCCCTCGATTTGATTATCAGCCATGCAGCTTGCGATGTGCGCGTGATGATGCTGGACGCCGATTTTAGTTTGCTTCTCGTCAAGCGCGAGGGCGTATTTGGTCGAGAGATATTCAGGATGCAAATCGTATGCGACCACTTCCGGGTGAAGATGAAAGAGGCGCTGATGGTGCTCGATGCCTTCACGGAAAGAGCGCAGCGTCTCCAAGTTTTCCAGATCGCCGACGTGATGGCTGACGAAGGCGTAATCGTCCCGCGTCAGGCAGAAAGTGTTTTTCAGTTCCGCGCCGCAGGCGAGGATTTCCTGTTCAAACTTAAAAGCGGTCTTAATCGGAGCGGGCGCATAACCGCGCGAACGGCGTAGAATCATCTCGCGTCCACTGTGTACGCGCGCCACGGAATCATCCGTGCGAATATGAATCCTCCGGTCGTGGAACAGAAAGTAATCGGCAATTTTGTTTAATCGCCGGATGGCGTCCTGATCTCCGTAACAGATCGGCTCGTCGGAGACGTTGCCGCTCGTCATGACTAGAGGGCGTTCGAGATTTTCAAAAATCAGGTGATGCAACGGTGAGTAGGGCAGCATGAAACCGAGCGTCTGAAGGCGAGGCGCGACGGCTCCGGGGAGGTGCACATCATCTCTCTTTTCGAGCAGCACAACGGGGCGGCGTTCAGAGGCCAGCAAGTCCTGCTCTGGTTGGGAAACCCTGCAATACTCTCTGATGACGGCGACGGACTTTGCCATCAACGCGAACGGTTTATCTTCCCTGTACTTTCTCTGTCTCAAACGCTCGACCGCTTTGACGTTCAGCGCGTCGCAGGCCAGATGAAATCCGCCGATGCCTTTAATGACTATTATCTTTCCCGAAGATAACAGAAGCCGCACGCGCGCGTTGATGTCTTGAAAAGCATTAACTTCAACTTCGCACCCGCTCGCGTCCGTCAGTTTCAAACGCGGCCCGCAGCGGGGGCACGCCGTCGGCTCCGCATGAAAGCGGCGGTCAAGCGGGTTCTCATATTCTGCGCGGCACGCGGCGCACATCTCGAAATCCCGCATCGTGGTCTGCGCGCGATCATAGGGGATGCCTTCGATAATCGTGAAGCGCGGGCCGCAGTTGGTGCAGTTGATAAAGGGATAGAGATAGCGACGGTCTTGGGGGTCGAACAATTCTCTCAGGCAGTCCGCGCAGGTAGCGATGTCGGCGGAGACGGACGTGAGATGTCCCCCGTTCAGAGCGCTCTCGACGATGCGAAAGTCTTGATAATACGCGAGGTCTAAATTGTCGTTGCGCTCGACCGACTCGATTAGAGATAGCGGCGGCGAGTTCGTTTTGATGTCGTTGATGAATTCTTCAATGGTGCAGCCTTCACCCTCGACATCAATGAGGACGCCGGTCGTATTGTTCAAGACCTGACCCTTGAGCGCGCGGCGTCGAGCCAGCGAGAAAACGTAGGGACGAAACCCTACCCCCTGAACTATTCCCCTGACCAGTATTTGACTTCGCGTTGGCATGTCAATCAAGTCATGAACGATGAACTTAAAAAGCTGGCCCCTTTACTTCATTGTTGCGCGTTCCGCGTTCATCGTTAAAAACTGCAACCACTCATCCATCCCTTCGCCGGTTTTGGCCGAAAGTTCAAAGACTTGCATGCCGGGGCGCACGCTCTGAATATTGGCGCGTGCGGACTGCAAATCGAATTCGACCGCTTCCGTTAAGTCGGTTTTAGTGATCACGCCCACGTCCGCCGTGTTGAAAATGGTCGGGTACTTGAGAGGCTTATCCTCGCCTTCGGTGACAGAGAGCAAGACTACGCGGAGGTCTTCGCCGAGGTCGTAGCTTGAAGGGCAGACGAGGTTGCCGACGTTTTCGATGAACAGCATGTCCAGTTCTTCGAGCTTCCATTCTTCGAGGGCGCTCTCGACCATCTGTGCATCGAGATGGCAGATCGTGCCGGTCACAATCTGCTTGACGGGGGCTTGGCTGCGGGCGAGGCGCGCGGCGTCGTTCTCTGTCGCGAGGTCGCCGACGAGAGCCGCGACACGACACCGGGGACGAAGCAATGTCAGCATCTTTTCCAGCAAGGCCGTCTTGCCGGAGCCGGGGCTTGAGACCAGACTGACGACGAGCACGCCCGCTTCACGAAAACGCTGCCGCAAATGGCGCGCGAGCAGATCATTCTGCTTCAAGACATTTTGTCTGACTTCGATCAGGCGAGGCTGGCTGCTCATCATTATATCTCCAGAGCGACGACTTCGAGTTCTTTACCCTGCACAATCTCGGAGGTCAGAGTTCCACAGACCGCGCAGCAGAATCTTTGAAGAGAGGCGAGCGCCGTTTCGGCCCGGCAGGTCGGGCAATAGACCACGACCGGAACCTCCTCGATGACAAGACTGGAACCCTCAAGAGTCGTGCCCTGACAAGCAACCTCGTAGGAGAAAAGCAGCGCGTCCTTGACCACACCCGAAAGCTGACCCAGTTTGAGATGAATCGCATGAACCTGAACCCCACCCCTGCGCTCAGCCTCCTCCGAGGCCATTTCGATCATACTCAAGGCGATGGAAAGCTCATGCATATCTGCTCAAAAATCGGATGCTCACACGTCAACCGGCGGGCTGGCACACGCTCGCCGCCCTCAACTCTGTTTAAGCGTGGGACACGATGTCGAACGAGAACTTCAGTTCGTCCTTCATCTTGAGCGTGCCGCCCGCGACGGAGACAGGCTTGATGTTGTAATCGGTCTGGCGCAGAGAGAACTCGCCCTGCGCGCGCAGGCTATCATTATTTACAGTCAATCGCGCGTCTATGTGATGGTCGCGCACGACGCCGTGCAGCGACAGGTTGCCGACAATTCCGGCGCGGTACTGGCCTTCAGCAGTTCGATTCACAGAGACTTTCGTGCTCATAAAAACTATCTCAGGATAACGAGTGGTTTCGAGCACATCTTCCCTCATGGCGCGCTCCATCTCATGCCGATCCTTGTCGCTGACTTTATTGACGACCGCGAGCGCGTCCGCCTGCACCAACATCAGCAGCGATCCTGATTCGAGCGTGCCGGGAACGAATTGCACGTCGCCTCCGAAGCCGCAAATCGCAATCAACGGATCGTGACCGAACATAGAGAGCAACCCATCAGCAGACCCTTGCACGGTGAACCGGCTCCGGCTGGCGTCCACACGGTAGCGAACAATGACGGCTTCACTGGCGCTCATAGATTCTTAAGGATTGAATGCAATCCTATTCCTCCTCGCTCTAAAAGCTTGGGAGCCGTTGATGACACCCGCCGCCTCACAACGCGCTGCGCACGGCGCGACGCACAAGTTCCGTCGTCAGTCCATAGACCAGATGCGAAGCGAAGGCATAAGCGTGGATCGAGAGCGGATATTCTGCCGGTGACTTTGAGAGACCCGCAGCAGGCACTACGCCCTCGTCTGCGATGACCCAGACGGCTGCGCCGAACGGCATCCCGACGCCGGCCTTCACCCCCGGGACAACCTCGGCGACTGCGCCATATAGAGCGCCCGATGTCGCACCCATGGCGTAATGAAACGCTGTGCCCGCCATGTCCTTCTCGCTCTTCGTCAATTCATGGTCGAAGACGCCGACCGAGATGGCGTTGGCGAGCCTCTGGGGCGCATCATCATCCTCATCATCCTTACCTCGCGCCTGTAGCTCGCGCCCCACGCCCTGATGCGGAGAGCCTTGCTGCAAACTTTGCGCGCCATGCGCTCTGTCTTCGCCTTCGACCAGTTTGCTCAGCAGAGCTTGAAATTGATTCATCACGGCAGACGCAACCAGACCGCCGACGACGCCTGCCGCCAAGCCCTTCCACACGTCGCCTTCGCGGTCACTGCTTCCACGTTCGCTTTTTTGATTTAGTTGGGTGCTCATCACATCGTACTGATTTTGATATAACGCTTGATGTCTGGCAGGCTCACGATCACTGCGGCGGCGGCCAACAGCACTGCGCCTCCGACGAGGGGCCAGATATTCAGACCGGATGACTTCCGGCTTCTTCTCAGTAAATTGTCGCGCCTTCTCACAAGTCCCGAACCTGTAGCCATGTCTCTACTCCTTTAATCCTCTAGGGATTTGCTGTATTACTTTAGACTGTTGTCCTTCGGCCTTCCTCTGCAAGAACCTCCCGGACGAGCGACTCGACCAGCCTGACCGCTTCTTCAACGGCTGCCTCGACCGGCTCGCTCAACCCCATTTGCCCTTCCTCCGATTCGAGCGGCGCAGGCTCGCACCCGACCAGCAGGATACGCTTGAACTCGCCGCCCATTGACTTGACCATGCCGAGCACCTTCAGAGGATTCATCCCATGCGGCTCGACCATCGTCGCCCCTGCGTCCACGTTATCCAGTTCACTCAGGTCAGGCTCGATGGTATAGAGCGTGCCCGGTTCTCCGCCGCGCGGAGTCGCATCAACAAAGATTGTGACTTCGTATCCGTCGAGGAGCGCATAGACGAGATCGAAGCCGCGTATCCCGAAGTCAACGACACGAACCTCATCCGGCAACTCGCGCACGGTCAGACGCCTTGCCACCTCGGAGCCGAAAGCATCATCGCCGAGGAAGATATTGCCGATGCCCGCGATGAGAATGCGTGGCTGCGTCATGCGCTTTTGCCGTCCTCGCCGCTTAACTCTAGCGGTTCGACTTCTTCAGGAGAGAAAAAGAAGCGATGGCCGGGTTGCCGCAGCATCCCCAAGTCACGACCCGGATCATCCTCCAGAACGACCGCCAGATGGATAGTGTCTTCGTAGTCCTGTTCGATTGATTCGATGATGGCGACTTGCCCTGCGAGCGCGAGGTCGAAGATGTCGCCTCCGGCGCGTGGCCGCAGACGAATGCGGTCGCCAGTCTTGAGTTCGACGCCTTTGACCGCTACCTGTTCCAATGGCGTCTTCTCTTCGAGGAGTTGCCATTCCCATTCGTTCATCGCTCACCCAAATAAAAACAAAAGTTACAAAAGTTAAAAGTTAAAAGTGTGAACGAAAGCCTTTTATTTGAAATCGGCATCAGCCTTTCTTTCACCTTTTTTACTGTGACCCTTTCCCTTTCATCGCGCCGTGGAGTTTCATCAACTGTTCGACGGGAAGCGTTTCAGTCCTCTCAAGTATCTGGCGCGCTCGCTCGTCTACGCCGCGCATCTCGCGCTTCTCTTCATCCGTCAGGGTCATGATGCGCAGCGTGAGAATCTCGTCAATCTCTGTTCCGTCGAAGAGGTCGCCTGCGCTCTCCGGCGCAATCCGCGGGTAGTCGTAGAGAATAATCGGAGAGGAAAGTATGCAATCGCGCTCTCCCTGTTCGCCGACCATGACCGGCCAAGTCCCGACGTTACGGCAAGAGGCGGCCATCTTCTGCAAGGCTTCGGGCGGTTCAAGCAGCGAGACGAATTCGCCGCCGTTACCATCGCGCACGCCTAAGATAGTGTGCGTCGAAACAAGCGAACGCATCAGCGCCTCGTCGCGGCTCTTGAGCTTCGCGTCTTCCAGCGGCGTCAAATTCAGGATACGCACGCTGACTTTAAACAACTGTTCGCCCGCCTGTTCGGCTGCCACTTCAATTGCACCTTCAATTGACTGATGCCTGCGGATGATTATCCCAAGGACTTGCCCATCAGACTCGCGCAAAGCTTCCATGTCCCGCTTCGCAGGAAAGCTGAACGGCTGCTCGCGTTGTCCTCCGGCGACGAGTTCGCGCAGATTAAGGCCATGCACACTCACCTCGCGCTCGACCGCTTCCTGCCACGTTTGGTAAATCTGGCCTCCGACTTCCAACGCCGCGACCTTTTGGGAATCCGGCTCATCATCCTCTTTTAGCTCGGGAAGCGGAGTTGTCAATTGTCTCACCTCCCGCGAGAGCAGGTGCAGAAAGCGCACCTTAATATCGAGCGTTGTGTGCTCGCCGCCCTGCACGAGACACTCCGTCTGCATCGTCCAAGCCTCCGTGCCTCCTTGCGCCAGACTATAGCTTTGGGGACAGAGCGCGCCGAAGTTCCAACGCTGCTGGTTCTTCACCGACGATGACCTGTAGGGGTAGAGGATGTACCCCTCGTAGAGCACAGCGTTAGCAATCTTTTCAACGTGGTCGAGATTCACGTTCTTATATGCTCCTCAAGCTCTCGCTCCTGGCCCGTCTCGCGGACGGGCGGTAGGATGCTCTCCAACGCCTGCTCCCATGTCGGAATCGCGCGGCTCATCTTGTATTGGTTCAAGCGGTCGAACACGTCGCGGCGCAGAGAGAGCCAAACGCTGTTCGGATAATAAAAGTCCATCATCTCTTGCCAGACGCGCACGGGCAGACGATATTTGGCCTCCTTCTCCCACGAAATCTGCGAAACCTGTAAGGCTCCGTCCGAAGCCTCATAAAAGACCGTTCCGCTGAAGAGCAGGCAGAGCGGGACTTCGCCATCTTCGAGACCGGCAAAATACTTCGCGGCGGCCACGTTGAAATCGAACGTGCACGGCACGGGCAGTTCGACGAGCGCGTTCCCCTCAAAGGGCTTGACGATGACGCTCGCGTGCGTCCATAACATCGTCCGGAGAGTTTGCCCCCAACGTTCAGGCTCGCCATAGAGATCAAGCAGGCGTTCCTGCTCTTTCTCGTTATAACGCCGACGCGTCGCCTCAATCTGAATCTGGCAGCGTAGCGCGACGGTATGAATCGGCTCGTCGGCCTCCGCGTTGGTCACTCGCAGTTTGAACACCAGCAGCGGAGCCGCCGCATATGCGACGGCGGCAGCCGATTCAACTTGAAAGTTCAAGTCAGGCACGCGTTGTCTCTTTCGCCGGGCTTGCGCGTTCATTCAGTCCGGCAAAGAATTTCCCGATCTCGCGCCAGACTTCCGTGCCGCCGGAGAGTCCTCGCCAGTGCGCGCGGATGAGGCCGACCAACTTGTAGCACTCGTCAATAGGCACAAGATAATATTCACTCGTGCCCCCGACACGTTTGACGAGCAGAGCTTCAACGTCCGGCTCCATCTCCAACAAGATTGGATTATCCCGCATAATCTCATCCCACGAATCGAGCGCGAGCAGAGATTCGGTCGGGCCAGCCGGACTCGGATAGAGCGCGACGACTTTTCCATCCGGCGTGCTTTTGAAGAAAAAGGCCAACTGGATGGGAATCATCAGGCTGTCCCACTGCCCGTCCGTCAACCGAAAGTTGGGCAGCGAGCGGATGCGGCGCGGGACGCGCTTATATTTTGTTCCGGCCTGACCGCTGAAAAGAATCGCGCAAGCCTCGCAGGCGCAGTTTAGTTGCCGGGTTGACGGCTCGACCAAGTGTTGATGTTCGGCTGGCAGTTCGGCGCTGCACAACTCGCAACGCTCCACAGCAGCGGCGCGCGGGCGCACAAAACGCCGGAGCGCGGCGAGCGGCGACTGCCCCTGTCCTCTGTCACTTGAACTCCGGGTGATCTCGGAATTTGCGGCTCCAACTATTTTTCCCTGCTGCTCGCTCATGTTGTTTTAGGGCGCTGGAAAGTTCGGGCTGTTCGGGTCTATCGGGTTTCGATCATCGGGATTGATGCTCGTGGAATCCCTCTGCGTCGAACCGCCTGCGGGGCGATCTGCGTGCGTCGTCTCGTGATCGTGGCGACCCGGCTCTTTCCCCTCAGTTGAAGATTTTTCTTCACCCTTACCTGTGCCCCTATCATGCGCGGGCGTTTCGCTCTTAGAATCATGTTCGCTCATCGTCATTTCTCCTCTCGCTGCCATCGCGCAGACGGCTGTCTGCGACGAGATGACAGGACAACAAAATCTTAACTTGTGACCGAATGAGGTACGGCCACCTTCGCACGGCCTTGCTCCATCAATAGCGGGAAAGGTTCAAGATAGAGGCTCGGCTGATCGAGTCCACGCCCGGCTCCCGCGCAATCGTAGCGTTGTTTGCAAGCAGAGCAGATAATGGTGGCGGCTTCAAGATAGGCGTCTTGTAAAGTCTGACCGCATCCGGGGCAGAGGCTCCCGTAGGCGTATAACGTTTCATCCAAACGGCAGAAAAGCAGAGCGCGCCCGCCCACTTCGATAGTTTGCACAGCGCCTTGTGCCAGAGACGCGACCCCGCTCACTTCCTTCCATCCATGACCATTGCTGTCCGGCTGCTGAGCCGTGTCGTCTTCGCTTCGCACTCTACCCAGCGTCACTAAGCCTGACGGCGCGGGCGGCTCCAGCACACCTTCGGCCTCAATCGCCGTGACATCCGGGGCCGCTTCATAAATGGCCTCTTCGATGGCGAGCTTGAGTGTCATGGCGGACGAAGGACAACTCTTGCAGCTTCCCTGAAGACGCAGCCTGACCGCGCCATCTTCGATGCCGAGCAGTTCGACGTTGCCACCGTGCGAATGTAGGTAAGGGCGTACTTTGTCCAAAGCCTGCACGACGCGCGTCTCAAGCGCGACCGGGTGAAGCCCGTAGAGCAGCAGCAGCCCTCTCACCAACTCGTCCTCTGCAAAGCCCTCGATGATCGCCGCGCCCGCCGTGCCGCTTTGCGCCGCGATCTCCATCATGCGGTCAATGCCTGCGCCGTGGAGTTCCATCAATGATTGAAGAAGCTCCACGGCGCTTGCACGCGCGTCCGGGTCAGACATCGCCTCAATCTTGCGGACTAATTCGTCAATCCGCTGAATCAGTTGTTGAGATTCCATAAAGATAGTGACAAGTGACGAGTGACGAGTGAGAGCAAGTTTTTAACTTGTCACTCATCACTTGTCGCTGTTTTACTTCATCGTGCCGAACATCGGCGAGTGCCGAGTTTCCAACACCTTGCCGTTGCCGAGGTACATGTGGACGCCGCAGGGCAGACATGGGTCGAAGCTGCGCACGGTACGCATGATGTCTATCCCTTTGAAGTTCTCCGGCCCGTTCTCCTCGAAGATGGGAGTGTTTTGCACGGCATCCTCGTAGGGGCCGGGCGTGCCGTAGATGTCGCGCGGGTTAGCGTTCCAAGGCGTCGGCGGGTACGGGTGATAGTTGGCAATCTTGCCGTCTCGGATGACGACGTGGTGCGAGAGCACGCCGCGCACGGCTTCGTGAAAACCACAGCCGATGGCTTCGTCCGGCACTTTAAACTCTGACCATGTCTTAGTCCGGCCAGCGTGCAACTCGGCGAGCGCCTGCTCCGCAAAATATAGAGCCGCCGCGGCCGCGTAAGCCTGAAAGTATGTGCGCGCGCGATCACGCTCGATGGCGTTCGACCATTGCGGAATCTTCCACTCGAACTCGACTTCGGGCTTCATGGCCGTCTGCGGCAGGTAAATCTTGACGCTGTGGCCTGTCGCCTTGATATAGCCGATGTCGACAATGCCTGCGAGCGCCGTTGACCAGAGGCGCGCGATTGGCCCGCCGCCCGTGTCGAGCGCAAGATACTTTTTATCGCCCGGTTCGCCTTCGTGATACCAGCGCGGCGACATGACCCAGGTGTAGTTGTTGTCGAAGTCGCGCTTCTGCGGTCTGGGAGTCGTGGTCTGATTCCATGGATGGCGTTGGTCAACCGGATTGCCGAGCGGGTCGGTTTTGACGAACGTCTCGGCGTTCTGCCAGTCGTCGTAGTAGGAACTTCCCAAGAGGATGCGGATGCCGAGATTGATGTCAACCAGATTGTGCGTCACGACCTTGCCGTCGACGATGACGCCCGGCGTGACATACATCGCCTTGCCCCACTCATCCATGTTCTTGTAGTTGTAGTCGCACACCGCAGGGTCTTGGAACGATCCCCAGCAGCCGAGCAGGATGCGCCGCTGTCCCACCTTCTCGTAACCGGGCAGCGCCTCGTAGAAAAAGTCGAAGAGATCGTCATGCAGCGGCACGACCTTCTTCATGAACTCGCAATAGCGCATCAGCCTAACGATATAGTCTGTGAAGAGTTGCACGGTCGGCACAGTGCCGACGCCGCCCGGATAAAGTGTGGAAGGATGAACATGGCGGCCTTCCATCAGGCAGAACATCTCGCGCGTGTAGCGGCTGACGTGTAGTGTCTCGCGGTAAAACTCGCCGCTGAAGGGATTCAGCGCCGTCATGATGTCGGCGATGGTGCGATAGCCGTGCTGCTCCGCGTGCGGCGCGTCGGTCACTTTGGCCTTCTCCCAGACACCCGGATTGGTTTCCTTAACCATCTGCTCGCAGAAGTCCACGCCGACCAGATTATCTTGAAAGATGTTGTGGTCGAACATGTATTCGGCTGCTTCGCCGAGATTGACAATCCACTCGCCGAGCGCGGGCGGCCTAACATCAAAAGCCATGTTCTGCGCGTAGTTGGCGCAGGTCGCGTGATTATCGCCGCAGATGCCGCAGATGCGGCTCGTGATGAAGTGGGCGTCGCGCGGGTCTTTGCCCTTCATGAAAATGCTGTAGCCGCGAAAGATCGAGGAGGTCGAATAGCACTCTGCGACCTCTTTATTGGCGAAATCAATTTTAGTGTAGATGCCGAGGCTCCCGACGATGCGCGTAATCGGGTCCCAATTCATGTCAACCAGCGTTCTCGGCTTTGCCGGAGCCTGCGTACCAACCGTTGTCGTCGTACTCATCTTTGTCGCTCCTTATTAATAGGATGTGGGCCGATAGCCGGTCGTTAATTTATCGCCCGTGTGCCGCCACTTCGGTTCCTTGTTGACCGTCGTGTTGGTGACACTGCGCAGAGAGCGAATCATCCGTCCGTAGAGACCGATAGCACCCGCCGAGAGCTTCGCGCCCGGCGGCTCGTCCATGAACGGCATGAACTTGTCCGGAAAGCCGGGCATCGTGCAGCCGATGCAGATGCCGCCGACGTTCGGGCAACCGCCGATGCCTGCCATCCACCCGCGCTTCGGCACGTTGCAGTTGACCACAGGCCCCCAGCAACCGAGTTTCACGATGCATTTGGGCGAACCATATTCGGTGGCGAAGTCTGCCTGCTCGTAATAGCCCGCGCGGTCGCAACCCTCATGGACGGTCTTGCCGAAGAGCCACGTCGGGCGAAGCTGATCGTCGAGCGGGATCATCGGAGCCAGCCCGGCCAGTTGGTAGAGCAGGTACAGCACCGTCTCCATAAAGTTGTCGGGCTGAACGGGGCAGCCCGGCACGTTGACAATCGGGAGACCGGCTTTTGATTTGAAATTCCAGCCGAGATAGTCCGCGAGTCCCATGCAGCCCGTCGGATTGCCCGCCATCGCATGAATGCCGCCGTATGTCGCGCAGGTTCCGATGGCGACGACGGCCACGGCCTTCGGAGCCAGCCGATCAATCCAGTCGCAAGTTGGAATCGGCTGTCCCGTCATCGGGTCATTTCCGAGAGCCGCCCAATAGCCTTCGCTCTTGATTTTCTCGTTCGGAATCGAACCTTCGACGACCAACACAAAGGGATCAATTAAACCCTGTTCGGCCTGATACCAGTACTTCATGAAATCGTCGCCGACCTCATAAGCTAAAACCGGATTATGCAGGTGAACTTTCGGGAGTCCCGGTATCGCCCCCATGACGACATCCTCGACGCTCGGTTGAGTCGCGGCGGTGATTGAAATCGTGTCGCCGTCACAACCCAGACCGGCTGTAATCCAGAGAATGTGTACCTCTTTGACCGCAGGTGGCCGCTGAGTGACCCGACCGTATGGAGCAATCTCTGCTGCCATAGTTATCTCTCCTTTCAGTCTGTTTATGTAACTGGTTTGTGGTGGGTCGGCTTGCCTTAGCGCAAACGCGGCGCGACCATCAGCCTCTGCTCACATCTCTAGGGACAGGCTTTCTCGGCCTATTCCTTATGCTCACAACAGCCCTTGGCTCGCACTTACCTTCGAGGACTGACACACTAAGAGGGGCAACTACTTTTCCGTAACTTGGGGGGGTTGGGTTACGAAACGATGGGGAACGGCAAAACTGTCAAATGAGATTTCAGTGAAGGGTTCAGCGCAGTATTTCTGCGGAGAGTGTCGGGTCGCTCCGTGAACCGGATGAATTCTTCGCTGGGAATGTCAATCCAACTTCTCTACCACAAGCATTCTGTTCAAGTATGAGCGTAGTCTACCCCCGCTCTTCTCTTGTGTCAATTAGTTCGTGCGCCGAGCTAATCTTCTATCAAACAGGATATTCTCTTCGGCTTTTATTCGACATCTTGCAAAAGTTGAGCGTATGTAAATCCCGCAGAGACTCTTGCAAAACGTCTATCGTTCTGAGCCGACAAGTTTGAAAAGGGCGCTTCACTCAAGTGAAGCGCCCCTTTTCAGTGATGGCCTTGAGAGCTTTCGTCTATTCGTAAGACTTTTGGAGAGGGTTGCGGCCACGCATGGCTGCCGCCGCCAGTTCGCGTGCGCGGGGGAGCGATTCGATGGCGCGTGTAACCTGCGGGTCGTCGGTAATTAGGACTTGCGTGGCTTTGACGGAGCCATAGGCGGCGGTCGCCAGATCGTAGCGCAACTGTCTCTGGACGAACTCGCGTTGCTTGTCGAGTTGTGCGTCCGTCAATTTATAGGAGACGCCCTTCGTGACGACGAACTCTTTGAAAGCTTTAAAGAGTTTGTCGTCAACGGCGAAATCGCTCGCTTGCAGGTTGTGCTTGAAATCAATGGCGCGTTGAACTTTGTAATCTTCAAAGCCGGAGATGCGACCGTTGACCAGTTCACGCGCGAAAGCAAAAATCGGATCAATCAAATGCTGCTGCGGGACGCTGATGAGGCGCGACTTAACAACCTCGTCGGGCGCGATGCCGCCGCCGCTGTAGATGGGGCGACCCGTATCGGTGTGGCTCTGCGCGCCTGTCGGCTTGGCAGGCTCTTTCGCTTCCTTGCCGTCCTCTTCGCCCTCGATGCCGCCGCGATTGTAGATGTAATCGTAAAAGCTGATGTTCGAGTAATCGCGCTGCACGAGGCGACCCGAAGGCGTGTAGTACTTCGAGGTCGTGAGTGTCAGGGCCGTGCCGTAATCGAGCGGCATAATGCTCTGGACGAGACCTTTGCCAAAACTGGTTTCGCCGATAATGATGGCGCGGTCGTGGTCTTGGAGCGCGCCCGCCAGAATCTCCGAAGCGGAGGCCGTGCCGCGATTGATGAGCACGACGAGCGGCGAGGTATCGGGCGATCTGTTCTCGGAGGTGAAGGGACGTTCGGCGCGCGCGCCGCGTCCTTTCTGCGTCAGGATTAGTTGTCCCTGTTGGAGAAACTGTTCGGCGACCTTAACCGACTCGTCGAGGATGCCGCCGCCGTTGCCGCGCAGGTCAAGCACGAGCGAGTTCATGCCCTGCGCGCGCAAGCGTTCGAGCGCTTGAACGAACTCATCGCCCGTCGTGTAGTTGAAGCCGCGCGTCATGTCAATGTAGCCGGTTCCGGGGCGAATCATGTAAAAGTCAGGGACGGTCGGCTGGCTGACGGCATCGCGCGCAATATTAACGGTCTCTTTATTCCCGCTCGCGGCGCGCTCGACGGTTATTTTGACAATCGAGCCTTGCGGGCCGCGCAGGCGGTCGCGCACGTCTGTGGAAGATTTCCCCTGTACGGGCTGACCGTCAATGTCGATGATGCGGTCGCCGAAGCGCAAGCCCGCGCGAGCGGCGGGCGTCCGCTCGAAGGTGGCGAGGATGTAGGTGTCTGTGCTGTCGCCGATCTTGCGGTCGCCGATGGTCGCGCCAATGCCGTAATACTCCGAACGCCAGTCGGCGCGCTGATCCTCATACTCTTTCGCGTCGTAATAATTGGAGTGCGGGTCGAGCGAGCGCAGCATGCCAATGATGGAAGACTTGAAGACGTTGTTGAAGTCGAGACGGCTGCCGTCAACATAGTTGTCTTCAATAATGGTCAGAGCCTCGGACAAATCATTTTCGATGCCTTCGGTCGCGGCAGCGGGCGCGTCGGACTTCGGACGATCACGGCGCACGCGTCCAGTAGGGGCGACCGGCCCGGCAACGGAGCCGCCGCGCTCGCCTTCGCCACGGCGGGCTGGCGGTTGCTGTGTCTGCTGGGCGGTGACGAAGGTCGGAATGGCGAGAGCCAGCAACAACAGGGTTGCGAGCACGTTGGAAACTCTTTTATTCACGGAGCAAAACCTCTCGGAGACCGTTTACCGGACAGGACAGCCACGCGCATAGCGGGCGACTGCCCTGCATCAACCTTGCTGCCATAACGGGCAGTTTTTGTAGTTTAATGGATGAGCCGATTGGCGGCAAGGTTGCGTGTCTCTAAACACAGAATTAAAGGCTCGCCCATTCCACAAGTGCCATAGGCTCCTAAAAACAGTTTGAAAAATAGGCGGCGCATGTCCCGTAGGGACAAGTCTATTGAACTGCACTCTATCGCTTGCCCCCCTTGAGCCATGCTTCGCGGAGGGATTTCTGTTCCGGCGTCGCGTTCGGGTCTTCGGCGATGGTGTAGGCGATGGTCGGGCGCGCTGTCAGAGTCATCGAAACGTCGAGGAGGCGGTCGTGACGAAAGATGGGCTTGGGCACGCGTTCGCCGGTGTTGAATTTCGCGAGTTGCGCGGGCAGAGTCGCCAGCGTGACGCGCTCGCCAGCCATCGCCAGCAGAATATCGTTTGCCACCAGCACGTTGAAAGCGGGACTTTCGGAACTGACGCTTTTGATTGTCACGCCGCTGGCGTCGGGCAGCACGTTTTCCGTCTCCAGCTTTAGCCCCAGCGATTCATAGGTCATCGCCGATTCTTTTCTTTCGAGCCTGAGACCCGCGTAACCGAGAGCGCGCTCGTATGGCAGTTCTTCCGTACCTGAGACGTAACGCGTGAAGAATTGCGTGAATTCGGATGCGACGACGGCTCTTTCGAGGACGGCGTCCAGTCCTGGCCCTTCCAGTCGGTCAGATGGGCGGGCGGCTGAGCGGTCATGCCCTCCCACCAGACGTCACCGTCGTCGGTGAGCGCCACGTTGGTGAAGACCGAGTTGCCGGCCGCCAGGGTGCGCATGGCGTTCGGGTTGGTGTGGAAGTCGGTGCCCGGCGCCACGCCGAACAGGCCGAACTCCGGATTCGTGGCCCACAGGCGGCCGTCGGAGCCGAACCGCATCCAGGCGATGTCGTCGCCGACCGTCTCCACCTTCCAGCCCGGCAGGGTCGGCTCGAGCATGGCC
>CAXTRQ010000122.1:0-19207 GCA_964246705.1 uncultured Pyrinomonadaceae bacterium
ACTCGCGCCACCTGTCTGCCCGCTTTTTGTGATTTCCTGAATGCTTGTGCTCATTGTCGTGAGTGGAGTCAAGAGAATTGTAGGAGACACTCGAAGGTTCTGACATAAAGCACGCATTCCTCAAAAGGCTGATTGAGTCAGACATGCGATTCCTGCTACGTAGAAGTTATGACCGCGGGGCAGCGGATGTTCGGAGGCCGGACGAGGCTCCTATTCCGTCGAGGAATAGGGTTTTAGAGTCTTAATTCGTCTCGTCAACCCGGCATCTTCTGCTGGTTCTATGGAATTTCCATGCCAGAGGGGGGGAGCCAACGATTAGCGGCATCAGGGGCGAGAATTGGGGAATTATCGCGGCGGCGGCTACGACCGGGATGTTTAAAGGTGAAACATCTTCCGCGCACAGTGTTACATCATGAAACACTTCTGTCTCGCGTTTCTCAACTGAATGGGGCAATTCGCCAACGCAGACACAGAATGCACAGGGCAATGAAGAAGATGGAATCTTAGCCCCCTGTTGGGATTTGGAATTTTATCTCCACCACTTGAAATTGAACGTCACGCCGAAGAGATGGGAATTAAAAATCTTATCGGGATCGTTCGAGTTGCGAGTTTCATACCTGTAATTCAAGCCCATTTGCACGTCTTGCCGGAGAGGGCGCTCGTATAAAACATCCAACGTCCAACGCTGATCGCGTCTGGGCACGCGCGCGCCGTCTACTTTGACTTGTCTAGCATAGAGGCGCGGGGCGTAGCGCAAGTCGAATGTCACTAGGTCATAGTGATCTTTGAATACAGGCGTGCTGAAGTTAGCGCCGAACGTCCGGCGCACGTAACGGTCTTTCGGGTCTTGAGAGCGATTCTTATCGTAGCGATAGAGGATTTCCCATCCGCGCCCTCCGCTTAACTTTTGATCAAACCTGGCTCCGAGGTAGGGGTCAATGGCGTTTTTCCCAATGTCTTCGAGCGGGTAACGCTTGAGCCTGTACGCGCCGAAGAACCGCAGCCGGTTATTGGGATTGATGCGATACTGGAGTTGCTGTTCGAGAATATATTGATTATTAACGTCGCGGTCTTCGGACGACCCCTTGAGGGAAATCTCTCCGGTAGTGCGCGCTTGCCACTTGCGCGAGAGTTGTCGACGGTACGAAGTCGTTAAGTTATGGCTGACGCGATTATACTTTTCCGTATTCGTGTATCTGTGAAAAGCGACTTCGTAATCAGCTTCAAACGACGGCTTCTCCGCGTCATCCTGAAAATGCACGCCGATGCCCGGCACAAAGCCGAAAGAGTGCAAGCTCGTAGCCTCATCATCAACATTTGAGTCGAAGACGCTGCTCAGAGACATGTTGAGCCAGAGGCGGCGCGGCGCGCTCGCCGCCTCTTTTCGCTGATTACCCTTAGAGGATAGGCGCTTTTTGGTCGTCGTCGTTTTCACCTCACGTCCCTCGTCAGGCTTGTTTGTCTGAACTTGTGCGACAAGCGTGGAGACGAGAAGCAGATTGACGGCTAAAGCTAATAAGATTCTTCTCATACTCAATTCCTTTCTGTCGGCGCAGACGGTTGCCTCTCGATTTGAAGATGACCACCGATCTGTTTGAAAGCGTGCGCCGAGTGGGCGGGCGACAGCCCGTCAATAAGCACATCCATTAAGAAACATCGTGCGTTCGGATGCGAGGCGAGCAAGGCAAGCAACTCGCCCGCGGACTGACGCTCGCCCGCGTCCATCTGGGCATGGTGGAACATAATTCCGACGGGAATCGTTGCCTTCACCGTCGCCGCCAGCTTCGTGCCCAGTTCATCGAGGCTTAGACGTACATTCTTCCGACTTGCGAACCAATCAATCGTGACGGGCAGTTCGAGCAGACCTTCAATGTCGAGCGGCGTGGCGGTCGCGTCGCGCGAGAGGGCACGAAATCCAAGTTGTCGCAGACACTCGCCTGTGACGGCCGTGCAGCGATTCCATGGCGGCGTGAAGATGGGGCGCACAAGCGCGCCGAACAGACCGGCGAGCCGCTCCCTGCCCGTCTCAATGTCGTATCGCTGAAGTTCGCGCGCTCTGGAAACGCCGAATTCACACTTGCGTCCCTCCCGTTCGTGGTTCAGGTGGGCGAATCCGTGCTGGTGAATTGCAACCATGTCCGGCGCAGCTTCGAGGCGGGCACGGAGTTCCGTCACCGAACCGGAAGTCAACTCCGTAGGAATCGCTGCGAGGTCAATGGGCATCGAGTAGCGCGCGAAAAGATCGAGCAGTTCAAATAGGAGATCGTCACGCCAGCCCGCGTCGTCGTCACGAAAGAAGAAGGTGACCGGGTGCTGTGAAGCGTCGAGCGCGTGCCGGAATTCGTCGAGCCAACTGTTCATGTGTGTGCCTCCGGCGCGCTCCGGTTCAGGTTCGCGGGCACTTCAATTTTTGAATCCTGCGCGCGAACCAGAGATTCAATAATGCGGGCAGTGCGTCGCGCGCCATCCAAATCGAGTTGAAGTCCCTGCGGGCTAAAGTTAAGCAGCCCACGTATCTCCCCTGCGAGACGCGTGGCGTTCGTCTCCTGCTGTTCCAACACGCGAATGGCTCCGAGATTTGCCAGCCGCCGCGCACGCTTCGACTGTTCGTCCTCCGCGCCTTCCGCGAAAGGTACGACGAGCGCCGGAACGCCCGCACGTAGAACGTCGAGAGCCGTGTTGTATCCGCACTGGCTGATTGAAACTATTGACCCTCGCATCTCCGCGCAGAGGTCTGGCACAAACCTCTTCAAGCTCAACCCCGTCTGCGCGCGCGCGGCGGTGCGTAGAGACTGCCAAGCCTCTTCGGGAAGAAAGGGGCCTGCCACGATCTTCATCGTCACGTCACAGTTTTTTCTGAGCAGCGCGTAGGCTGCGATGGCCGCGCGAAAGAGAGGCTCGCCGACCAACCCTCCGCCCGCCGAGACGAGAATTTGTCGCCGTCGCGGTGCTGCTCCATGGGGCTTTGTGTCTGCCGCCTGAACGAAACCTGTGTAGTGCACGGGAGTCCGCAGAGACGCGGACGCAGACAGGGATTCTTCCAAACGTGCGAACGACGGATCGGCATGTACCAGCACGGCGTCGAAGTAGCGGTTGGCAACTTCCACGGCGCGCGCGTCGTGCTTCTGCTGTTGAGTTTTCTTTCCGACCAGAATATCGCGCAGGCTGCAACAGACGAGCGGACGCGGCGCGCGTGCGCCTTTCGCTTCTTCAAGCAGCAGCAACAACTCGTCGGCGAACTTCTTTCTTCCGAAAGGAAACAATTCGATGAAGACCACCTGCGGGCGCAGGTCTCGATAAATTTCGAGCATACGGCGGCGGCGCGTCTCGCATGCGCGCTCGACCGTGCGGCGACCGTCGCGGCTGACGAGTTGTCCGTCCGCGCCCAGACCTAGTGGCGGAAGATTGACGACCTCGATGCCTTCTGGAACTTTCAGCTTCTTCGGTAGCGGGCCGCCATTGAGAAAAACCACGCGGAAACGTCTCGACAGAGCCTCGGCCAGCGCGAGCGAACGGACGAGATGACCCATTCCGAGCGAATGCTGGCAGTAGAAAAGAAGTGAAGCGCGCTCGTTCATCCTCTGCCTCCCGTCTGCAAGATGTTTCGCGCCTCGATTAAAAGTTCGTGGAGACACGAGAGACCTTCGGGACGAATCCGGTTGACGGCGCGCAGGGCACGCTCGGCAAGCAGCGCAGCGGCGGTGTGCCAGCGCAGAGAAGCGTCTTCAGGAAGTTGGCGCACCTCTGCGTAGCCTGCCAGAAAGGCATCGCCAAGCTTACGCGCGGCGGCTTTAGAGAGCAGGCCAGCGACGCGGTTATAAGTCAGACTCGCCAGCAGGCTTCCCATATCTGCTGCCGGATGCCCCGCCCCAGCCTGATCGAGATCAATCAACGTCAGACAATCGCCGCGCAAAATTCCGTTCTTCGGATGCACGTCGCCATGCAGACACACAGGAGGCTCGCCCGTCGCTTCCCGGCTCAGAACGAGTTCCCCGACGAGGCCAAACGCTTCCTTCAAAACTTCCGGGCGTGCCAGACTCAGAATGCGCGCCGCATGCTCGAAGCGTCCCACGTCGAGACGTTTGAACGGCGGCAGGGCAGCGGGTAAAGGAGTGCTGTGAAGCGCGGCGAGCGCCATTCCCAGACGCCTGTAACCGCTCACCAAATTCTTACCGCGAAGGTCTGCGATGCGTCGGCCTTTGACGGATTCAAGAAACAGCATCCGGTAGTCTTTGGCGTACCCGAGCGCGCGCGGGAGGTTGACGCCTGAAGTGTCCGGCGAGAGGCTCTGCCGCAGCGCGTTGTAAATATCAAAGATGCGTCGCCCCTCGTCCCCGGCGTAAATCTTGGCGTAGGCGAGAACCCTCGAAGCGTCATTGAGGCAACGTGCCGTCGCGCACTTTTCCGGCGCATAAGCGACTACCTGACTGCGCGTCCATGTCGGAACAAGTTGCGCCAGTTGCGCAGGGACATCAATCAACGCTTGCAGCCCGGCGATTTTGCGGTCGTTCGGGAAAGTCCAGAAGACAGTCTCAATTTCGGCATCATGTATCATAGGGCGGAGCGGCGCGCAGGAAATTGCCGCATTGACCGCTCGCTCGTAAGCCTGCCGGCTTCGATTCTCAGGGAAGGTGCGAGCGGCAACTGTGTAGATGTCGCCTCCAACCTGAATACGGTGAACCACGCGCAGGCTGTGGCCGATCCTGTACTTCGCGCGGATGCGTTCGCAAGAATCAATCGCAAGCGAGCCGTCAACGCCGAGTCGTGTGGACAGGCGACGGGCTACCTCGTCAACGTCGAGCAGAAGGTCGCGTTGCGGGAGCAGTGAATCGCTTGAGAGTTTGGGAGAGATATTGTTTGAACTCACAACTCTCTCCCGTCGTCTCGCGTCATGCCACGCCGATCATCCCAAGCCACCCAGCGAACTGGCGGCGCGAGTGAAAAATCTTCCGTTAGTTCAACTGCGCTCGGCTTCGGTTCACGCGCGTTGCAGACGGTGAAATCCGAACTCATTCCGTCGGCGGAAGTCCGCAGCCATGCGGCGGAAGCGCGACCGTGAAACTGTCCCAACTCGAAAGGCGGCGGCGTCGCGCTCCACGTCACATGGTCTGTTGCCGTGCCATCGGGGCCGACACCATTGACTTCCACAATAAATGAGTGCGACGAGCAGGGCGCTTGGGTTAGTACGACAAATGTCGGCGCGGGCGCATCCGCGCGAAGCGGAGCGACGAGTGTGAAGAAGCACGCCTCTGACGTTTCCTCTGTGACGACGCTGACGACGGGCGCGCGCAGCTTGAGACCATATTCAGGAGCGACCCAGCCCGCCTCAATGCCCGGCAGTTGCGTATTCTCGAAGACGAGCGCCAGACCCGGCGCGCGGACGACCGCGTTCACACCATCGTTGATAATCTGCGTGTGTTGCCATGCTTCCGGCGCGAGGTGAAAACGCAGGTCGTATTTATGAGGACGTGCGCCGCGCAGGTCATCAACGATGAGCCAGTATTCACCTGCGACGAAAAAGATGCGGCGCGTGTGGCTCACTTCGTAAACCGGACTCAACGCTTCACCGCAGAGCACGTCGAGGCCGGGCGCGCTCAGACGCTCAAGCAACTGACCCTGCGCGGTCGCACGCTTCGGTTTGCCGCAGCGATACGGCGTCTGATCGAGGTCGTCGACGCAGACCGTGTTATGCGCCGCCGTGCCTTTGAACCAACGACGCCAATTCGATTCATGCTCCGAGTAAGTATAGCGACCCGGATCAACGACGAGCGGGCGGCCATACGCAGCGATTTCGACGTTGAGCAGGTCGTAATGCCCGTGTCCGCCGTCTCCGAGCGCCCCGCAATCGAAGACCAGAAAACGCGCGTCGCGGAAAGAAGCGCCGTCATCGCCCCAGTCGCTTCGCTGGATGAAATAACCGCTCTCAACGAAGTTGGCGAATCGCTGTTCCGGCGGAGTGCCTTGCACGCCTCCGGTCGCAACGTAGAGAAAATCCGGGCGCGCGAGCAGTCCGGCGGCCAGTTTTAGTAAATCTGCGTAGTCCCCTGTGTCGCTGTCGGAAAGCGCCGGGATGAGACCGTCGGGACGATGGCAATACATTGCGAACTCGCACGCGCGTTCGAGGTGCGCCTCGAACCCTTCGGGAAACTTGATGGCGAAGCGCCGCGCGTTCTCAAGTGCGCCCAAGAATGCGCGCAGCACGAGCATGTGATAATGCGTCGAGTTCTCGCGGTGGACTCCATCGGGGCGAATGTCTGTCAGCAGATTGCGATGAAGCTCCGCGATGGCGAAGTCGAGCAGAGAGCCGTCGGCGGCAAGCTCCGGCAGCGCGAGGGCGGCGATAAAGAGCGCGTAGAGTTCGAGCGTGCGATGATTGCGCTCGGCGGTCAGGTGATTACGTAAATGATCAACCTGTTCGGAGAGGCTGGCGAAAATCTCCTCGCTAAAACCTTCCGTGAACTCTGAAAAACGGGGCGCTGAGACGAAGAAGCTCCACGCGTAAATCCAGTTCAGGACGCGGCGTCCGGTGACATCGCTCGGATCAAAACTGACCGGCACTTGCCGTATCCAAGACAACACGAGCCGCTCCCACGAGCGCACGAATTTGTCGTCACCCGTCTCTCGAAATGCGAACGCCAGATCAAGACCGTAGTAGAACTTGCTCCACTCAATCCGCCACTCCGCATCAACGGGCAAGTCCGTGCCGAGCCAGTCCGGTTCGAGACCGAGTTCGCGCGTCTGGCCCGCGAGTGTGAAGCGACCTGAGCAGACCGCTTCGGCAACCGCGCAATTACGATAGGCGTGTTCGACGATGCAAAAGACCGGGCGCGGTTTAATCTGAGTTTCGACGATCATCACACTACCCTCCGCATATTTGCGAGTGTCGTTTGACGAGTTCCCTGCATGACTTCTTCCAACTGCTCTTCGATAACCTGTCCGTCTTCGAGGCGATAGACCGTGTCGGCGTAATCGAGCATCGAATTTTGATGTGTAATCGCGAGACAGGTGTGTGTCGCGCGTAGGCGGTCGAGCGCGGTCATAATCACCGCCGCAGAGGCGGCATCAACATTCGCCAGAGGTTCATCGAGCAGGAGAACGGGGCGGCTCATCAGCAACGCGCGAGCGAGCGAAAGACGCTGCCTCTGACCGCCCGAAAGGTTGAGCGCGTCTTCACCGAGCTTCGTGTCCAACTGCTCCGGCAACTCGCGTACGAAACCATCGAGGGCGACGAGCGCGAGCGCGTCCCAGATTTTCTCCTCGTTGGGTTTCACCCCGTCTGGAATCAGCGCCTTGCGAAGCGAGCCGGAGAAGAGGTGCGTGTCCTGCGTCATGATAGCGATCTGCGAGCGGAGCGAGGCGATAGTGATGTCGCACAAAGGTCGCCCGTCAAGCAGAACGTCGCCGGATGCAGGGTCGAAGAGTCGCACCATGAGACTCATAATCGTGCTCTTACCCGCGCCGCTCGCACCGACGAGCACCGAGAGCCGTCCCGGCTCAAGCCGCATGTTCACGCCGCGCAGCACAAAGTTTTGTTGCGCGTCGCTGTCAGGATATTCAAACCAGACATTGCGAAATTCCACGACGCCGCGCGCCCGCTCAAGCTCTACGGCCTGCGGGGCGTCTTCGACTACGGGACGATGCTCAAGCAACGCGAGCAGCCGCTCGCCTCCGGCGAAGCCGCGCCCCGCCGTCTCTGACAGATCGTTGAGCTTCTCGACCGGCTTGAGAAGTTGCGCGACGTAGGCTGTGAAGACCGTTAGTTCGCCGATGGTGAGTTGGTGGCGCAGCACGAGGAACGCGCCGACGCCAGTCGTCAAGCCGAGCGCAAGTCCCTGCGTGATTTGTAGCGTCTGCTCCATCCGCACCGCGACGCGAGTCTCTTCGATCCCGGCCTTGAGCCTCTTGCGATTCACACGCTCGAATCTTTCGCGCGTGTACTTCCCGCTGCCGAGCGCCTGAATCACGGGCAAGCCCCGGACGATCTCCTGCGCCAGCCCGGAAACCTTGCCCTCATACTTGCGTTTATCGCGCGAGGCTGCCCAGAGCCGCGTGCTGTAGTGCCGGATGATGACGACGAGCGCGGGCACGAGAATCATGCCGAAGGCGGCGAGGCGTAGGTCGAGCCAGAGCATCACGAGCAGAATGAGTATCAGCGTCGAGACGTGCTGAAACAGTAGCGGCAGAGTCTTGGTCAGAATGCGTACGAAGAGGTCTGAGTCGTCGACGAGTCTGAGCACCAGTTCTCCACTCCGATTGACAGTGCGAAAGGTCGGCGACAGTGTTTGCAGGTGCGCCAGCAGGCGGTCGCGCAGTTGCACCGTGAGCCGCTCGCGCAAACGGGCGCTGCTGTTCTTTTCGAGCGAGTTTGTGATTGCCCCGACGATTGTCGCCGCCACGAATAGCCCGGTCATCCACAGCACGAGAACTTCGAGCGACATCCCGATGTTCCAACTGCGAACGGCTGCGGGAAGTGGCCTCGAAGAGATGACGTTATCAATAATCACTTTGAGCGGCCACGGCGCGAGGATGGCTGCTCCGACCGAGATCAGGCGGAAAGAATAGGCTTTAAAAAGCAGGCGGTGATGCGCCCACAAATCCGGTCCGAAGGCGCGCACCAATCGCCGTAAGATGTTTGGTTGCCGGTCTGCGCTCAACTCATCACCTCCCGAAAGAGGGCGGCGAGTTGCGAGGCGAAAAGCTCGCCGTCGAAGCGTTCGCGTACGGTCGTTCGCGCTTCTGCTGAGAGGCGGCGTGAGAAGTGCGGGTCGCGGTTGAGACGCAGCAATGCTTCTGCCAGCGCCTCTGGATTGTCGGGCGGCACGAGTTGCCCGTTGAATCCATCTTCGACGACTTCGGGAATACCGGAAACGGGGGTGGTGATAACGGGCAGGCCACAAGCCATCGCCTCGACCAATACGTTCGGAATCCCGTCGCGGTCGCCGTTGTCGAGCACGCGGCACGGCAGGCAGAACACGCCCGCGCGTCGGTACTCGTCGTATAGCTGCGACTGTTCCATCGGCCCCGTCAGGCGTACATGCGCTTCCAGACCGAGTAGGGTTATGAGTTTTCGTATCTCAGCCTCGTGCTCGCCGTGCTCGCCGACAATCAGAGCCTCGAACGGGACGTTCCGACGGTGCAAAATGCTGCACGCCTCGACCAGCACATCGAAACCTTTCTTTTGCACGAGCCGCCCCACGCCGAGCGCGCGCAACAGAGGTTTTTGTCGCGGCAGCGCCTTCGATGGCTGTTCCAACAGTCCCGCGAACTCCGCGTTGAGGCCGTGATAAATGCAATGAACTTCGGCGCGCGGCTCGACCTTCAGCAAGTACTCGCGGTTCGCGTCCGTGCAGGTCACGACGAAGCGCGCGGCGCGCATCTTTCGTCGCAGAAGTCCGGCAGGGTTGAGCGACTCGCAATAGATGTCTTTCGCATGAGCGGTGAAGGAGAACGGCAGCCCGGACATCATCGAGGCCAGCCACGTGACGGTGGTCGCCCCATGACAGAAATGCGCGTGGAGATGGCGCACGTCGGGCGCATTCATAGCGCGGTCTGCGATTGCCGTCGCCTGCAAAAATTCCTTCAGGTAAATCTTGCGCGGCCAAGCCCAGAAACTACGACGCGCGCGCACGGCCTGCGCGAAAGCGACGAGTGCAGCGCGCGCCACACGCAACGGATGTCGCCGCGCGACGCGACGCAACCCCGGCAAGAAATCCTTGAGATGCGCCTGCAACCAGCGACGCAGAGGAGTTGTCGAGAGCGAAGATGTCGGCGGCAGATGGTCGGGCGTCGCGCGAATGCGGTCAACGATACTGTGTTGCTTCGACTCGTCGGCGGGCTTGATGACATAGAGTTGAAGACGCATGCCGAGTTGTTCGAGCCTGTAAATCTCGCTTGCAATGAACATTTCGGACAGACGCGGAAAGCCCTTCAGGACGTAAGCCACGGTTCCTTCAGACTCGCTCCGCAGTGCTTTGTGATTGATCTCAGGCATAAACGTTTTGCATCAGTTGATAGAGGCGTTCGGTGCAGCGTCCCACTTCATAATCGCTCTCGACACGAGCGCGTCCTCTGCGTCCCAAACGCTCGCGGAGCGCAGGCCGGCTAGCGAGTTGTTGCAGAGCCGAGGCGAGCGCAGGCGCATCTCCCGGCGGAACCAGCAACCCTGTCTCGCCGTGCGTGACGGCGCAGCCGATGGCGCTGATGTCGCTAGCGACGACGGGACGCCCGCACGACAACGCTTCGAGAATCACGTTGGGTAGCCCGTCGCGGTCGCCTGACCTATCCTGAATCGAAGGCACGACGACGACGTGCGCCCTCCGGTACGCTTCCGGCAACTCCGCATGTGTCAGCCCGCCTTCGAGCGCGACACGCTCCCCCAATCCATGCGCCGCGATCATTTCGGTTAGCCGGGGACGCTCCGTGCCTTCGCCGATGATGCGTAGGAGAAATGGAAAATTGAGGCGGGCGATGGCCTCGATAAGAATGTGAAAGCCCTTTTTTTCGACCAGACGACCAACGGCCAACATTCTGAGCGGCTCGTCAGGCGTCGCCGCCGCCGCATGCGTGCGAAAGCGACGCGTGTCAACACCGTGCGGCAGCAGATGCACTCGCGCTCCGCTCTGCTTAAAATCGTGTGCAACGTCCGTGTTGCATGCGACGACGCACGCCGCCTTGTGCGCGCGCTCGGCTAATATTCGAGGTGCGACCTTGCGCGCGTCGCGGGCGTGCGTGCTGAAGCCGTAGGGCACACCGAGCCGCGCGGCGGCGTGCGCCGCGACTTCCGCTGGCGTGTGCGCGAAGTAACCGTGAATCCCGCCGACGCTCTGCCCGCCGAGGCTTTCGACAATGAAGGCGGCCTGATCGGCCGGGCTGCCCTGCGGAAGAATGCGAACGCCTTCGAGTAGGCGTTCGCATCCGGGTTGAAGGCTTCCACCATCGCCCGGCTTAGTGGCGAAGATGGCGGCCAGCGCGCCACGCGATTCGAGCGCGAGCAACTCGCCGAGCGCGAACGTCTCCGAACAGCGCGGAAAGCCGCTCATGATCATGACGATTTTCCTGCGTCCGCTCATGCGTCTTTATCCTCTTCAAGCAGCACTCGCATCCGCTCGCGGAGTCTCGGCAAACCCTCCAAGTCGAAAGGGAGTTGTGCGATTGGCAAGGGTTTGAGGGCGGCGAGCACTTTAGACATTAAAGTTTGTGGATTGAGATGTTGCGGCTCAAGGATGTCGAAGAGTCCCTGCGCGGCGAGCAGGCGCGCGCGCATCAGTTGCTCTTGCACAGGCTCTGCGCGCGGGACGAGAATCGCGCGCCGACCGAACGAGAGAAGTTCGCAGACGGTGTTGTATCCGGCCATCGAAACAACGATGTCGGCCTCGGCATAGAGTTCCGTCAGGTCAGGCTCGAAATCCGAAAAGATCACGTCGGCGAGATAACCGAACCGCTCAAGCAGCGAAGCGCGCCCGTCGGCTGACATCTGCGGGCCGAAGACGACCGTAGTTTTCAGAGCGATGTTGCGGGGCAACTCGGCCAGCCCTTCGAGATAAGCTTCAATCATCCCGCTGCCGTCGCCGCCGCCGCCGGTCGTTACCAGCACATGAGGCGCGCCGCCGTTGCGGGAAGTTTGCGCGGTCGGGCGTTTGAGGTAGCCGCAGAAGTGCGTCATGCGTGCCACCTGTTCGGGAAAGCCGTACTCTCTGACGGTGTCAAAGATTGACTGCGAGCCGTAAATCCAAACTTCGTCGTAAAACTCTTCGAGAATTTCAAAGCTGTGATTGCTTTGCAGGTTGCGGCGCGTTCGCTCAGGCTCGTCGAGGATGTCGCGCATTCCGAGCACGAGCTTCGTCTGCAACCCCTTGCGGCGAAGCGCCATCAGTGTTTCAAGAAGTTCGCCATCAACACCGGACGGGCGCTTATCAACGATCATCAAATCCGGCTCGAATCCGAGCACGGATGTTTCGAGAATGGCACTGCGGGTGCGTTTGACTTCCTCCGAGCACGCGGTGAGAAAGCGCGGCTCGTAGCGTTCAGCATCTATCCTGTCGAGACACGGCAACTTGATATAGTCCACACCTTCAGGAATGCGAAACGAGTGAATCATCTGCGACCCGGTGATGAGCAGAATCGCCGCCCCCGGATATTGTTCGATCAACTCTTGTGCAAGCAGCAGTGTTCGCCGGATGTTACCGAGGCCGAAAGTATCGTGCGAGTAGAGAAGAATTTTAGGCGACGAGAGCCGCACGGCGGGAAGTCTCCGCACCGGAGCATGATTGCGATGGAGCGTTAAGTTGGCCGGTTGTTGAGCAAGCTCCGAGACCGGAGACACATGAAAAGCATCAATACTCTCACCCGTTGAAACAAATCTTTTAGCCCTGTTCTCAGTGGCGTGCATATCCCTTAACCCCTCCCCGGTCGGCTGTCTTCGTCGCTTAAATTGCATAGCGAACAGGGACAGATTGCAATTTGTATGCTTCTGCTACAACATCTACGGCCTCGACCCTAGCTATAAACGTCATGTGAAAAGAGCCAAGCTTTAATTGCTTAACCCGCGATGACGGCAGAAGCATTTCTATCCCTTGCGTTTCAACAGTGCAGGCAATGAGGCGAGAAATACCGGGATTATTTACCTAAATTTGCGGGGGAGTTGTGTTTTAACGGGAGGCTGGCGGGAAAGTTGTTGCATCATGAAACACGTTGCGCTCAAGTGTGTTCCGTGATGAATCACTTATCTAATGTCACATGAAACATTCAATTCGATTGGAAGCGATTAAGCAATCGGCTGTGAAACAACTCTTCTAAAATCAACTACTCATCTGTGCTCGTCCATTCGTGTTGTAGATGCCGAGCACCTCCTGCGCTTGCCCCGCCCAGTGCCGGAGTGTATGAATAAAACGACTTGAAGAAGGTTGTCACGCACATTTGGCAGCGTGAGATTTAGAAAGGCTCGTGAAAAGACGGACGGCGGCTACCGGGCAGCATGATGGTCGAACAAGAATTTGAGAAAGAGAGACAGAGACGTTTACGTGCCGCACATCGCGCGGTCGTCAAACTCGGCACAAACGTCGTCACGGGGGCGGGCGACGAAATCTGCGCCAATCACATCGAGCCGCTCGTGCGCTCAATCGCCGCGCTCAGCGCCGCCGGACGCCAGATCGTATTGGTCTCTTCCGGGGCGGTCGGGCTGGGGGCCGGAAGGCTGGGGCTGCATCGTTCGAGACTGCGTGATCTGGTCACGCGGCAAGCATGTGCCGCCGTCGGGCAGAGTTTATTGATGTACGCCTACGAACGATTGTTCCGCGTGCAAGGGGTGAGAATCGCGCAGGTGTTACTGACCGAAGAGGATTTTACAGACCGTGGGCGCTACACGAATTTGCGGCGCACCATGGAGAAACTGCTCAAACTCGGCGTGCTGCCCATCGTCAATGAGAACGATACGGTTTCGACCTCCGAACTTGCATACGTGGTCGCGGGCAAAGAGCGTGTCTTCGGCGACAATGATCGTCTCGCCGCGCTCGTGATGAGCAAGTTGGACGCGCACACGCTTATCCTGTTAAGTAATGTCGAGGGGCTGCTGCGCCGCAACTCGAAAGTTGTAGACCGCAACCGCACATCTGACGAAAGCATCGTTATCCCTTTCGTCGAGGAGATCACGCCTGAGATACAGGCGATGGCGGCGGGGCCGTCTGTGGGCGGGCGCGGCGGGATGCGGACAAAGCTGGATGCAGCGCAGATGGCGATGCGTGCAGGCGGCATGGCCGTCATCGCCAACGGAACGACGCCGGACATTCTGGAGCGCATTTTCAACGGAGAGCAGGTCGGCACGACTTTTATGTCAACCTCACGTCTGGCGGGCAAGCGCCGCTGGATTGCCTACGCAGCAATCGTCAAAGGCCGCCTCATTGTCAACGCGGGCGCGCATCATGCCATCATTAACGGCAAGGCGAGTTTGCTCTCATCGGGCGTCGTCGGCGTGGAAGAACAATTCGCGCCGCAGGATGTCGTGGCTATCGCAGATTTTGAAGGACGTGAATTCGCGCGCGGCATTGTTGATTGCGCGAGCGCGGAAGTGAGAGCGGTGGTTGAGAGCCGCGCAGAAGCCTCCACAGGTTCTCATGTGAGGCCGCGTGATCGCGTGCTGGTGAAACGCGACAACATCGTACTATTGGAGAAATGATGAGCAATATCTTGGAAGCCGCTACAGAATCGAATATCGAATCAAAAATCTCGGAAATCGCGCGTCGAGCAAAGGCCGCTTCGCGCTCGCTCGCAGTGCTCCCTGTAAATCGTCGCAATGAGGTTTTGCTCGCCAACGCCGATGCGATTGAAGAGAGAGGGGCGGAGATACTTCTAGCAAACAAGCTCGATTGCCAGACTGCTGAGCAGGAGGTCGAGAGAGGCCGAATGTCGCCCGCGATGTTTGAGCGGCTACGGACGAGCGAGCGCGGTATCAAGCAGATGGCCGCCGGAGTCCGAAGTGTCGCCGCGCTGGACGACCCGTTGGGACGCAATCTCGCGGTCACAGAGTTGGATGATGATTTGACTCTTTACAAAGTGACGTGCCCGCTCGGCGTCGTCGGCATCATCTTCGAGTCGCGCCCGGATGTCATCCCGCAGGTTGCCGCGCTCGCTTTGAAGTCGGGCAACGCCGTGCTCATGAAAGGCGGCGCGGAAGCGGCGCGCACCAACACCACGTTGGTTTCCATCTGGCTCGAAACCATTGCCAAATTTCCCGACGTTCCGGCGGGTGCGCTCCATCTGCTCAACACGCGCGAAGATGTCGGCGAGATGCTCTTACGTTGTGACGAGATAGATTTGATTATCCCGCGCGGCTCGCGCGAGTTTGTGCGTTACGTGGCGGAGCACAGCCGCGTCCCCGTCCTCGGTCATGGCGAAGGCATCTGCCATGTCTACATTGACAGGGCGGCAGATTTGAATAAGGCGCTGGCTATCGCGCTCGACTCAAAAACTCAATACCCTGCGGCGTGCAACGCGCTGGAGACGCTGCTGCTGCATGAAGCGATTGCGGATAAATTCCTGACTGCAATGCTTCCCCGATTTCGCCTCGCCGGAGTCGAAGTGCGTGGCTGCCCGCGCACCGTCTCGCTTGCACACTCGACGGATGTCATGCTCGCCAACGAGGGTGATTGGGCTACAGAATATTCTGATCTGATCGTCGCCGTTAGAATCATCCCGAGCCTTGATGAAGCCATCACGCACATCCACACTTACGGATCAGGTCATACGGAGGCCATCGTCACGGAGGACGCTACGGCGGCGGCGCATTTTATGGAGAGTGTCGACGCGGCAGGTGTCTATCACAACGCCTCAACTCGCTTTGCCGACGGCTTTCGCTACGGTTTCGGCGCTGAACTGGGCATCAGTACGAGCAAACTCCACGCGCGCGGGCCCGTCGGCCTTGAAGGACTGACAACTTATAAATACAAGCTCATCGGCGACGGCCAAGTAGTCGCCAACTACACCGCAGGAGAACAGACATTCAAGCACCGCCGAATTATCTAGCCCGACTCCAATCATACCGAAATGAGCAACACGCCTGCTCGCGTCTTATAACAACTCGTTTTTGTACTAAAAAATGTCGGTCGAAAGCAAAAGAACATTGAGAGATTATCGGACTCCGCAAGCGCTAACCCGCGCGGTTAAGTTTTGCCTTACTCCCGTCTCATTGCGCCCGCCCCAACTTTTCATCAATGTAGATACACCAGACATGCAGCAGCATCAGGTGAACTTCTTGAACGTGTGCGGTCACCCCGCTCGGCACTGCCAGCACATGGTCTGCGCTGCCACCGATTAATCCGGCGCTGCCCGTTACGGCAACGGTCACAGCGCCGCGCTGCTGCGCCATCGTGAGACCGCGTATCACGTTCACCGAACGACCGCTGGTCGTAAATCCGAAAGCCACGTCGCCCGCTTGCGCTAACACTTGTACCTGTCGCTCGAAAAGAGCCTCATAACTAAAATCGTTGGCGATACAGGTGACGGTTCCGGCATCGCTCGCCAGTGCGATAGCTGGAAAGGGTTGACGCGTCATGGCGAAGCGCCCTAACAACTCTCCGACCAGATGACTGGCCTGCGCCGCGCTGCCGCCGTTGCCGAAAGCCAAGACTTTGCGTCCCCCTTTCAACGCGTCGACGAGCACGCGCGCGACCTCTTCGGCTCGCTCCTGTAACTGTTCGACGCTGCGCTCGACAACATCCATGTGCGAGGCGAAGTGCTCAGCGATGAGACCCGATTTCATACTGACGTTAACTCCTCAAGTTCTAATCTTACTACTGTATACGCTGGCATCGGCATAACTCTGCTCAACAAATATTCAGAGCCGGTTTCACAACTAATCTTAAGCACATGCCGGCTACACTTTCAACGTGAAGATTTGCCTCGGACTCTTGGCTACTCTCAGCCAGCCTCAGCGACGAAGAACAGGCATTGTTCTTTTCGCCAAACATTTAAGAACTTCTCCAACGACAAAGCAGCCGAACTCAAAACGTTTTAAGTCAGCACGACGTTTCTAAATCAATCTAAATTTATCTTGACACATCTAAATACGCCACCTAATGTGTACCGGCACTCGTCTCAGGAGATTTGAAAAGATGGAAAACACCCACCCTTATGATCTGATACCAGCCACCGAGGCGCGAAAACTAATCGGCGTCAGCACCGTAAAACTCGCCCAATTAATTAAGGAAAATCGAATTCGACACTTCCACGACCCGCTCGACAAGCGTATGAAACTGGTCAGCCGTGCCGAAGTCCTCAGTCTCAACATAAGAGAGAAGGCCGCATGAAAACCATCGCGATAGCCAATCAAAAGGGCGGAGTAGGTAAAACCACAACGGCAGTTAATCTCGGAGCCGGTCTGGCGATAGAAGGCTTTCGGGTCTTAATGATTGACCTCGACTCGCAATGTAATCTTACACGGACGTTTCTCGCCCCGGATATGATTCAAAACACCCTCGCCAATGTGCTGATTGACAATAAAGGCGACGGACTTCCCTTCAGCGCGGCCATTTACGAGACCCATATTGATAACCTCGACCTCGCGGCGTCTCACATTCGCCTCGCGCGCTTGGAGAAAAGCGGCCAGTTCGATGACCTTTTCCGGCTGAAAGACTCTCTCGCTTCCCTTTCCGCTGAATACGATTTCGTACTTATAGACTGCCCTCCGAGCCTCGGCGTGGTCGTCACGCAAGCATTGCTAGCGTCAGACCACGTTATGATCCCGGTCGCAGCCGAGTATTACGCATTTGAAGGTACACAGGACTTGGAAGAGACCATCAAGAGCGTGAGGAGGTCTAACCCCGCCCTGAATATTTTGGGCTATGTGGTCACCCGCTTCGATGCCCGGACAACGGCCTCAGCTGACGCCTATACTCAAGCCCAGACAATGTTCGGCGACAAACTCTTTGAAACCCTTGTACGCAGCAATACGCACCTGATCGCCGCTCCAGCTTACCGTCAGTCCATTTTTGAATATGCTCAAGCATCACGCGGCAGCGAGGACTACTTAAACTTGACACACGAATTCCTCTCCCGGCTAGAGATGTCCTCGAAAGTACGTCTTCTGAAGGAGAAGGTTAAATGACTAAACGAGATCACAAAGAGAAGCTTCAGATTCCAACTCGCAAAGCACGCCCTAAAGGCGATATGTTCCAAAACCTACGGAAGCCTGAAGAAATTGAATCTCTCAGCATCGAAGAGTTGGTTGCCCCGCCTCAGCCCATTATAGTCCCCCAGCTTACCATAGTCTCAGAGACCATAGCACCACCGACTATAGCCCCAGAGACCACGGTGGTCTCCGGTAATAGTTTACCAAGGCCTGAGACCACCGTAGTCCCTCAGACCACTGTGGACTGGCAGACTATCATTGAGCATCCTGAACAGTGGACAATATACCCGAATGAGATCAGTGATAAAGTGATCCAATTACTCAACGTATATGAACAGACCGTGCTGTTAAGACTCTATCGTCTTTCGTGGGGCTATAAATCAGAGACATGCCGCGTTGGGCTCGAAAGATTGGCTAAAGCATGTAATATCAGCAAGAAGCAAGTTCAGAGAACTATTGATAGTCTTGAACTGAAAGGTCTAATTGATCGCATCGGTGTTGATCTGGGTAATTCCGTCAGAAAGGAACGAGGAAGTGTTTATCGAATCAAACTACCGTCTGCAAAGGTGGAACGCCGGGCCATGGCACAGCAGACCATGGCCTCACAGACCATAGTCCAACAGACTAGCAATAAAGAAAGCATTAAAAAGGAAAGTAATAAAAGGGATGAAGCTGCGCTCAATATAAAAAACTGTCCAGACTGTCGAGGTAGTGGCTTCAACTATCCTAATGGATTTGAAGGCGGTGTGGCGAAATGTAAGCACGAGAAGTTAGCAAAGTGAGCGAGCGGCAGCAAGCCGCACGTTAATTATTTTATCGAAAGTCCGCACTGGCGAAGCAATAGCAATTTATAGTTATCCACACGCCTGTTCGCAGACGCAGACGCTCGTAACTGGTTGCGTATCGAAGTGAAGGCCCGTGAGATAATCGCACATCCGAACCAAACGGGGATTGCTGCGGTTCAGTATTGAGCATTAAGATAGATGTGTACCTTGCTAGTTGCCGTTCATGCGGCTGACGTTTGAGCAATGATGGCGACCAAACCAATCATCGAGAGCCGAGACACGCATCAACGAGGCTCTGGTTATAACCAGCTGCGTCATATTGACGACCTGATGCGTTCTTTGAACCCCTGCTGCCTACTGTTTAGCCAAAGTCACGGCTGCCGAAGTCTTGGCGGCCGCCAAGTATTTCCACCATAACCTTGAGCGTGCTCCGTGGGTACGCACTCGACTTGGCTATTTGTCCGGTCAACTGAGCGTCTCGCGCTTCAATCGCAGGCTCCACGCCATCGCCGCTTGGTTACGGCCGAGTGTGGAAACTCTCGGCGAACTGTTTACTTCCGGCTTAATCCCTACCATCCCTCTATGGGACTAAACACCTAAGGTTCACGCTTCTTTGCTAGCTCTAGCACGTTCAAACATCAACTAGCAATCTAGGTATGTGTATCTAGCGTTTCACGCGCTTTCTCGGTATCGTCCCAGAGTTTCCGATAATGACAATTATCTGCACCAACGCACGGCGGGTATCTGTTCAGCTATCGTGTAAAGGCAAGCAAACAAAGGTGATTCTGGCCAGATAAGGGCG
>CAXTRQ010000123.1:0-17535 GCA_964246705.1 uncultured Pyrinomonadaceae bacterium
TAGAGACTTCTGTGAGCAACGGTGTAGAGCGTATGGTTCAACCTCGCCTGTAAGAAATTTGCCGCTCGATTGCCGGGAAGCAGCAAAACGCCTTATATTAAACAGAGTTGGCCTAAGTTTGTCAAGGATGTTACTCAGTCAAGATGAAGGGTAAGAGACCGTATTTCGTACATTTTAACGCCTGATACCGTGAATACTTAACTTTTGGAGTGCGGAAAGGGGCGTCAGAGGAAAATTGTGAGGGTCGCAGCGAGGGTGAGAGCGTGGCACAACAAATTAACGGCAGTTTGCCTGAAGAGGTCGAAATTTATCGAGACAAGCGTTGGCGGCGCGAACCTGATGGGCGTGTCGAGAGCGCGATTGACGCCGAGCGTTTGATTGAAGAGGCGGGCTTTTGTGCGGCGATGACCGATGCGCGGCGTCCCGGCGCGTCGCTGTACGTGGCCGTATGCGGGCGGCGTGACGCACACATGCCGCGCAACGTCCAGAAAGACTTGGAGAGCAGTCAGACGTGGGTGCTCAAGGACGAGTTGATGCGGCGCGGGCGCGTCTATTACGCGAAGCTGGCGAAGGCGCGGACGCTCTTCCTCGCACCCCGTCTGATACCGTATTTCAACGCGCTGTGGGGCGTGCCGCGTCGCCGTGAGAGCGAGTTGTTGTCAGAGGAGGCGCGAGCCGTGCTGAAGGTTTTGCGGCGCGAGTGGGAGATGGCGACCTCCGATCTGCGCGTCGAGGCGAAGATTGCCGAGCGCGCCCGTTTTACACGCGCGCTCGACGAATTGCAGCGCGCCCTGAAAGTCGTCCCCGGAGAAGCTTTATACGAACCATGGTTCACATACATCTGGACGCTGGCCGAGGGGCGTTTTTCTGCTGAACTCTCCGTCAAAGTGAAACGCGAGGTTGCCCTGCGCGAAGTGGCGAGGGCTTTTCTCGATGGCGCGGGGATGACTCTACGCGGTGAATTGGCGAAGGTCACGGGGCTGTCGAGACCCGATGCGGGCGTGGGCAACGGCGCACTGGTCGAAGAGGGTTATGCGGTACGCATCGAGACGGGTGTCTACCGCCTCGCCGATCTGGACAGACGACTTTCGACGGCGGGCATCACATGATAGCGAAGGCGCGAATTTACGCTCATCAGGGCATAAAAATTGAAGAGGTGAAGTCTCGAATCTTCAATCGCTCAACTTTTCTTCTTTGCGCCTCCAGCGTCTCCAGCGTGAGAAATAGTTTCACGCGAATTGTCAGCGCGGCGGGTTGTTTTCGCGTAGGTCTCGATCAACCTGCGCGCGTGTCTCCTGTTCCAACTGCGCATTAATGAGGCCGACGGGCAGGTACTCGCGCATTGTGCCGAGGCGCAGGAGGGCTTGCCGGGTTTCGTTTTCGCTGGTCGTGCGCCCGGCCATCGCTTCAATCATTTGAAGGCGGGACTCTATCTCCGTGTGATGCTCGGAGACTTCTCGCGTGACGCGTGCGAGCCGTTCGCGGTCGGCTCTGAGGTCTCTCTCAAGTTCGGCGCGACCGGCTCCTTTGAGTTGGGAGGCGGAATGGAGACGCCGCTCGACAGCGAGTGTTTCGCGCCGTGAACTGCTGAGCACGCGGGCTGCCGTGAGGCGCGCGGCGAGCGTCTCGCGGTAAGCGTCGGCGAGGAGCGGATTCTGGCGATCCATCTGCTTGAGCGTGCGCCGCTCGGCTGGCTTCAATTCGCGCATGAACCACGAAAGCTCGTCGGCTGTGACGCCGTCCGCCGCCAGCTTTTCGCACACACGTTTCTCCCAACTCCGGCGATAGAGCAGAAGGACGAGCGCGGCGAGAAGTCCTGCGAAGCTGCCGCCCGCCAACGAGACGAGCGTCAAAAGCATGTAGACGGCCACCTCGGCTTCCGACGCGCGGAAATACTGGAACAGAAAATAGAGCGGCGGCGTGAGCGCGAAAATTAGAAAAGCGAGCCACGGTGCGAGGCGCAGAAGTTTCGCGGTCAACCGCTCGCCCGGCGTCAATTTATTGCTTTGGAGTTGTTCTTCCATCCGTTCAATTAGCAGGCGGCGCGGCACGACGACGGGAAAAAGAGGGGAGTGCAGGGCAACCGTCGGCGGCCTCCCGCTCCTCTGAAGAGATGCCACACGCAAAAGTTGTTTCTCGTTCACACTATCACAGGCCGTCAACAAAAAGCACCGGGGGCAATACGCTTCCGGTTTCCGACCAGCTATAATGTAACGCGGCAGGGACGACCCCGACAAATTCTGATAGGAGAGTCAATGAGAACAGGAAGAAAGAGGGTGGTGGTAGCGCAGGTGTTGATGCTCGCCTGTATCTTGTCAACGACCGTGGCCGGCCAGCGCCGCGCCGACGACGCGACGCCGGGACGCGACCGGCGCGGCTCCGTGCGTTCGGTGACGATTCCTGTGACCGTGCGCTTGCCGGAAAAGCGCGCCGAGCAGGGCGAGTTGCAATACATTGACGCGTTGACACTCTTTGAGGACGGCGAGCCACAGGAGATTCTAGCGACACGCGGCGCGCCGAGCGCGCGTCTGACGCTCGCCGTGCTCATTCAGGACGATCTCGTCGGTTCGGTCAACAATGAAATTCGCAACCTCGCCGCTTTCATCCGCCGCCTGCCGTCAGGCTCGCAAGTGATGGTTGGCTATTTACGTGCGGGTTCGCTTCAGGTGCGACAAAAGTTCACAGACAATCTCGAACGCGCCGCCGGTTCGCTGCGGATTCCGGTCGGCTCGCCCAGCGCCGCGCCTTATAATCCCTTCCTGCTCACGCGTGATGCGATTAAGAAGTTTGAGTCGCAGCCGGTCGGCAGGCGCGCGGTGCTGCTCGTCAGCGACGGACTCGATGCTTCGCGCGGCCTCGACAGTTCAAACGCTTCGCAGAGCATAGACCTCGAACGCGCCATCAACGAAGCGCACCGTCGCAGCGTCGCCGTCTACTCAATCTACGCGCCGTCGGCGGGCGGGACAGGGAGCGGCAATCAGATGCTCGTCAGCAACGGTCAAGGCTCGCTCGAACGGCTCTCGAACGAGACGGGCGGGCGCGCCTTCTTTCAAGGCATCTCTGCGCCCGTCAGCTTCGATCCGTTCCTGCGCGAACTCAATCTGTTGTTGTCACGCCAGTTTGCTCTGACCTATCTTTCGACCCACACCAATAAAGGTTTTCACCGCATCCGTGTCGTCACCGACCTGACCGAAGGCAGCATCCACTATCCGAGCAGCTACAAACGTTAACCGGAGACACGCGCCGCAACCTCGAAAAAGAAAGCATGCCTCTCAACCGCTGTTAAAGGTTGAGAGGCATGCTTTCTAACAGAAGGTGTTGAAAACTGCCCGGGGCTGTAAAAGTTTCTCTGACGCCGTGGGCTGTAAGCGTGGCTACTCCTCCGCGCGCCAACGACTGGGCGGAGGCATCATCAGGCTGGCGAGTTCGCGTAGCGATTCGAGATGATTGTTCGTCAACTCGAACTCGCTCTGGCCGAGCCGCGCGACGACTTTTCGCGCGCGCGTGATGTTCAGCAACTCATCGTAGGTGATAGTGATGGTGGTCGCTTCGAGCGCCATCCCTTGCTCGTCCGTGCGTGATTGGTAACGCACTGTGCCGATATAAGCAGTGCGCTTTCCGTCGCAGAGAATCGAGAGGTCGTGCGCCTGCCGGTATCTGAAATCGCGCGAACTTGAGACGAAAATCATGTCGAGTGCTGGCTGTGTCGAGCGCTTCGGGTCTTGGTATAGAAAAGTCGCAGAGAGATATAGTCCCGCTCCTTCGCGTCCGATGATGCGCGGGTGTTGCAGCGTCGTCCGCATTCCCTGAGCGGAGGGGTCGAAACTGGTGACGATCTGCGCGCTGTGCTTGAAAGGCGACGGCGGCGGCACGGCACACAACCTTTTATGTTGAGCGAAGCTGAGAGGGGAGCAGAGCAGTGAAATCATCAGGCAGAAAAGCAATTTTGATTTGAGTCTCATCGGGGGTATATCTCGTTTTAGTTTTATCAATTCGTATAGCCGGAGAGGTTGGTTGGAGCAAGTACGTCTAAAGGGCGCGCGCTTTTATTCCAGAGCAGCCAACTGAGCACGCCGCCCGCCGTGTAAGCGACGACATCCCACGCGTCGCCGCGCGCATTCCTGACAAACATTGGGGCGAGCAGTTCAAAAAAGAGCGACCAGACGGCGAGATGCAGGGCTATTTCGCCAGCCTGCGGCGGCGCGTCCGTGTGGCGCACGCGGAGCAGGCGATGAACGAGCAACAGCGGCGGAAGCGCGCAGGGAATAACGAGCAGGTCGTTGAAGTAGCCGCGAAAGAAGACCTCGCCGGACGGAAGATGCGGCTTCAACAGCCAACGGTTGGCCGCGTAGAGCGCTACGCTCGTTAAGAAAATTTTGTCTCGCAGATATTGAAACATCGCTTTCCGGTCAACAGAAAAAGCCTAAGATGACGAGCGCCGCGATAATCGCGATAATGATGACAAGCGTATTGTCGCTGACCGTGCGCTGCACCGGCGGTTGGGCGACCGGATAATAGACGGCTGGCGGCGGTTGATATTGCTGCTGCAAAGAGGCCGCCTGAAGAGGACGACCGCACTGCGAGCAGAAAGCATGTGTGCGTGGAACCAGCTTGCCGCACGAAGGGCAGGGCAGCATGCCGGGAGCCGTAGCCGGGGGCGACTGGTAGGCTGGCTGCGCGGGCGTGGTCGGGATAACTCCATTCGGCGTTTCATTCGTGTCCATCCACCCGTAAGGCGGCTGATAACCCTGCCTCGATGGCGGCGGTGCGACAGGGCGATTCTGTGATGTCGGTCGCTGCTCCGGCTCGGTTCTCGGCAAGGGCGTGGCGCAGACGGGGCAGTTAACAAGGTGAGAGAGGATTTCTTCTCCGCAACCGGAGCAGAAAATTGTTGGAGGCATCCGGGGCGCTACTCCTTACGTCCAGACATGTTTGAGATTGGTATGCTCCGGCGCGGAGAGATTTCGACGAATCTCCAACCACTCAAATTTGAAGTGACCGCGAGATTGAAACAGCCGTGGCCTTAGATTTCGCTCGCGCAACCCCGCTCAAGTGCCGTACCTGAGCGATGCCAAACAGCCTAACATCAAACAGCGACGATTTCCAGATGTTCTTCTGAAAATTAACGCCAGCCCCGAAAGGTCGAAAGTTTCAAAGCCCCGCGACATCTACTACCAGTCGCCATAGCTTTGCCAAAACGCGAATTGTTAAGAGTTCTCGAAAGGATTATACTGACGCCGCCAACGATCAAGAGGAGTCTAAATAATCCACACGGAGAATGAGGATGAAGTACCAGCCCGCACGCTACGCCGCACAATATCCGATATTTCTAGCCGTCGCTTTCTTCCTCTCCACGGCGCTCAATGCGTCCGTCTGCGCGCAGACCCGTCCCACGATGTCTGACCGCGACCGTGATCTACTTGCACGCGAAACGCAACTCAGAGAGATTGAAAAACCGATCAGGGCGCTTCCCGTCTTTGAACAGCGAATTCTCATCAGACAGATTCATAAAGATTTCGAGCAGATACAGGTCGTTAACCGCGAGATGATGCAATCCGTGCTCCGCCAAGACCCGCCCGACATCAGGATAGTCCTTAAAGCGACCGAAGAAATTAAGACGCTCGCCATCCGGCTGAAAATTAATCTCGTGCTCCCCGCTCCCGAAAACCAGCAGCATAGTGCGGAGAAACCGCTACTAAGTGAGACCGGCGAAGTCAAAGCCGCTCTCATCCGGCTCAACCAAACAGTCAAAAGCTTCGTCCACAATCCGGTCTTTCAAAGCGACAGCAACGTGATTGACGCGAAACTTTCAGCGAAGGCGCGCAACGATCTGGAAAGCATCATCGAACTGTGCCGGAACATCAAAAAGACCGCCGGGAAGTCGGAACACAATTCCGGCAAGAACCCCTGAAATCTTTCTCGGCCACGCGCCCCGAACGCTTCACCCAATAAATCCTCTCTACCGCTACGGCCTCGAAACCCGACAGCGGTCATAGACAAGTCATTCCCCAATCAAGCGCAGTCGTAAACCAAAAGAGCTAAACCAACCGAGATGAGCGTCTCGAAGATGCTGCATGGATGGGCTTGGGGGATGTCCTCAAGCATGAGAACAGAAAGAAAGGTACTTGTATGGATGTCGGATCATTAGCGATATAGGTTTAAGGGGAACTATAGTCACTATTGGGGTTGGGGCCGTGGTGTATACGACGGCAAATACGGCGTCAGTGGTTAGGATGAAGAACTTGTTTGGGATTGGTTCAATTGGCGAATCACTCGATGTTATATTGCCCTTAAAGTTAGAACTGACTTGCTGAAAAATACAAGAGCCTTCTATAGGGAGCCATTCATGTACAGTAAATTTGAATGGCTCGCGTAGGAAATGTTAAAGCGGTACGAATCCAAGGGAGTTCAAATAGACCGGGTCAATGCTTCTAACGAGTATATTGAGCAAGAAATTGCGATAGTAAGTAATAAAGAGCGATTACCTCCCAGCAAGGTTTTTGGTACTAATCGCGCGTCCAACAACTCATTGAATCGGCTGCCGCAGATGACTTTCCTTTCAACATTGTATGCTGATTTGTGGCTTGCGTGCTGCTCGTCCGGCGTCTTGCAATCTGAGCAACGCTAAATTGAGTACAACCGGAATCGGGGATAGTACTATCGGCGATGTACCTGTTATCTTCAATGCGCCGCCTAACAACTCGTTCAAACGGACTCGCAATTAGCAAGTCTTTTATCAAACACGGTGATTGCTCGCCGGTTGATTTCGAGCGTTAGCCGCCCCTTAAGCAACTCTATGTCAAAAGAGAGACCACGAGACGCGCCGCCACATACTGCCTCGCCTCGAACGGCAGAAGCAGTAGCCCGCAGTTTCTTCCAAAGCGGCTCAGACCCGGCATCCTTGAGGCGAGATATTCGCCGTTGGTTGATGGGAATTGTCTGGTCGGTGATATTAATCCCTCTGATCTTTTATCTGAGATTCGGCGAAGTCGGCTCGTTGGGGTGGGGACTGACCGTCTTCTTTTCAGCCTACTGTTTCTTGTCGGCAATCGGGTTGTATTTTCTGGTTCGTCCCGAATATCACACCCCCGTCAGGCTGCGACATGATTGGCTCGACCGTATTGGGGCTTTCTGGTTGGTGGCGTGCGCGTTTGGGCCGTTCTTCGGATGGATAATCACTTCAGCGTTTATCTTGACGGCAGACAACTGGCGATGGCTGTATTGCGGGCGGGTAATCTTGAGCGTCGGGTTGCCGTTGCTGACCGCTCTGCCTCTGTTGCGCTATGTTCGAGGGCGAGGCGCACCTTTGATGTTAGCCCTGCTGCTGGGAGTCACGACATTGCCGGTTTGGAGCGCATGGGAGACGCTGAGAGACTTATGGTCTGGGCCTGTCAGCGCCTCACAAGGGCAGACCTCCCCGGCGAGCCAAGCCACCGAAGCTACCTATTTGCCACATACGGGGAAGGTGTTGGAGAAGCCTTAACCCGGCAGGCAGATTCGAGTGGGCGGGGGCAGCTAACAACTCATTGAACCCGACCTCTCGATAGCATCCCTCTCATCGTTGTTTGTTCCGAGTCAGGGAGAATGCTTTGTGCGCAGCGTGAGTTAATTCGGGCGTTAGGCTGCTATACTTCTCAAGTCTTAAAATTACTTACAACTAAATACAGGAGTTTGACATGATTAGTCTCTCGACAGTTATCGAGTATAGCCAAGACAGATTCAGGAAAGAAGTTGAAAGTGCTGAGACCGCGAAAGGAGTTGACCCGGCACGACTTCATAGAAGGATTAACGAGACGTATTTTACTCGTTTGACGAGAGCCTGCTTACTTGTTGCTCCCAATAAAGAATTGAGCGATCTCTGTTATTCAATGTGTGTGGCATGTCCGGAACTCCTGTTCTCGAAAATGTATTGCTTAGGATGGGGGCAGGGAGGAAAACAAAAGAACCCCGATCAAGAGGCTCCTAATCTACTCAAATCCTATAATAATTTTTTTGGTGAAGATCCTGATGTCGCAAGTTTTCATAACTTACTTTCCTTCCTCAAAACGCAGTCTTCCGTCTCATCCTTGATTTGTCATGGTCTTTCGCCAATCTCTGATACCTTACTTTTGCTGGCAGATATCGGTCGAAATATGCGGATTTCTCACGCCATAGGGATTCAGCAATTTGATGTCATGTTAGCGGACGTGTCATGGATAAAACATAACAGATCTATCAATAAAAGAATGTCGAAGAAAGATTTTCTCGATGGGCTACGAATTTGCCTTGATAAAAGAAAGCGCCTTTATCGAGCGTTGGATTTCAACTACAAAGTTTTCGGGATTAATAACTTTGGCAGAGAGGAATTAAATATAAATAGAAAAGCGCTTGAAAAACTTACAAAGGAATTTAGGGATCTGGCGAAAGTATTATGGGGTGAGAAAAGTTTAAGCTCCCATGATTCACAAATGAAAAAACTAATTGGAAAGAGATTTAACGGGATGACTAACCTAGATAGAGCGCAGCTTTCGGCTGACATTGCGACGCTAATCTCCTATGAGAATCTCGCTGTGAGCTTGGAAAAAGAATTGGAAAGTCAATTGACCATACTGAGAACCATTTCCGATCTTTTCAGCACGTTTGATGAGGAAATATTCTTCTATTACTTTGCTCAGTTCTTTGCACAGCAACACTATAATGGCTACATCAAAATCGCGCCTATATCAGAAATAAAGTTTGATAAGCCATTTGAAACGCAAACAAAACATTTTCTCAGCGTCATGGCGTCAAGCAGAGGGCAGGATACGCCTGAGTCAAACAGGGTATATAAGAAGTCCAGGAAGACTCACAAAAATGATTCAAAAAGCTGGTTTGACATGTATCTCCCACAGTACAAACTTGGTAATTATGAATTGCTGCCATATACCTCCATCTCAGGGGATGTTTTGAAGAAAGACATCACGGTTGATAAATTCCAGAGTAGTACGGTTCTTCTTGAAGACTCTTATGAAGACAAACTCGATAAAGTCATCGGCGTGATTACTGAAACGCCGACTCCTAACTTGAATCGGATTGTTTCCGATCTTTTATCGTTCATCCATTATCTTATTAACCGTCCATCAGTTTCAGAGAGGATCAGAAGCCTTGAACCATACCTGTCTAAGTTGGAGCCGGATATATCCGAGCAGATATTTTCGAGGGATGATACGCCTGTCAATTACCCTTCGATTTTTGCTGATTGGTTGAAGGCTATTGATGACGAGGCGGCAATTTCCCCCTTCCATATTATTCCTTATTTGTGGGAGGAAGTTGATTGGGGCAAGGAACGAATAAAGAACTTGTCTTCATTAATTATTGAATTGCTTAGAGTGGTGAATGATCTCTGCGATTGATGTACTTTAATGCTTAACACTAACCAGCCTCACAAGTCGTTCAAGCCGACCGCGAGTGAGCAAGACTTTCATCGGGAACTTGAATGCGTTCGACGTTGTCTGCGCGCCCGTTTAATTCGTGCGTCAGGCGCTTGCGCTGGCATATCCCCAAACATATGGTTGTCGGCGGATTACTCACCTGACTTTCAGGAGTAAGTTATGGAAATCCTCACTGCACTAATTTCCCTCGCCGCCGGATTAATAGGTGCGCTTTTTGGAGTGTATGCCACTAGAGCGTCCACGAAACAAGCCCATCTGAACAATTTAATGCTTCAAGAAGAAGCGCGAAAGGTCGCCGTTAATCGAGTATTACAAGGCTTACGCGCGGAGATCGAAACACTTTGGACTATTTACAATGACAAGTTCAGTGATGCAATTAAATCGCTCAAGGACGATGGAATTGTAGAGAAGGAATACCCTTTGTATCTGCATCAAGGCTATTTTGTTGTTTATGACACCAACTGCTCACTCATTGGTCAGTTACCCGATGATGAACTTAGGATAGCCATCGTCACAGGGTATTTAAAGGGACGGGAGTTAATAGATGCTTATCTTCATAATAATAAACTATTGAAAGATCGTGCTGATTTGATCAGCCAAAAGAGCAAAACTACGAGTAACATCTTCGATGAAGATATTGAATCGTCGGAGAATGCTTTAAAAGAACACGCAGCCTATATAAGCAGGGTGCACAGCAAAGTAGAGGAGTATTATAAAACGGCTAAAACGCGCTTATATGGGTGCTGAAATAGTTGGGTTCGATTACGAGCGCGCCCAACGCTCGAATTCGGGCGTCAGATGCTTCGTGGTTAGTGTCCAAGGTGTTCTGACGGATGTTTGCTTACTTTTATCAGGTCTGCCTCATAATCTTTCTTCTTCAAGGAATTTCTGCGCCCTTTTTACTGGTGATTTCGTGCGTGCTGTGGCGGAAACAGAGCCGGCAACTTGAGTCTCTCAAGAAGGAGTCGGAACTCACTCGCCGAAAGAACATTAAATCGGATGAGATTTTTGAGTTGATTCTTGACGGGCTGCCGAAACTCAAGCCGTTAAATTGCGATAACTGCGGCGGAAGTATGTTGCTCCAAGAGACCGAAACCTTCTGCCCGTATTGCCTGACGCGAGGCGTTCTGCCGGAAGATTACGCGGCGGCGGTCTCGCTTAAATCGCAAGTCAAGAGTTTACTTAAAAGCGCGGTCAGACATTGGCGGATAGCAAACGTCTTAACGTATCCTCTGGTGAGTTGGGTCTTCTTTCTATTAATCTTTATCGAGCCGCTCGTTTTATTTCCGACCGTCGTTATAGGAAGCAACGTCTTCCCCCATACATGGATTGACAAGACCTTCGAGGCGCTCGGCGAGACGACGACTTTTCTCGTCATGTTGTCGGCTTTCTTCGGCTTCATCATCTGGATGATCGTGTTCATTTTTCTTACCAATCTCAGCAAAAGCTTACGCATAAAGTTACCTGTCGTGCCTGTTTTCGAGATGCGGGGCAGCGAGACGGCAAATTGCCAGACTTGTGGCGGCGGCATCGAATACGATGCGGGCGATTTCGCCTGCCTTTGCGGTTATTGCAACGTTGAGAACTTCCGTGTGCAATTCGCACGGCGCGAACGCGCGCATGCGGAAAAACAGAAGACGCAGACGAAATCCGTGCTTTTCGGGGCGATGGAAATTCTTGAAGATTTTGTCGGGACCTTCTTTTTCGTCTCGGTCATCCTCGTCGGCGCTTCTATTCTGCTGTCAATCTTCTACGCGATCAAGAATCTGCTTTAAGTCATAATTCCAGAATTGCCATAGGTGTTTGATGAAGGCGTGACGAGGCAAATGGCTGCTGAGACTAATCTTTTGAACGCTTCGGCCTCACCTGTAAGGACTTTTTCAGGGACGACTAACTTAAAGTTGCGGGTGGCAAAAAACTTGCCCCCTACTTTGATGGCAAGTTGGAACGCGCGTGTGGCGCGCGGTTAGGCTTTGCGTGCTGTTGGGATTGGTTGATGCCCCCGGCAGGACTCGAACCTGCGACCCTCTGCTTAGAAGGCAGATGCTCTATCCACTGAGCTACGGGAGCCGGAAGGAATTGATGCGGCGTGATGTTAGCATGCGCCGGACGGTTGGAGTCAACTGGCGACGCTTTCCGCAATTAAAAGAGGAGACGCCGCGCACATCTTTTCATCAAGCAGCGAGTGGGAAAGGCTGTGGGCTATGCTAAAGTGTGCGTAAACGTCAATTGAGAATGAGGGATGAAGAATCTACAGGCACGCTGGCTCGCGCTGTTTGCCGCGACATTAATCGCGCTCTATCTGTGTTGGCTGATGTTGCAGCCATTCATCGAGGTGGTGTTGTGGGCGTTAGTGCTGGTCATCGTTTTCTATCCGATTCATAAACGTATTGAGGCGCGCACGAAGAGTCCCGGATGGAGTGCGGCGCTTTCGTGTCTGCTCGTCATCACGACCATTCTCGTGCCCTTAACTCTGATTACGCTGGCGGTCGTCAGAGAGGTGAGCGGTGCGGCGCAGAATCTACAGACGAGCATCGTCGCCATTCTTGACCCCAACTCGCCAATCACGGGACGCTTCCTGCGCTGGCTCGATCAGTATGTCGGCATTGACCAGTTGCGCTCGCAGGAGTTCATTGCCGAGCGATTGAAGACACTGCGTTCGGAGGAGTTCATTGCCGAGCGTCTGAAGACGATGAGCGGCTCGATTGCCAACCGCACGCTCGGCTTGGTCGGCGGAGTGTTGGGTGTCGTCGTTGAAACCTTCTTCGTCATCTTCACGATGTACTATCTCTTTCGAGACGGCGATAGGTTGAAGGCGGGGCTGCGTTCGGCGTTGCCTCTGGATGAGACGAAGTCCAGCGAGATTTTTTTGCGCACCAGCGAGGTCATCGGCGCGAGCGTCTACAGCGTACTGGTGATTGCGACGATCCAAGGCGCGCTCGGCGGTTTCGCTTTCTGGCTGCTCGGATTGCCGTCGCCGCTTTTATGGGGCGTCGTCATGATCTTCCTTTCGATGATACCGATGGCCGGAGCCTTCGTTGTGTGGGTTCCGGCGGCGCTCTATCTGGCAATCACAGGACACTGGGGGAAAGCTCTGATCCTCGTCGCGTGGGGCACGGTTGTAATCGGGACAGTGGATAATTTTCTCCGTCCAAAGCTCGTCGGCGAGAAGACGCGTCTGCACGAACTATTAATCTTCTTTTCGGTGCTCGGTGGCCTGCAAGTGTTCGGCGTTCTGGGACTCGTCATCGGGCCGGTCGTGGTTGCCATCTCACTGGCGCTGCTTGATGTTTTAAGACATGCCGGTTCTGCTTCCGAAACTGCGACGCCGCCGCAGCCGGAGGAATCGTTATTTGAGGAGCAGGAAGAATTACGCAATGTTCCTCAAGCAGAGAATCAGTAGACGAAGCACGGAGAACCACAAGGCCGCCGCGTGGGGTCTCAATTTGAATCGAAGCGGGCGATAGCGAACCGCATTTTTTAAGATTCAGTATGAAGACAACAAACATGTCACCGGATGAGACACAGAACCCTTGGCGGCAACTTTCTTCACGGACGGTCTACGACAATTCTTGGATCAATGTACGCGAAGACAGTGTCGTGCGTCCCGACGGACAAGAGGGAATCTACGGCGTCGTTCATTTTAAGAATAAGGCCATCGGGATTCTTGCGCTCGAAGACGATTTCATCTATCTGGTCGGGCAATACCGTTACCCTCTCGATGTCTATTCATGGGAGATTCCCGAAGGCGGCTGCTCCGAAGATGAAGAACCGCTCGCAGCGGCGCAACGCGAACTGGAAGAAGAGACCGGCCTGCGCGCAAGCAACTGGGTCAAACTTGGTGAAGCACATCTTTCAAACTCCGTCAGCGACGAACTCTCCATCTGGTTTCTCGCCACCAGCCTGACACAGTGCGAACGTCGTCCAGAAGGCACAGAGCAACTCAAAATCCGGCGCGTGAAATTCAACGAAGCCCTACTGTTGGCGCTCAGAGGCGAGATTACGGATGCTTTGAGCCTGATCGCCATCATGCATTACCAACTGACGCAGGCCGACGCGCTCAACTACTGAGCGTAGAGAAAACACTGCGGAATTAAATTCTTGGAGCAAGGGCTTAAAAAAGAGAAACCGCCAGCGTTGAGGGCAGGCGGTCTCTTGAGATTATGAAATTTGTGGGACTGGCCTTAAAATGGCGATTACGCTGCGTTGTTGAACGTCTCCGCAAAAACACGGCGACCATTCAACGCATCGTCAATAATCTCACGCACGGCAGCCACATCAGGGTTGACATCCATGCGGTCGCAGGCACGCAGATGACGCAGAATCCCTTCGGTCGCGATGTCGAGGGGCGCGCCCGACAGTTTTGCATAGCGACGCGCTTGAATATGATCAATCGTCTTCAGACGCTCTTCCAACGGAAATGTCACTGCGAAAGTCACTTTAAGTATGCTCCTTATTTTTCCGGCCTCGCCGGGAGTATCAATCCACCAACTCTAACTGATTCAGAAGACAAAGTTTAGATGCTCAGGGCAATTTCCGGGATGCGTTTATGTTGCAATTTCCGGAAATTTTACACAGACCCGCGCCCTGTCCAAACTCTTCAACACTACACGGCATCAAGAATTAGGGGGTCTGAAACCGGGCATTGTACCGAAACATTCAGGAAAAGGCTAGAGATTTTTTTTCGGCTACCACGGCGACGCGAAAATCCCCATGGAACTACATCCAGACCGTTCGCATAATATCTCTAAGTTATACTGTAGAGGGCTTTTATCAACGGAGAGGAAAATTGCGAGCGACGAGAAGCGTGGACGGGCTGGCAAGTCCTGTCTATAAGATTATTGAGCGGCTTTAGTGCCAACGCGCGCCGAGTTTTTCGATGGGCGCTTGAAAAAGTCTTGCCGCCTGTGAGATTCGGGCGCGAAAACACGCGCCTTCAAGACTCGCAGGCGGCAAACTGGTCTATATCTTTTGAAAAATGACGGGCTTGACGAGTGTGCCTGTTACTTTTTGGGCACTACGTTGTCTTTCATGCCTTTACCGACTCGGAATTTGAGCGTGGTTTTAGCAGGAATTTGGATTGTTTCGCCCGTTTGTGGGTTACGGCCTTCGCGCGCCTTGCGTTCGGAAAGAACCAATTTGCCGAAGCCGGGCAGTGTGAATTCGCCGCTCGATTTCACCTCTTGGCTCGCTAAATTGGCTAATTCTTCAAAAAGCTCCTTGATTTGAGCGCGCTTCATTCCAGTCTTATCAGCGAAGTGGTTAAGCACTTCAGATTGGGACATGCGTTTCTTGCCTGCTTTGGTCGTCGCCATGACGTGGTGTGGCTACCTCCTGCGAATTCGGGAAGAATTGAAAAAGCTTACATCAGCAGATATATCACACCGCACGGCCTCACGTCTCGAAAAAAAGCCGCTTTTCGCTATTTTTGCTAAAAAATTCAGTCTCAAAACAGACGCCGTCCTCAGCCTCGAGGCAAAATCGGCCTGCGGTCACAAAAAACGACGCATTGCTCACAAATTTGGAGGGTTGGCGAGCCGTTTGAGCTTGTAAAATCCAAACAATTGCGAAAACTGTGCGAGCAGAGGTGAGGGAAGAAATGCTACCCGCTCTCTCAAAGATTAGGTGGTCGGGGCGGCAGGATTTGAACCTGCGACCTCTCGGTCCCAAACCGAGCGCACTACCAGGCTGTGCTACGCCCCGACGTGTGCCGTCCGAATTCAACGCCGTGTTGATAAGAGGCGAACTGACGGAACGACCGGAAATCTTTGCGGGTGGCTCATTCTAGCGGCAGCTTCTCTTTAGGGTCAAGCTGAGTTGCGTCAATACGTCGTTGTAAGAAAGCGTTTGCCGCTTGTAAGGCGTGCGCGCGGTGGCTGAAGCGATTCTTGATGAGTGCCGGGAGTTCGCCGAAAGTTTGGGTGTAACCGTCAGGGATAAACACCGGGTCGTAGCCGAAACCGCCCGTGCCTCGCGGTTCAGGAGCGATGCACCCTTCGCACACGCCGCTAAAGAATTCCATACGGGTTGTTGCGGGATGGGCGAGCGCGATGACGCAGACAAAGCGCGCACGCCGTTCCCCGTCATTAGTCGCAGCCAGTTCGGCGAGCAGTTGTTCGATTCTTTCCAGAGCGGTTGCGCCCGCGCCAGCGTATCGCGCCGAAAAGACGCCGGGCGCGCCGCCGAGCGCGTCAACTTCAAGACCTGAATCGTCAGCCAGCGTCCAGAGGCCGGTCTGTGCCGAGTAGAAGCCAGCTTTGAGCGCGGCGTTTTCTGAGAAGGTCGTGCCGCTTTCTTCCGCTTCGGGAACGTGTGGAAACTCTGAGAGGTCGCGGAGACTGACCTGCAAACCCGCCAGCATTTCTGCAAACTCGCCAATCTTGCCGGGATTGCGGGTCGCGACGAGCAGTTGAGAAAATTTCTGCATTGGCGTCATGGAAAGAACAAACTCTGAGCCGATAATTCTTAAAAGCCGGATTCCGTAGTGTACCGGGCGAAAAGTCAGATGCTTATTTTGCCACTTGGTGCATTTCCCGTTTACAATCAAAGCGGAGAGCGTGAATGCCTTACGCTTTCGATGCGAGCTTTCCTAATGCGCGAGGAACGCCCCTTGGACACGACAACAAATTTTCAGGGCGCGCTGGCCGACAGCGAACCACTCGAAACTTCCACACAACCTCACGATAATATTGAACCAAATGGCGAAGGCCGTCTGGGCGACAATTCCGCGCGCGAGCTTAGCATGTGGTTGAGCGCGCTCGGTAGCTTCTTCAACGCGCGCAATCTTCCACTGACTGAAATTGAGAGCAAAGGGATTTTGACTCGCGACTTCGCCAATGAGACGCGCGTTGCGCAGGACGCGCTGTTGCGTTGTTCCCAACTAATCAACGGGTTGTCTCGCCGCACCGCCGCCAGTTTTGCCAACGACATCAGAGATGAGGAGCGTGCAGAGTCGTCTCTGTTTCTCGAAGAGGGACACGACAGCATCTCCGACTGGACTGACGACGCGCTCGATGCACTGGCTGAAATTACCGGCGACGCCTCCGCACTGTGCGACGCTCTGCTCGGCGCACGCATCGTTAGTTTTCACGCATGGGCCAGCCTCGGAAAAATTATTAAGCGCGAGCTTGAACAATCGGCAGCGACCAAGATACTGGCGCAGGGTCAAAATCAAGGCAGCACGCAGAGCTTGCAACCGGCGCTGCTTGAAGTCATCGAACGGATTGAGCCTGAAACTATCGCCGCAGATGTGCTCCATATTTTCTTGCGACTGACAGGACTGCTCGAGACCCTGCGCTTCATCGAAGCATCTCTGTGGCGCGACCAGCCGCTCAGACGGATGCTCCCAATCCTGACGTTCATCCGCGAAGAGACACGCGTGTTGCTCGACTTTATAGACGCGCGCGCTCTGCGCATCGAAAATTTAGAGGCACATGTCTTCGACGCGCTCGACGGGATGGCCTACGCCATTCGGATGGAGTTACGCAAAGCTTTCGAGCATGAACTCGTCGGCTTGAGCGCGCTCAGACAAGCAACGCACCTCTACGCTAAGGTCGAGAACGCGCATGGTCTGCTACGCGACTGTTTTCAACAATCAATCGTCGCCCTCGCGCAAATCTTCGATCCTACGCTCGACGGTCAACGCCTCTTCAGCGCGTTCCGGACAAAGCTCGATCAATCGCTGGCACTGCGCGGCGACATCTGGACGCTGTTGCAGCATGTTCGCCGTGCGGAGGTGGAGAGGGAACAGCGCTCGCTCGCGCCGCTCATCGAACGCTTCCTCGCGTTTCAAGTCGGGAGCCTGCGTTTCCTGATGTATAAGGATTGGGAGTCCTACGAACGCTTTGTCGAAGAAATCGGGGCCGCCAGAGGCGCGACCGAACTCGCGCCGGTTCTCCACCGTTTCGGAGCCTACCTGGAAACTCTCTTTAGCCAGATCAATATGCGCGCCGTGCTCGCCGACCACCCGTTCGTCTCTACCCCGCTGGAAGAATAAACCCACGTCGGAAACTCTTAGACCATGTCCGCGAAAGATTGCTGAAGATTTTGAAAGCAATCTTCTCAGCGTCCTTCCTTTCTTAGCGACTTGGCGTCTCCGGCGTGAGAATAAGTTTCACGCCGGAGA
>CAXTRQ010000123.1:17545-19179 GCA_964246705.1 uncultured Pyrinomonadaceae bacterium
CGCCCCGGCGGGGCGCCGCGCGTTATGATATTTAGCCCCCCGCGCACCCCCCCAAGGCGCTAAGAAAGAAGGAACGTTATCTGCCTAACTTTTAGTCTGTCCCGTCGCTCGGCGCAAACTGCTCGACAATCGAGCCGAACTGCCCGAACGAAGAGCGCGTCTTTTTCTGAAAGCCTGTCTCGGTCAGACGTGTTTCGCTGATGCCGTAAGGACGTTGGCGCAGAGCGCGCTTGAAGGCTTCGAGGTTCAGCGTTTTAGTCGAGGCCTCGCGTTGTTTGGCAAAAAAGAGAATGAAGCCGCGAGCGGCTTCTGCATCGCTCTGCATCGTCGTGACGTGCGGCGGTTCGCCGGTCGAGTTCAACTGCGCCGCCTGATAAGCCTCCGCTGTCGCCAGTGTGCGATGCTCTGCGCGCGCTGTGAGGCAGCGGCGCACATCGTCTGCATCTCCCATGATAAGAAGGTCGCCGACGAAACTGGCTGCGCCCTGCTCGGCGTCCCTTGAGACGAGCATCTCCGCGTCGCCGGTTTTCTCTCGACGCGCGCCTGCGCCGAGCCTCTTTAGTACCTGTCTGCTGAGACTCTCGCGGTCGCGTACCTCGACAATGAGCACCTTCTTTTCGCTCGCGCTATCAAGTCGTGCCGTCACGATTTCGCTTCCCGTCGCGTGGAGGAATTCCTGCACCGACTCGATTCCGTAAGGATGCAGGAGGCTCTCCAGAGCGCGCGAGATAAGCACGGCTTTCAACACATCAACCTGCGAAGAGATCGCCGCGTTCAAACCCCGCCAAGCGTTTTCAGGGTCACGATAGTTGTATCTCGAAAACTGATAAGTCTCCGCCGGAAGCAAATCGCTCGCACGCAAGTTGCTCTGCGTTGCGACGGCCATTGATGCGGAAAGTCTCGGCGCGAGATCGCTCGGCAGGTCGAGATAATAGGTATCCTCAACCAAGCCCTTTGAGACGCGCGAACTCCATGCGGCGCTCCCGACAAGACGGCTGGCAAGCTGGGGCAGCAGAATTGCCAGCGAACCCTGCGTGTTCGGATTCGTCGAAATTTGTCCGACGAACAGCGGCGCGACAACTTCGAGAATCCTCGCGGCGCTGCCCGTCGGCGCATAGCCGAAAACAAGTGCGCCGTCGGCGTCGAGCCGCTCACGCATCTCCTGTAGTCGCTGATCGGTGGCGAGCGTAGGCCGCTCGCCGCGTTGCGCCGCCAGACATGCCTGAATGATGGATTCGTCCTTCGCCACGACCGCGACGCTCTCCGCGACGGCGGCGACCAGCCTGCGACGCGGGTCGCTCTGTGCAATCCAGCTTATGTAAGGCACGCCGTCAATTTCTTTCCGTTCAATATTCACCGCTCCATACTTGCGTTGCGCGACATCTCCAACCAGCTTCTCGACCGCCGCGCGCACGCGCCGCTCGCCCGTGTGCGTCTCGGCGATGAGCGCGATGCGCGGCGAGATTTTGGCTGTCGCGTCCGGCTCGACCGCCGCATCGAAACCCAGCAGCGCGACCGCCACCTGGACGGCGAAGGGCGAAAGCATGACGGTCAGTTCCTCGCCTGGTTCTCGCCCAGATTGGCGGCGTCGCGCGCAGCCGACTTGGCCTTCGTGGACGGCCGGCTGGTCGAGA
>CAXTRQ010000124.1:0-18598 GCA_964246705.1 uncultured Pyrinomonadaceae bacterium
CACCTCAATCTACCCACCTTGATGCGGCTGGATAAGAGTATCCCGGTCATCGTCCCCGAAATCGAGCAGCCTAATAAATACAACCGGAGCCTTGAAACAACTCTCCGGCGGCTCGGCTTCTCACAGGTCATTCGTCTGCGACCGTGGGAGAGCTTCGCCGCCCGGGATTTGCGAATCACGCGGACGCCTTGCCATAAGGCATGGATGGTGACAGAGCAGGCGACGTGGCTGCTTGAGAGTCCTGAGCTAACTGTTTTTTGTGGCTGCGATATGCTGGAAGACGAAGAGTTTATGAAACGTTTGGGCGCGGGATATCGCGTCGACGTGGCTTTTCTTCCCATCTCCGGCTTCAAACGCCGCATCGCCGAAATGCCCCTCAAAGAGTTGTTACCCGCCGAAACTCACGATCAAGTCTTCAGAGACGTGATGGGGTTGCGCGAAGCCGTGAGGTCAACCCTTTGGATTAAGCCGAGGTTCGCAGTCGGCTATGCTAACGGCGGCGCGTACTGGTATGAGCATCCCGAAGGAAGCCAGACGGAAGAACCGGTCAAGGCTTTTATCGAACTTTTGCAGCAAGAGAATCCGTCAGTCGTCGGACTTGATTTGAAACCGGGGGATATTTGGGAACACAAGCGAGAGCGCATCGTTCGCCACGAGGCTGGCCGATGAAAGTTACATCAATCCCGACCGTCGCTTACGACTCGTGCCCGGCGTGACGAGATGTGATCTCCGCGTAAGGCTCTTCAGGAAAGAGACGCATTGCTAATGACTACTGCTCCAACGTCAAAATCAGCGGCCATCCGCGCGCGCCTCAACCACCCGGTTATCGACTGCGACGGGCATACCGTCGAACTCGACCCGGCGTTCCTCGATCACCTGAAAGAGGTGGCGGGCGCGGACGTGTGCAGTCGTTATCTGCGCCGCCGTGCGCAAGGCGGTTGGCTGCGTTGGTATCAGATGTCGCGGGCGGAGCGACATGACCAAAGGGCGATACGCCCGCCGTGGTGGCGTGTGCCGACCGCAAACACGCTCGATTGGGCGACGTTCGTGTTGCCCAAACTGCGCTACGAACGCATGCAGGAGATGGGCTTCGACTTCGCCGTCCTCTACCCGACCTACGGCCTCGCCTTCCCGCATATTGCGGACGAAGAACTCAGGCGCGCTTGTTGTCGCGCGCACAACGCTTGCCAGTCCGAAATGTTCGGAGCGTTCCGCGACCGGCTCTCGCCAGCCGCCCTCATCCCGATGAACACGCCGCAGGAGGCCGTCGAAGAACTTGAATATGCGGTGAAAGAATTGGGGTTGAAGTGTGTGATGTTGGCCGGTCACGTCATGCGTCCGGTCGCCGCCGTCGCGCGCAAATGCCCCGGAGCGCGTCACGACGCAGTGTGGCTCGACACCTACGGCCTCGACAGCGAATACGACTACGATGCGGTATGGGCCAAGTGTGCCGAGTTGAAAGTCGCCCCGACGTTTCATTCCGCTGGCATGGCGTGGGGAAGCCGCACGTCAATTTCCAATTACATGTACAACCATCTCGGCCACTTTGCCGCCGCCGGGGAGGCTTTGTGCAAATCGCTGATTATGGGCGGCGTCGTCCGGCGCTTCCCCCACCTGCGGTTCGCTTTCCTTGAGGGCGGAGTCGCGTGGGCGTGCTCGCTCCTCTCCGACATGGTGGCGCATTGGGAGAAGCGTAATCGAAACGTGATTGAGCGTTGTAACCCGGTGCATCTGGATCGCGCGCAGTTGCAGGATATTTGTCGTCTCTACGGCGACCCGTCGGTCGCTGGGAGGTGGGAGCAGTTGGCAGGCATTATGGAACAGGTAGAGAGAGCGCAGAACGAACCTCGGGCGCTCGACGATTGGGCAACAGCGGCGGTCGAACGGGGCGAGGACATCCGTGATCTCTTCGTCCGCAACCTCTTCTTCGGCTGCGAGGCCGACGACCATCTCAACGCCCTTGCCTTCAACACCAATCTTAACCCCTTCGGCGCGCGGCTCAACGCCGTCTTCAGTTCCGACGTTGGGCACTGGGACGTGCAGGACATTACCGCCGTCGTCGCCGAGGCTTTCGAGTTGGTCGAGAAAGGTTTGATTACCGAGGAGGATTTTCAAGACTTGGTTTTCACCAACCCCGTCAAACTTTTGACGGGCGTCAATCCTGAGTTTTTTCAGGGCACGGCGATTGAAACTGAAGCAGTCCGACTGCTCTTGCAAGAGGCTTCTACCGGCCAAGCGTAAGCCTGAAATCGCGCTATGAACGACACGTCGAAAAGTCAGTCCAGCAGCGACCCGCCGAGGTACGTCAGGTGCCCTGATACGATCAGGTTTTCGCTCGGTGAAGACACTTTAACTTACTCCGGCGTCACAAAAGAGGTAAGCATCCTGACGCCGCTGCAAACGAGCCTGCTTGGTCTGTGCGGCGGAGCGCGCACGTTGGATGAACACGCGGAGTTCTGTTGCCAGCAGATGTCGCGCGTGTCGGTTGAGCAAGTCAGGGAGCAGTTGAACATTCTGGTAGAGCGGAAAGCACTACTGTCCGCCACGTTCATGCGTGACAGTTTTGCGCGCTCTGACGCAAGCGATTATACGCGCGGCGCGATCACCCACGTCGGCGTGGTGACGTGTGATCGCCCGCCCCAACTGCGTCGTTGTTTATCCGGCTACGTGGCGAACGCGCAGGAGCACGACAAGCACTGTGAGTTTGTCGTAGTAGACGACACGCGGGACGCGGGCGCGAGGGAGCAGACGCGGCGCATGCTTCAGGGCGAAGCCAAAGAGTCGGGCGCTGAAATCACTTACCTCGGTCTGGAAGAGAAACTTAGGCTCTCGAAATTGTTGGCCGGAGTCGGGAAAATTCCGCAGGATATCGTGGACTTCGGTCTGTTCGGGAGGGGGCATCTGGGCGTTTCAATCGGCGCTAACCGTAACGCACTTCAACTCTTCACTACAGGCCACCAATTCTTAAGCACCGACGACGACGTTTTCTGCCAGATTGCCACCGCCCCACAGGCCAGCAACGTGCTGCTCGTCGGCAACGTTGACCGCCACACTCAACACTGGTTTTTTCCTGACCGTCAGGCCACGTTCGGCGCGGTTCAGTTGACGGACATTGACCTGTTATCGGCGCACGAAGAGATGTTAGGAGCTAACGTGGCTGGCTATCTGGCGACGTTGAAAGATGATTATGAGTTTAACTTGAGAGAGCTTGATCCGCCGTTCGTTCGCAGCCTTGTTTCAGGTCAAGCAAAAGTGCAAATCACCTATACGGGCACGATGGGGGATTCGGCTTTCAGATCGCCCGCCATCTATTTCGGCCTTGAGGGCGCTTCACGCGCACGGTTTCTTGAGACGGAAGAGAGATATAGATTGTCTTGCCACAGCCGGGAAGTGCTGCGCTCGGTGATGCGCCCGGTTATTACGAAGAATTCGCGGTGCATGACGGGAGCGTGCGCGTACGACAACCGTGACATCCTTCCGCCCTTCTTTCCGGTCGAGAGAAACGAGGATGGCATCTTTGGGCAGACGTTGCGGGCGACGATAAAAGATTCCTGCTTCGCACACCTGCCCTACGTCTTGCTTCATGACCCGCCTGAGCAGAGGTCTTACGCACCCGATGAATTGCTGCGACCCGAGACTTACATGCACGTTTCGGCGCTCGTGATCTCCGCCATCAGTTCGTTTGAACATTCCTCAAGATTTCTGAGTACGCGCGATAATATCCAAAAATTAGGGCTGCATCTTTCGGCGCTTGGTAGGCTGCGCTTTTCCGACTTCGAGGAGTTCATCCGCGTTCAATTTTTCCGCGAACTGACCGCGCATGTGACAGCGTTGGAAAACCACCTGCGGACACACCGTCGAGAGCCTGTCTATTGGGCGGAGGACGTGGAGCGGTATCTCGACGGGTTTCGACAAAGCGTGTTGAAAAAAGAGAACATTCACCCACGCCATTTTTCCGGCTGCCGTAGCCCCGAGGAGGCGCTGCTCGTCAGCCAGCAATTAATCTATGACTTCGGACAGTGTCTTTACTGGTGGCCGGTCATCACTGACGCAGCGAGCAAGACGGACATGACCCAAGTGCTTAGCTGACACACACGCGATCTTCAAACCCATGAAGCACACTGCACAGGCATCTTTAGAAAATCAATCCAAGCGGCGGCGTGTGCTTCGATTGACGAAGATCATCGTCGTCGTCATCGTCAGCGCCGCGTTGCTCTACCACGCCTCGATTCTCCTGCGCGTTGTTCGGTTGCGACACACGAACCCCGAAACGACCGCGTTTATCGAGCAGCGGGACGGCGAGGCGCGCGCGCGCGGCTCAACGCCTGAACGGCAACAGATATGGATTCCCTACGAACAGATCTCTCCTCACCTGTTGCGTGCGGTAACTGTCGGCGAAGACCCGAATTTTTTCTCGCACTCCGGCCTCGATTGGTCGGCGATTTGGTTCGCCATCAAAACCAACCTGCGGTCGAAACACATCGTGCTCGGCGCTTCGACGATCAATCAGCAACTCGCCAAGAATCTATTCTTCTCATCCTCGAAAAGTTTCGTGCGTAAAGCGCATGAAGGCTTGGTTGCGTTGGAGATGGAGCGAATTTTAGGCAAGCGTCGTGTATTGGAACTATACCTCAACGTAATCGAATGGGGCGACGGGATTTACGGGGTTGAGGCCGCCGCCCGTCACTACTTCAACACCTCAGCCCTTTCCCTCGACGAGGAACAAGCGGCATTTCTCACAGCCTTGATTCCCAATCCACGCAGCACTTTTAATCCCACCATGAACCCTGAGCGGGTCAATTACCGTCGTGATATCATTCTCGCTTTCATGTCGGATGAGCCGACACCTGAAGAGGTATTGAGAGGTTTAGCCATCAAGAGCGTGATGCCGGACTTCCCCGCACAGGCTTACGAGGCCGGGGCGGAAGGACTCGCGGTCGCTCGTCTACAGATTGACGAACAAGGGAACGTGACGAGGGTTGATGCCCTCGCCGCGCCGCATCCCTCCATCAAAGAGGCTCTCGTAGCTGCTCTCTCACGTTGGAAATTCAGGCCCGCCGAAGTCAATAATCGCCCTGCGGCAACGAGCGGCAAGCTAAGGTTCCACTACGCAATCCAAAACGGCGCGGGGGTCGTACGAAATCCAACCCCCCGATAAGGATATGCGGTTCCAGTCCCGTACTGGACGCACGCACGTTCCAGCCGCTCGAAGAATCTTCTAACGTGAACAGCGATGCAGATGCTTGCCTTGTGGACATCGAGTTCGCGCTCACGCATCATCTCTTCCGGATCGCGGTAGTAAATATTGTTAGGCTCCTTTTTAAGGTTGGCGGCAACGACGCCGACCGCGTTCCTAACGCGACTATCACGAACGGCGTTCGCGCTATTTCAAAAAACTCGCCGGTATCACATCCGCTCCCCAATACGCCAACGCCCAACCCCAAACGCCCCCAGCAATGCGAGCAACACGCTTTCCGTTAGCAGTTGCCGCACGATGCGTCCACGGCTTGCGCCAATCGCCAACCGAACCCGATCTCTCTGGCGCGTATGACAGCCCGTGCCAGCATCAGGTTTGCCACATTGGCGCAGGCCAGCAGCAACACGAGACCTGAGACACACAGGGCCAGAAAACCGCCGTATCTGATGATTTTGGTTGCGCCCGCGTACCGCCCATCTACTTCCGTCGTGAGTTGGATTTTGGTATCAGCATTATTCTTGGGATAAAGTTGAGCCAGAGTGCCAGCCACCGAATTCAAATCCCTCTCCGCCTGCGCCATCGTCAGGCAGTCGGCCGCGGTCGGGGCGAGCGGCTTCTCGCAATAGACCACCTTGCCGGCCCCGATGGCGGCGAGCGCCATCTCGCGGTGGAGGACGTTCGGCGGCGTGATGCGGCCAAATTTCTGCGCCATCATCACAGGCACCCGGAACGAATGGTGGAGATAAAATATCGAGCCGAGGAACGATTCCGGCATGACGCTAATGACGGTGAACGGCTGGCCATTCAGGTAAATCGTCTTGCCCGCATATGCTATGTTCACCATGAGCACACCCCTTCTTACTGAAAACGCGCGGTCTGGGTTAAGATGTTCGTCAACCTGTCAAGGTTCTGGCAGTCAACGAACTTCAAAACGCCTTGGCGCAACAGCAGCAGCAGACATGGAAAGATGCTCGATTCCGGCACGACCCTGCAACAAGGACGCTACCTTATCGTCCGCCATCTCGCGAAAGGCGGGATGGGCAGCGTCTATGAAGCGAAGGATCAACGGCTGCACACCACCGTTGCGCTTAAAGAAACCTTCTTCACCGACGAAATGCTGCGTCGACAGTTCGAGCGCGAAGCGCGTATGCTCGCCAATCTACGCCACCCTGCGCTCCCGCGCGTCAGCGATCACTTCAACGAAAACGGCGGCCAGTTTCTCGTCATGGACTTTATCGCCGGCGTAGATTTGGAAGAGATGCGCAAAAGCCGCGAGGGCGGGGCGTTCGCACCGCAGGAGGTCTTGCGCTGGGGCGATCAACTTCTCGACGCGCTCGAATATCTCCACACGCAAACGCCGCCCATCGTCCATCGCGATATCAAACCGCAAAACCTGAAGCTCACGGCGCGCGACCAGATTATTCTGCTCGACTTCGGTCTCGCCAAAGGTTTCGCCGGAGAGACTTCGCAAGTTTCGAGCATCGGCAGCGTCTTCGGCTACACGCCGAGCTACGCGCCGCTCGAACAGATTCAAGCGACCGGAACCGACCCGCGCAGCGACCTCTACTCGCTGGCGGCGACGCTCTATCATCTGCTGACCGGAGTGGCTCCGCCGAATGCGCTCGCACGCGCCACCGCCGTGCTCAATGGCGAGGCAGACCCGTTACGCACGGCTGATGAAGTCAACCCGTCCGTCGCGCGCGATGTCGGCGCGGCTCTGGGTCAGACTTTGGCGCTCAAACGCGATCAGCGCCCGGCTTCCGCCACCGCCATGCGCAACATGCTGAGAGTCGCGCGCGCAACGCAGGAGGGCTTCGACGGCGCGGGCGTTCGCACTGTCGCCATGCAGCAGCCCGCCGCCCCACGCACGTCTGCGACGCAAAGCTCACGGGCCACCGAGGCGACCGTTACGGCACAGCCTGTGGCCGCGCCCATGCTTGAGAGACAATCCGCGACAGTCCCCGCGACCGAGCGCCTGCCGCCGCTCCCCGTGGCTGAGCAAAGCCGCCTTAAAAGTTCGCTGGGTGTCGGCCTCTCGGTCTCCGCTCTGCTGCTGTTGATGGCCGTCGCCTTGACCGGGCTGTACTTTTATCGCCGCTCGCAAGCCTCCGACACCCCGGCGCTTAATTCCACCGCGCCGAACGTCAAGGATCATAAAGCGGGCGCGCGTAACTCCAATCAGGCGGGCATCATCGCGCCGGCGAATCCATCAGCCGCAACAACTTCGGCGACGGGCGATGCTCGGCTGACGCTCAAGGGACATTCACAGAATATTTCATCCATCGCTTTTTCGACCGACGGGAAAACTCTGGCGAGCGGGAGTTGGGATCACACCGTCAAATTGTGGGATGCGCAGAGCGGAGAGTTGAAACAGACGATTGAAGAACCGGGCTACACCATTAACGCCGTCACTTATCGGCCCGACGGCAAGGCGCTGGTCATCGGAATGTACGACGCCAAAGAGAGCATCATCACGTTTCTCGACAACGCGTCTGCCAAGCCTGAGGCGGAGACGCAGCGCATCACTGATCCCTCTAATCTCATTTCTGCCGTTGCGTTCTCGCCTGACGGACGAACACTGCTCACCGTTACCGGCAGCAAGGTGCAGATATGGGACGCGCAGAGCGGCGCACCGAAGTTGATGATAGACGGCGGCGCGAATGCCGTCGCCGCTCTGGCCCCGGACGGAAAAACGATTGCGCTGGGCGGCTCCAACGAGAACGACGTGAAGCTGTTCGATGCGCAGACAGGAAAGCTGAAGCTCACGCTTGTCGGTCATACGAAGGGATTGCTCTCAGTTGCCTTTTCACCCGACGGCAAGACGTTGGCAAGCGGCAGCTATGACAGCACGGCGAAACTGTGGGACACGGAGACGGGCACGCTCAAGCAGACGCTTTCGGAGGCTGAGACGGAAGCGATCTTCTCGCTTGCCTTCGCGCGCGACGGCCAGATGCTTGCCACCGGCAGCTTCCATTCCGTCAGACTCTGGAACGCGCCGGACGGAAAACAGATCAGCACCTTTCCGCTCAAAGACGACGGGATTGCCGCGTCGCTGGCTTTTTCGCCTGATGGCAGGATGCTGGCGGGCGGCTGCGGCAACGCCGTCAAGCTTTGGGATGTGGGCAGATAGCCGGCCCGCGTGAATAACACCAATCCGCCGCCCTACCTTCCAACCACCTTCACGCGCGCACGCGCGCGCGCCAGCATGTTGTATGTTTCGCGTCGGCGTTTCACTCGAATTCACTATTGCGTCGAATGAGATCATAGCTATACACTCAACAATCAAGCGATTGTTTGCCTCACTGATTTTCCACAGTTGAGATACAAGACAAAGTCGCTTTAGAATCTGTTTATTAACAAAGGCCGCTGCAATAAGTGATATTGTCGGCTCATGAATTTAAACTCACAACCAATTGCGCCCATCTAACAAGAGAATCAACCGGACTCGCAAATTAGTAGTTCTTTCATCTCCACGTTGACAACTCGCCGGTTATCCACGGCGTTCGGCTGCTAACTCGGATGGTAATATGAGACAAAATACGCGTAAATTTATGTCGCTTATCTTCGGCCTCATTCTTCTCTTGAGCGCCGCTCCGCATGATGATTCGTACAGTTTCAAGGCTGAAGCCGCACAGAAATCCCGCTCGCGTAAGCCTCGCAAGGCGACCCGGTCATTCTCGGGCAGCGACGAGGCACTCGCCCGCGCCTTCGAGCAACGCACAAGCAACGTTCAGGTGCAAGGGCAGGGCGTCGTGCGAAGGGTGCTCTCGGACGATAACGACGGAAGTCGCCATCAGCGCTTCGTCGTGGCGCTCGCCTCTGGCCAGACGTTGCTCATCGCGCACAACATCGATCTGGCGGCGAGAGTTGTCGGACTTCGCAAAGGCGACGTGGTGACGTTCAGCGGCGAGTATGAATGGAACGCCGAAGGCGGCGTGATTCACTGGACACACCGCGACCCAAGCAAACGTCACCCGGCGGGCTGGATCAAACACAATGGCGAGGTTTACCAGTAGTCGGACACAGGCCGGAGGCTCGCGCGGGCGCGCCGCCGAACAATTCATTCCAGCCGCCTCGATAGCATTCCTTTCATCGTTGCGCTCCGGCGGTGAGGTTGAAAGCTGTTCGCTCGGCGTGGCTGAATTCGGGGTTCGATTGCCATTGGGTGCTAATGACTACACATATGCGAATCAGTAGTTGAAAACGAGGAGAAAGAAGGCAACTGCCTGCTTTCCCCAGCAATGAACCATCAGCGCGTCAGTTGAGCGCACCTTACTTGCTCTTTGAATCCCGGTCTTCTCCTGCATCCAGTTGAAGAGACTTTCAATAGGTTGCCGGATGCGTCGCACCAGCCGGTTGTAGTAGGTTTCAGCATCAGACAACTCTTTTCCTTTCGGCTTTTTCTGTGGCGCAATGAGCCGCGTCTGTTGTGCTTTCAAATGGGTGATGATTTCTGGCGTCGGGTAAGCCAAATCGCCAAACAATTCGGTGGTGGCTATTTCTGGCTGCTCTTCAATGAAGGCTTTGGAGTCGTGATGCGAGGCTCCACACAGCCTTACTTGCTGGGGCAACGGCAGGCGGTGCTCACGTCTTTGTGCAATGCAGTGCAGGCGCACGCCATGAAAGCGCGTCTTCTTGGCGGCACAGTATCCAATATCGGCCACTTCGCGCCCGACCCGCGCCCTGTAAGAGTGGCCGTGTTGAGCGAGCATCACAGGTAATGAGTCAACCAGATGGTCGCTTTCCGGCGTGCGCGGAGCGTCCAAAGCATTCTGCTCAGCGAAAATGTCCGCATACTCTCTCGGTATGCGGACTATCACTTTGAATCAACATCAACTGCGCCGCGCAGAGATCATCACTCAGTTAATATCAGGACACCTCAGCAACGAGGACGCCGCACACTTGCTCGGCGTCAGTTGGTCTCACCTGCGCCGTCTCCGTTGTCGCTTTTCCACACAGCATCTTGCCTCGGTCGTCCATGGCAATACGGGACGCGCTGCGCAGAACCTCACCGACCCGTGACTCGTCGCGCAGGTGGTCGCCCTGTGCGGCGCGGGCGGCAAGTATCACGACTTCAACATCTCGCACCTCCGAGACCTTCTGGCTCGCAACGAAGGCATTGCACTGTCACGCTCGATCCTCTCCCGCTTGTTGCGTTGCGAAGGCGTGCGTTCACCACCGTCGCCGAAGACGCAGACAAAGCGCATGCGGCGCGAACGCAAGAGCCGGGGGTATGATGCTGCAAATAGACGGCTCACCGCATGACTGGCTCGAAGGCCGCGCCCCGCAGATGGCTCTCATCGAAGCCATTGACGATGCCACCTCGAAGATCATCTGCGCCTGTTTCCGCCCTTCCGAAGACCAGCACGGTTACCTTGTCATGTTGCGCTCGATCGCCCGCCGCTACGGGTTGTCACGCCTCCTCTATCATGATCGGCACACTATCTTGCGCTCGCCGAAAGAGATGACACTGGCAGACGAGTTGGCCGGACGGCGTCGGCAATCACAAGTGCAAAGAGTGATCAGAGAGTTGGGCATCGAGTCCATTGCGGCGCTCTCACCGCAAGCGAAGGGACGCATCGAGTATCAGTTCTCGACGTGTGAGGCGAGGAAAGTGCGACGTGACCACACCATCGCCTCCCACGGCGAGACGTTGCAGATACTCCTCAGCAGAGACGAGCCGTCTGTCTCGGGGAAGTGGGTGAGCGTGCACGTCACACCGGAAGGCTCCACCTACCTGTATGATGAGCGACGCTGACTGGAGCATCGAGTGGTGAAGGCAGATGCTCGACCACGCGTGAACCAGAAGCTCGGCATCGAGGAGCCAGAGGTCAAGAAAGAGGCAGACCCGCAAGCGCGGGCACGCCGCTTACGTTATCTACACGCTATGTAAGCACAAAGCCACAGCGGACATAATCGTTGAGCGGTGAGCAGACATTTTCCCTGAGCAGTTACATGCCCTGATACAGAATCAAGATGTTGCATGTTAGCCAACACGGTCGGCTCCGTTGAAGAGTAGTCAGGGACAAACAAAAGACTCAAAGCTCTCTTGTCATAAACACGCTATACGGATCTTCAACATAATCCGCAAACGGCTCGCAATATGTAAAGCCAAAATTAGCGTATAGTTGACGAGCAGGCTCGAATGCTTCCATCGAGCCAGTTTCTAAACTTAACCGGCGGTAACCACGGCGCTTGGCTTCTTCAAGGAGGTGCTGAAGAAGATTTTTCGCCACGCCCTTTCTCAGATGCGGCGAGGATGTCCGCATAGATTTGATTTCGGCATGTCGAGAGTCCAGTTCTTTGAGTGCTCCACAGCCAAGTAGCTCCCCATTTTCCCATACCGTCCAAAATGTAATTTCCGGTTTGCGTAATGCCTCAATATCTAGTGCATGCACACTCTCAGGCGGCGAGTGTCGCGCCACGCTCCGAAGATGTTCCTGCAACAGTTCGTATATCTCGGAACCTTTGAGATCGTCTATTTTAATATCCATCAGAAACTCTATTTATCGTGTGGCGAATTTTCATTGCACCACGGCTAACGCCTGAAAAATGAGTTTATCTTCATTGAGCGCGCGTCCGTCAATATTTCTGACATAACGATAAGAGGGTGTTTGATTGGTGATAACATTCCTTGAATCAACCGTTCACCGGGCGGGAATTCCATCGGCATGGCCGGCACTTTCGCCCAGACTGAATCTTCACTATCTCTCCCGATAAGCTTTCCTGTGTTCTGATCAAGAATTTCAGAATATTCGGAAGCCCGGAAACATGCGTTAATAATTGCCGGACTGTGACCGGCTGCCACGAGGCAGGTAGCCCGTCGAGATAGCTGGACACAGGAGCGGCAAGATCAATCTTTCCATCCTCGACAAACTGCATCATCGCGACACCTGTGAAGGCTTTAGTACAGGAATTTATAAATAAAACACTTTTATTTGTCACCGGAATAGAGTCTTGAATATTGGCAATGCCGAATGAGCCAACCAGAACAATTTTTCCGCGCGGCACAACTGCAACCTGAAGTCCGGGAATCCTGCGCTCCTGCATTTCACGCCGCAGTAATCTTTCCGCATGGTTGGTTCCGGGTTGGGCTACTGCAAAAAGTTGAAAGCTGACGATAAAAAACACTGCGCAATAGCAAATAGTCTGTTGACGTGCATGAAAGTCAACGCCCCAATAGATTGGCATAAGCACTCCTTGGCGCGTCTCATGCGCAAAATGAGTCTATCGCAACTCACTCTTGAGATGGAGGTGACTGCTTCATAACATCAGAGCCATGCTCAAACATTACAAGTATCGTACTGACAAGAGCCGCACGCGTCCATGACTAAGCCGTCGGCTGTTTGCTCTCTGCCGCCCGTCGCGCCCGAGCTTCTTTGAACTGCTCGACTCTTTCGTCTAGCTGCTCTCTTGCATTGGGCAAGCGCATCACCAGTTCCTCCAGGTGTTGAAAAGCCTGATCATCGTCGTACTTCGAGGCGAACATCGAGCGCAGTTCCTCAAGGTAAGGATAAAGCTTGACGAAGACATTGACCGGCTCGCCGGGATTCGCTTTCATGAACATTTTCCAATCTATCACACCGTCGTTGACTAGTGAGGCGGCCATCTCCCAGTAAGATGTGACCATACGGAAGTAAGCGCTATGCTCGCCCCTCAGTACATTAACGACATCTTCAGCGCTCTGGGGATGAAATTCTTTCGTGTACCATTCGCGGGCTTTACGCATCACCTCTTCACGTCTGAGATCATAGAGTTTAAGAATCAAGTCTGCGCTTTCGTAAGCTGAACTCATAGAAATATTTCCTCTTAACAAAACATCTTCTATACAAACGAACGCCACCCAACGTCGGAACCGCGCCGCCTGACGATACCAATTGACCGGCGGATTATAGATTCACTCACCAGTGCCTTGCAAAAAAACACCGGAAGCAAATCTAAGTGTTTGAAGATGCCGCTTCAGCCTCAACGATGGCCTCATAGATGCCTTCCCAGAAGTCGACGTACAAATCCAGATGTTGATTGAAGCCTTCCGTCACTAATGCGATGCTCGCCTCATCTTGAGCGTATTTGAGCGCCGCCCGAATAGATTCTTCTTTGTGATCTTTTTCGGCTGCTCCGATATGCACGTAGTAGTATTCGCACGCTTCATGAAACTCATCCTGATTCGACCAGAGCGGGAGGTAATTTCTCGCGCCATCGTAGAGTTGGCGGAGCATCGTGTAGGCTTGCCACTCCTGCGCTAATTGCGCTCCGACGGCTATCTGAGGGTTCTCGTTTCCATACAGCATTCGTTCTCCGTCTATGAATCTCTGCGTGGATGGGAGCACCTCCATCTCCTCAAGATAACTTCTATTCAGACGCCCTTCGCATCCCAACTTGCGGGACAATTCGACGAAGAAATTATCAAACAATATGGAATGAAGCTTCAGCGGATTCCCGTAACCCATTTCTGAAAAGAGAGTCTTCACATGCTCGGTCTTGGCTTCAAGGTCATCCGTTATCAGGATAATCGCTGCCATGGCGTTAGGAAACGATTTGACGAATGCCCCGTAGTTCCTAACGAATACCTTCAAGCCCTCAATGCTTAAGGGTCTGCTCACCCACTCGTTATAGAAGCGATTGTTCACCGCACGGTGGGACGCGATGCTCGCCGTCAGTTGTTCAAAGCGCTTCCTGACGGACTCCGTTGAGAGAGGTTCGATTTGGTATACCACGATAGATGCTCCTTTGGTTGTGAGTGTTGGACTGATATCCGAGTTCAGCCGGAGTGCCAATATTCGCGGATGCATCCGCCGCTCAATATAAACACGCGGCCACTATACTTTCGCTTTCCGTAATTTAAGTAAGCTATCGTCGGGAACGGGCACTATCGGACTAAAATCACGACTGGCAATAAATGTCGGACGGGGATTGTTAATCTCAAGAGGGACGTTTTCGACGCTGTTGTAAGTGACAAACAAACTCGTCCTGTCGCAAGGCGAGAGGTTATGTGCCGAAGCATGAAACATATTACCGTGAAAAAACATGACCGACCCCGCCGGTGCTTTCACGGCGTAAATATCATTTCTGGCAACTAAGGCGGCAAGAATCTCTTTGTTGATCTTATACTTTAAATCCGCCGTCAATGTTGAAATCCACGTCGGGCTGCCGTCTTGGCGCTGCCCGTTGGGCGGGGCGCGAAACTTCTCTTGAGCTTCGACATCAATCATTCCTTCTCGATGTGAGCCGGGAATGATAAGCATCGGGCCGTTGAAGTCGTTCACTTCATGGATGAACACTGCCGCCGTTGTGACATGTGAAGACGGCATACCATCTTCTTTATGCCAGTACAAGAAGTCCTGATGCCACTCCCACAGGTCTCCGTCCAATGCAATCTTGGCATTGATTTTGAACTGGTGGATGTAGACCTCGCTGCCGAGAAGTTGCATGGCCGGTTCGACAAGCCTCAGAAGTCTTGAAAAAACCCCTAAGACCTCGTTCGTGGTATGCGCGGCAAACACGGTTCGCACCGCGCCGCTTTTTTCCAAAATTCTGCGCGGCGTATCCTCTGCAAAAAGAGCGGGCAATTCGGCCTCCAGACTCTCAAGTTCCGCGGTCGAAAAGCAACTTGGAGTAAGCAAAAAGCCTTTCTGCTCGTAGTGCTCGATCTGTTCTTTGGTTAATTGCACGGAGCAAATCACTTTCCAGAGTCTCTTCTTGCTCGTCGCGGATAAAGCAGGTTGTCCTTATCCTTCCGCAGATGATCGTTCAGCCGATAGACGCTCCTCTGCTTCTTCTTCCGAGAGAGTATCCAACTGTTTTAAAAGCACCGCCATTTTTTCGAGAATGCCCGGACTCGGTTCTTCTCGAACCATTCTTTCGGCTATCCCGGCGACGGTCGGGGTTTCAAAAATTGTTCGGAGGGGCAAATGCAAACGAAACATCGCATTGCAGCGTGAGATAAGTTGCGTCGCGAGCAGTGAGTGGCCACCCAGTTCAAAGAAATTATCATGGATGCCGACTTTCTCTATCTTGAGAATCTCAGCCCAAATACCGGCGAGTGCCTCCTCCAGCCCGTTTCGCGGAGCGACGAAATCTTGATCCAGATGCGGTCTCATCTGGTCTGGAAGCGGGAGAGCCTTGCGATCCACTTTGCCGTTTGGAGTGAGCGGCAGTGAATCCAGCGTCACGAAATGGGAAGGCATCATATACTGCGGCAGCTTCTCCGACAAAAAGTTTCGCAACTCGCTGATGGACGGAGCCTGACCCGGTTCGGCCACCAAGTAGGCGACGAGGCGCGTATCACCGGGCGTCTGGTCGTACGCCAGTACGATAGTTTTTTGCACCGCCGGATGCTCTCCGAGCACGACTTCGATCTCCGCCAATTCGACGCGAAAACCGCGAATCTTAACTTGATGATCAATGCGACCGAGGAATTCAATATTACCGTCGGGCAGATAGCGCGCGTGGTCTCCGGTCTTGTACAGACGCCCTCCCGGCTCACTACTAAATTGGTCTGGAACAAATTTTTCGGCGGTTAAGTCGGGGCGACCTAAATAGCCTCTCGCCAAGCTCACTCCTCCGATGTGCAGTTCGCCCGGCACACCGATGGGCGTCACTTGTCCGTAGCTATCCAGCAGGTAAATCCGAACATTAGAAATCGGGCGACCGATGGGCGGTCGTTGCGGCCAACGCGCGGGCGAGGCCGGGAGGGCAAAGGCGGTCACGACGTGAGCCTCCGAAGGGCCATACTCGTTGTGCAGATAGCAGCCTTCGAGTTGCGTGAACATCTTGGTCAAAGCCTGCGACACATGCAACTGCTCGGAACCGGCAATCACTTTCTTTAGTGAGGCGTCAACGCGTTCCAGATCACAGAACCCTTCGGCTAACTGTTGAAGGGCTACAGCGGGAATGAAAATCCTATTGACGCCCTCCTCGACGATAAGCCGCGCCAGACCCTTGATGTCCTGCCGCATCGCTTCTGAGATTAAGACCAGCGTTCCGCCTGAGCACCACGTAGAAAATATATCCTGAAACGATACGTCGAAACTAAGCGAGGCAAATTGAAGCGTCTTCGCTCCTTCCGGCATTCGTGAATGATGATACTGCCACGACAGCAGATTGAGGAGAGCACGATGCGGCATCACGATGCCCTTCGGCCTTCCGGTAGAACCCGAAGTGTAGGTGACGTAAACCGGGCTGTCCGGGGCGATGCAGGAGACGGGATTATCTCCACTCTGTCTTGCTATCTCCGCTCTCGCCTCCTCCATCTTGATGACTTCTATCCCTTCCCTCTCACACCACCTCTTGACTCCCGCTCCTCCTTCGCCGCTCGTCATCATCATTCGCACCCCGGCGTCCTCGATCATGTACCTCACTCGCTCCTCAGGATAGCTCCCTTCCAACGCCACGTACGCTCCACCCGCCTTCATGATCCCCAGCACCACAACCACCATCTCCTCACTCCGCTCCATCATCACTCCCACCAACTCTTCCTCTCTCACTCCCTTCTCTCTCAGATAATGCCCGACTCGGTTCGCTCGCTCATTCATCTCCCTGTAGCTCAATCCCTCCTCGCCGCATCTCACCGCTTCCTTCTCCCACCATCGCTGCGCCGCCTCCTCCACCATCTCCACCACGCTGCCCGCTCCCTCCCACACCTCCTGTGTCCGATTCCATCCCTCCACGATTTGCTCTCGCTCGCCCATGCTCAAAAGCTTTATCTGCGATACTCGCTGCCTCTCGTCTTCCACTATCCCTTCCACCACGTTGCTGTAATGCTGCGCCATCCGCCGCACCGTCTCTGCCGCGAACAACTCCGTTCGATACTCCATCCGGCATCGCAACTCTCCGCCCGCTTCCTCCTCCACCTCCAACGTCAAATCGAACTTCGCCGTCTCGCTCTCGTTGCGCACCGATTGCCAGCGTAAGCCCTCGACTTCCATCTCTGCCGGCGGCGTGTTCTGTAAAACGAACAACACTTGAAACAACGGTGTGTGGCTCAGATTCCGCTCCGGCTCCAACGCTTCGACCAGTTTCTCGAAAGGTAAATCCTGATGCGCGTATGCTCCCAAACAAACTTCGCGCACGGTGGCGAGCAACTCTGCGACGCGCGGGTCGCCGCAGAAGTCCGTGTGCAGCGCCAGCGTGTTGACGAAACAGCCGATGAGCGGTTCGAGTTCGGGGCGCTGGCGATTGGCAATCGGAGTGCCGACGACGACATGCGGTTGCCCGCTATAGCGTGAGAGCAGAATCTGGAAGGCCGACAAGAGCGTCATGAAGAGAGTCACGCCGTGGCGACGCGAGAGGGCGGAGAGTCGCGCCGAGACAGAGGCGGGCAGAAGCCAGCAGAAGGAGCGACCGGCGAGGGAAGGACGAGGCGGGCGCGGATAATCGGAAGGAAGTTCGAGCAGAGCGGGAGCGAGGCGGAGATGGAGTTGCCAGTAGCGCAAAGAGTCTGAGAGGGCAGCCGCATCGAGGGAGCGGCGCTGCCAGAGAGCATAATCCGGATATTGTAGAGGGAGTGGAGGCAGTGGAGAAGGTCGTCGCTTCCGGTACGCCTCATAGAGCGTTACCAGTTCCCGTATCACTACACGCATAGACCAACCGTCGCTGATGATGTGATGCACCGTCAGTAGCAGCTTATGTTCTTCGTTGGCGAGGTGCAGCAGTGTGGCGCGCAGGAGAGGGGCTTGAGCCATGTCGAAGGGTTGGCGTGCCGCCACGGTCTCCAATCGTCGAACCTCTAAGGCTCGCTCCGCCTCCGGTAACTGTCGCAGGTCAATGACCTGAAGTGATACCTCCGGCGTCTCGGAGACGACCTGCACGGGTTGCTCGGCAATAGTTTGGAAGGTGGTGCGCAAGGCTTCGTGGCGATGGCAAATCTCGATTAAGCTTTGCTCCAACGCGCTGACATCCAGAGGCCCCGACAAGGTGACGACTTCTGAAATATTGTAAGCCCAGCTTTCCGGGTCTAATTGCTGAATGAACCATAGACGCTGTTGAGCAAAGGAGAGCGGAGCGGGGTCGGGATTCGTCCTGCGTGTGATTGTTTGTGCCTGTGGAAGCTGGATACCTTTCCGCTTGAGTAGCAGATCAAGCAGTTGAGTCTCTTGAGCCGAGCGCCCGTTTCCCTTTTTAGGCATTTTATCCATACTGCTTCTCTCCGTCTCAACTCGTTTTGCGATGCAAACTGAAGGCGACCATTAGTAATAGTCTCATCGCGGCGTGCGCGTAACATGCTTACCGCTCGTATGCGAGTTGAAATTCAGGTCGCGCATGCAAAGGGTCTCGTACCGCATAGTAGTAATTTATTTCTTGCCTGATTTGACTGAGCAGTTTCTTTAAACGGGCGGCGCTCGTTATCGAGCCGATGAGGTTATAGGGAGCATCTGGTATCCGTCATGAGGCGGATTAGGT
>CAXTRQ010000124.1:18609-19129 GCA_964246705.1 uncultured Pyrinomonadaceae bacterium
GCTAATTTTATCGAAGCCCTTCTTGCGACTTATGCTCTGATTACTAGAATTATTTTGTGAGACCTTGGAGGAAATGATGCTTACTGATCGGTGTCAGTACTCTGTTCCGATAGCAACATTGACACGTTCTCATCAGAAAGCTGTTGTATCTCCAGTAAGGTACGAGCAATCTCTTCCACAATCTCCTGCCCGCCCCAAATGTTTGAGAGTGCACGGATTGTGCCGCTTATAGTAGGCAACTCAAAGAAGATACGCAAGGAGAGTTCTACGCGGAATGTTTGGCGTAAGTGCGAAACTATTTGCGAGGCCAGCAGCGAATGGCCGCCCAAATCAAAGAAATTGTCATTAATTCCCACACGCTCAACTCCTAGAACCTCCATCCACATGTCAGCCACGACCCGTTCAGCCGAAGTCACAGGGGGAACGAAATCCGTCTCCTGTCTGAGTTTTATTTGCCCGTGCAGCGGCAGGGCTTTGCGATCCACCTTGCCATTGGGCGTGAGAGGCATCTGCGTCAGCA
>CAXTRQ010000125.1:0-18894 GCA_964246705.1 uncultured Pyrinomonadaceae bacterium
AAACTATACCCGGTCAAAGAGCTAATCATCAAAACTAGACTGACGGTGTACTAGCAGCCCAACGCATAGTAGGTGTACTATGTGCCGCCGCCAAAGACGCCCGTTAGCGTCCTCGCTTTTATTCCAGACTACTATCCGCCACATATGACGCCCATTAGGGCATCTAATTCCTCAGACAGCTAAAAATCTCAGAAGCACGCTCGGCAGGTTACTGAATGAGGCTCCCCACACCGCTAGCGGATTAGGCCCCCGGTAATGTATAATGTGAGGCTCATCGAGCTTATCCTCCGGCTTTAATGAGTGAAGAGAATGTATTAGGAAATATTATAACTTATTGGATGTGTATATAACATTTGATAATCCTTTCTACGTCCCTAAGCTTCGCCCAAAATAGCCCAGAGGTGCTCTCGTAAACCGTTGGCCGAAAAGTTGAGACTCCACGAAGCCAGATTATGCGAAAGCGGCTTGAAGGAGTCTCAACACCATGAAAAGACAGCCACCGACAACCAGCGCCAAACTCTATTCACCACGTGCCACCTTGTGCGCCATTGGCATTCATCTCCGCGAACTTCAGTTCTTTGAGACTATTGCAAATCACGTGCAGATCAAGCAGAAGACCATCAAGCATACTCCCATTGAGAAGCTCACGGACGCCTTCGTCGCCATCCTCTCAGGCGCGCACGCTCTCTCGGAGATCAACACGCGACTGCGCTCGGATGCCGCATTGCAGCGGGCTTTCGGTCGAAGTTACTGCGCCGAGCAATCGGTCGTGCAGCAGACTCTGGACGCCTGCACCGTCGAGAATGTCCGCCAGACCAAGCACGCCTTTAAGGCTTTAATGAAGTCGCACAGCGACGCTTATCGCCACGATTATAAGACCAAACTGGCAACTGCTCGCACAGATACCTTTAGGACCTCAATTAAGCACGACGGATTAGACAGCGAAATGGGCGTCGTCCAACGTGGCGATTAGTACGCCTAAGTAATGTGTGGCTTTCTCGCTCGGCCGTGTAATCGTGCTGTAACACTTCGGAGGGACGAACATGAGCAATTTATCCTTGCGACAAGACGCAAACTCGGACGCTCACATCCCCACTGAAACAATTTACTCAGACAAATCTATCTGGATTGGTTCTGGGCTGGGTGGGCCTCTGGTGGCGGGTTACATTATCGCTCAGAATTTTGAAGCATTCGATGAGCCTGACAAAGCCAGGGTGACGTGGGTCATTACGATCATCGCGACCGTATTGATTTTTGGCGTGGCGTTTTTAGTTGCAGACAAGGGAAACTTTTTCGGGAAAGCTATCCCAGGAATTTACACGGGAATCGCCTACCTCCTCATTCGCCAACAGCAAGGAGCAAAGATCGACGCGCACGTCTACGCGGGCGGGATGACTCATAGTTGGCTGAGCGTCGTCGGAGTATCTATTGCCGGGCTGGTACTAACTATAATTCCGTTGATTGGCATCGCACTCGCAGTAGAGCCGACGGGTACACGAACAACTCACAGTCTTCCCGTTCAGGTGGCTTACCCCACAATGCAAAGACTGAATGTCGAATATCCGACGGCTAAAACGTACGGGGCGCTCGGTCACGAAATCTCTTTCTTGCAAAGTAATATTTCGGTGGAGGAGATCGATAAACTCATCGCCGGTCTGACCAAAACGGGCTTCTTCAAGGAGGCCCCGCAAAAATTTCTTTTTGTCCACAAGGAAAAGAATGATTACGAAATTTCTATCTCCTGCAACTCCAAACTTACGACCGACCCGAACGCGTATAAGGCGTTCGTGCCCTTGCGAAAGAGCGTGCAGAAATCATTTCCCCGCAACAAAATCGTTCTCAATCTCGTCGTGGGCCGTCTTGATAACGTCGAAAAGCGAATAGAGTGAAAGTGGTTGGCATGTCAATGAACGGACTCGGCGGCATTTAAGGAAAGCCGAATGAGTCGTTGCGCGGGCGGCGGCTCCATGTAAGCGCTAGGCGCTCCGCGACGCAACCCCTCACGCGAGATGTTAGTTGGAGAATACCTCATGACCCAGTTCGAGGATTTGAGGCCGTGGCAGCAGCGGATTTTGAATAACGTGTTCCGGGAACTGGGGTCTGCTATCTCCATTCCTAGCGCACGGCTGCTGCTGGAGGCCAAAAGTAACAACAACCGACTGCTCACCAACCCTCACTTACAACCGATAGTTTTTGCTGTCAGGTATGCCACGCGGAGCAATTACGTGTATGGCGTGATAGGGGAACTTTTGGCGTGGGTACTGTTTTTATTATTCTCCCTGCTCTGGGTGCTCGCCGCTGCCGCCCTCATTGCCGTGACTCTGTTAGCGTTATGCATGGGGCAAGTGCGAGCGATGGAGTTGCCAATTAAGACGTTGCCGGAGCTTTATAAAAAACTAAAGCGGGTCATGCACGGGTTTGAGCGTAGAAGGTGGTCGGCACAACGTCAGCGTTATAATGCGTACCAAAGGTTATGTACCGATGAGCGTGCACCAATCCTGTATCTGCGTCCATTCTCCTCTGACCAAATATATGAATTACCGCTGGAGGTTACGAGGAGAGTAGATGAAAGGCTGACTGAACATTATGAGCAGTATGGACCGGTCATAGCCATAGGCGGGCCAGATGAGAAAGGACCCATGCCCGGGCCCGTGCGGCTATATTTTGATGACGACATGTGGCGCGCGGGCGTTATCTACCTCATGTCAATTTCGCGACTCGTTATTATTCAGGCAGGAATCTCGCAAGGGGTCTTATGGGAAATGGGAATCGCAAGGCGGTTGTTAGAGCCAGAGAAACTGATCATTTCTGTGGCCGACGCTTCTAACCCTAGTATTCCCGATAACTACTATTATGATTTTAAGAAGTGCGCGGAAGTTTTATTGGACTGCGAATTACCGATAAGCCTTAGAGGCAGCGTACATATCGGGTTCGGAAAGAACTGGGTAGCTTTCCCACAAGACCCGCGCATTTTAATAGATGCAGACGCCGACTGGGCGGCTATTAAGTACGTTGAAAAACAGAGAACGCGGCAAACTTACGAAGAGGGATTAAAAGCGCCAGCCGCAACAAATCATATATGTCAGCATAGAAACAAGAAGTTTTTTGACTGGATGCAAGGTTGGGACGAAACTACGACCTGCGAGCGTTGTGGCAGGATACTAAAGATTCTATAGATCGCTCGCCCTGATCCTACCGACGCTGTGCGTGCGTCGGACTTTCCGCGCCGATTCTGCACTACCGCCTTATCGCCAAGGCCTAGACTCCCTGCTAGCAATTAAATCAGTCTGTAATGTCCAATGAGCAATCTATCCAACGATACGGTTCGGTCATAATGTCCTGTTGAATAGTTCTCAGTCACCCTCGGATTTCTGATTACCGGCAGCCCACAAGCTCAGGGACGAACCCGGTGATGCTTGTGGGCTACATTGATCAATCCGACCGGCAGATAGATCCAGACTACCGGCCTATGGAGCGACGAAACCATTCAACGGGTTACCATAGAAGGCGTCTGTCTTCCATGCATTAACATCCCATTTACCTTCCCTATCACCGAGAATGGTCACTGGTAAGATCAGCGCCAGACCACCGAGTTGGTTCTTTTGATTAATGCCGTTATCAACAATCCGCCCATCTGTGCCGACTGTGAACTTCGCCGACCGCGCCAAGTCGCCTTCGCGTAAGACTTTCACTTCGTACTCCCCCGGATTCTTGTTCAAGAAGAAGATTTGCGAAGTGTCGTTTGCGCTGCTCGTATCTATGTTATAGCCGCGCACCTGCCCCCAACTAAACGTCCAACGTTCCCAACGCGGATTGGCGTCATTGCCGCTGGTCAAGATAGAGGCGTCGTTGTGCGCGCCGCCGGTCTGCTCCTTCGTGCTTGCGATCTGTTTGCCGTTATAGAAAAGATACGCCGCGACTTTGGTATCATCCAACTCACCACGGAACCACATCGAGATGACCAGCGGCGGCATATTCTGGTCAGCGCCGGTGTTGAAATAGAGATAACCGATGGGCAAATTCCAATCCTGCTCCACAAAGTACATGAACTGATTTTTGAACGCCGGCAGGTTGTTGCCGACGTGAAACTTGCCGACCTTGAATTTGCCGCTGAACAGCGTCTCGTTCGTGCCGCTCAACTCATTCTTCAAGCGAATCTTGAAACCGAACGTGCCCGTCGCCAATGTCGTGCGCTTATCAATGTGGGTAGTGATGGCCGGCGTGACAAGCTTCTCGAAACGGCCCGCTTCGATTGCGTTTGTGTCGCACTCGACGCTGTACCACGCCGCGCCGGTCTCATTTGTAAATTCGATAGTAAACACGCTGCCGGTGTTGATCGGCCCCAACACATAGAAACTGACATCCGGCAACCAGCTCCAATAGTTATCCGCTTCGGGCGCTTTCCAGTAGCGCACCAGACGGTTCGCGCGGACGATGATCGAGGCCTTCAGCAATGTCGGGCCTGATTGATTGGAGTGAGCCGCGGCCCTCGCGGGATTAACGACAGGCGTAAGCGCCAACCAACCGGCGATGACGACAACAACAACGCGCAATGTGTGGCTTTTCATCCGTCCTCCCGCCGCAATTATGGTGCGGTAAATCCGCTGAGCAAGTTGCCGTAAAGCATATCCGTTTTCCATGACAACGGATCGTACTTCATGTCCTGATCGCCGATGATCTTGACCGGCAAGACCATGCGTGAGCCACCCAAATTGTTCTGCTTGGCGATGCCGTTATCAACGATGCGACCATCAGCGGCAACGGTAAACGAAGCCACGCGCGCGAGTTTCTGCTGGCGCAAGACCTTGATCTCATAATCGCCCGGATTTTTATCCAGAAAAAACACGCCTTCATAGCTGTTCGCGCTTGTGTCCTTGTTGAAGCCGCGCACCTTCCCGAATTGAAACGTCCACAACCCCCAACGCCCTTGCGGATCGCGCACGCCAGTCGCGATCTCATCCTCATTATGCCCAAGCACAGAGCCGACCTGTTGCCCTTTGTAGAACAACACGCCTTCCATCTTCGTGCCTTCTTCCGTGCCGCGAAACCACATTTGGATGCCAAGCGCGGGTACGTTTTCATCCAGCGTCGGGTCGTACCAGATGAAGCCAGACGGCAAGCGCCAATCCTGCACAACATAGAATTCCTGTTTGCCTTTGTATTCGGGGATAGCCTGATCGGGCGCGTAGGTTGCAACCTTAAATTTGCCTGCGAGGAGAATGTTATTCGTGCCCGCCAGTGCATTCTTCATAATGAGCTTGAACGGAAAGAGGCCGCTCTGCGTGGTTGCTTTCTTCTCCAGTTCTTCCTCCCCTAAGTCGGGGCCTTTGATCTTGACCCATTCATCATCACCGGCCTCGTCCGTGCGTAGGTTGTAATTGAGCCACGGTTTTCCGTCCGGCATCGTCACTTCAAAAACAAGCTGACTGCCGCCCGTCACCGGCCCCAACAACTCGAAGTTGATCGTCGGCGTCCACGACCATGTGTTGTATTGCGGCTCAGCCGCGCGCGAGTTAGGCCAGTAGCGCAAAAAGCGGCGCGTGCTAATAACGACCGTGCGCTTGAGCAGAGTTGGCCCAGCCGCCGCCTTGGCGCGCATTGAGAAAGCAAATGGTGGCACAAGCAGCAACAAGACAAACGGAAGTACAAAAAGACATTGAAGCTTCCCTTTCATAATCAACCTCTCCCTTTGGGTTATCTAAAAATTGAGACTGCTTTGGACCGGAGCGAGCGAGGAATAAGCTAGCTTGAACGACCAAACTGACAACGACGCCCTACAAGATGAATAACATCTGTGACGACTCGTGGTGAGGCGGAAATACTAATCGGTTGATGTGGAAGAGTCAACAAAATTGACGTTGCGGGGGAGAGAACATCGAGGGGGTCGCAATAAGGGATGATTTGCCGTCGGAGAGGACAGGGAGGAGGCGTCCGGGATGAGTGAAAAGTAGCAACTGCGCAGACAACTGCTGGCGATGATCTAAGCGTACACCCGTCCATGAAGAGACTACGCAGTTCCCTTCCCTCTGTCTTGCTTCTGTCCTCTTCCAGAGGCGCGACAATGATCCAACTCCTCACGGAGCGGGTGCGACGCCTCGACGAGTTGGCGCGTCTGCGGCGCAAACCGCTCCTGCGGATAATCGTCGAAATGGGTGATGAAATTCCGTAGATTCGTTCCAGATGGCGTTCTTTTCGCTCTGTAATGAGATCCGGGAGAGGTTCAACCATGAAAAAGCGGACCAGAAGCTATTGGCGCTGAATCTGTCCAGACTGGCGCAACCATCAATAACACCTGAGACCAAAGCTGACTCTACCGATGAGATCAGTAGCATCTACGGCGGCCAAGTCGCCCTGCCGCGGAGTCCTCTGGCGGATGAAATTCTTGAAATTAAGCCTGCCATCCCTGATGGTATCCCGACAGGTATCCCAAATACCATCCCAGATGCTGTCCCAAACCCCTCAACTACGAGGCAGCGCAAAGATGTGCCGCAAGAAACCTTCACTTATCTTGATGCCACGCATACCGGAGCCGAAAAGGCGGTCTATTCGATCATGTACCGGGAGTGTATCACTAAGGGAATGGAGGAGCGCCATTTCGGACTGGCAGAGCTAATGAACAAGACCGGCATTCGTTCCCGCAACACGGTCCACAAGACCATCTACGGACTGCTTGAAAAACTCTCGATTGAAGTTGTTTCCGAGGCCAGAGGCAATCCGCTCGGGCCACGTTACAGAGTTTTCAAAGCACAGGAGGTCGAACAGCGCAGGAAAGCTTCCGGCATCAAAATTGATTCCCAAACCAAGCGGAGCGTCGAGCGCGGAGGTATCCCAATAGGTATCCCAACTAGTACACCATCTGCCATAGCCAATGATTGGGATAGTGGTATCCCTGAAAATTGGTATCCCAAGTATCCCCCAAAATGGGACACATATAAATAATGTAAATCCTAAATCTAAAGAACGAAGTGATGATGAACCGCTCGGAGGATTGGTCGAAGTATTTCAGAAAGCGACGAGAGACATCACGGGGAGCGTCTCAACCTTGACGGAGTACGACCGATGGCGCGAGTTGGGTGAGATGCTGGTGACTGAACTGAAGATCGCCGCCAACCGCACGGAGGTCTCGTCCGTCCCGTCCTTTCTCACCGAGCATCTCCGGCGCAGGCTGTGGAAGAAAGACAAAGCTCAACTGGCGGCAGAGACCGCCCGACCGCAGGGAAGGGAAGCGGCGGAACCCGAAGCGGCGATAGACTCTTCCACATGCGTGGACTGCGGCAGCACCGGTTTCTACTATCCGTCAGGTTTTGAAGGCGGTGTCGTGAAATGTCGGCACGAACACCTGACGACATCTGAGCAGCCGTAGGCGTTTATAGCGCTTCAGGTGTGAAAGGCTCAGAACAAGATTGACCCATCAATGACAAGCAAACAGATAAAGGCAACCGCCGCTGGAGTTGTGGAATCGTCTTTAGCTGAAGTGTCAGCTTTATTGCTGGCTGTGCATTCTGGGAAAGTAAGCGGGCAGGAGTTGCCATTAGTTATAGATGGGGCTTCTGCTTCAGTGGAAATCCAGGGTGGGCCGAGAAAGTTCGCCGTCCTAGACAACTCTACTGCGGCCAGGTTGTGTTTCATTGAGATAGACCAAGCAAATGGGAGCATCTCAATCTATGGAGGATGGTGGTTTAGGGGCGAGTACACGATCAAGCCTCACGCAAAAGGAAGTCTATTGACCTACACCCTGTCCAATGCTGCCACAGGAGTGTCAGGGGCGCTCGCCGGCTTCTTGCACCGGCGAGCACTGAAGGCCGCCAAGCCGACGCTGGAATGGATGCTGCAAAGGTTGGGAGATCGGCTAGATTGCGCTGCCTATGTCACGCAATAGTAGTGTTGTAGCCGGGCATGCGGATTTAGCCGAGAGCCTTAGGTAAAATTGAAGCTGGATGAATCGCGTGAGAAACAGGGAGACATACACATCGAAGGTCGCTGTTGCCGCCTAACAACTCATTCAACCGGAACGCGAGTTAGCTTACCTTCCATCGTGAACTTGGATGGCTTCTAAGTTGCGCGCGTCCGGTTAATTCTAGGTGTTAGGCACCTACTTACTCGGTTTAATGTGACTACTCGGTGAGATCAGGAATAAAGAAAGCATTGAGGCAAGCGAGCTTAGTTTGTTATCATAAGAATCTCGGAGAAAGTGTAATCAACAGTCAAAGAAAGGAGATGATTCTAATGGAAGAAAATGATCCCATTTACGGGGAGTCCAAGAAAGCCGAAGAGAAGCAGCAGAAGCAGCGCGAAGCTGAGAAGCAGAAGTCGGCTGAGCCTAGCAAACAGACCACCCCGGAGCCGTCAATAGAGCCGTCACCACAGCCATCACCAAAGCCGTGAGGACGGAGGGAGCAAGGGTTCAAGAGAGCTTTGGCCGAAAAGTCGGATGGGCCAACAAGGTGTAGTTGGAAGAAGTTCTAACTTGTCTGTTGCTTGTACCATTTCTGACTTTTCGGGCAAAGCTAAGAATGAATAGATACCTCTAATACATTCTTAGTAAATGGTTGTTGCTTGAGGTTACTCAATCTTGGCTTTGAGGGTAAAGAGGTGTTTATGATGCGCTCATCCGCGCCCAACAACTCATTCAACCCGACCGCCCTTAGCTTGTCTTTCATCAACTTTCTTTGGCTTCGGCTGGCTTGAATGGTCGCGTCGAGGGGCGGGTTAATTCGGGCTTTAGTCTCCACTTGCTCAATGGTGAAATCACCGATGAAGACTCCTGCCGAACTCAGAGATGAAGTGATGCAGCTTTTGGAAAAGATCGACGCCTTTGGCCCTTCACCCTTCGGCGGGCGCATGTTGTTGTGCGAGGTGCCGTCTTTTGTCGAGCACGAAGACGGTTACCCACATGTCGAGGTGGATGAGGGCGGTTATCACTACGTGCAAACCGAACGCAACTCGGAACTGCGACGTGACACGTTCCCCGAAGCGGACGGTCTGCTCTACTACATCTTCAGCCAAGCCACCTACCAGCTTGCTGTCACCTACAGCAACGTACATCGCGTGCCGGGGCATGACCCGCGCCGGGCGGAGTACCGCCGTCAGCTTGAGCTGCTCTCCATGCTCTCGCCGGCATGGGCGGAGCGCAAAGCCGCCGAGCACAGGGAGATTCTCCGGCAGCAGCCGTTTCTCGATAGTGACCGCTAGGGCTAACAAAAGCATGAACCTGATCCGCCTCCAGCAAGCTTTTTGTCCCGCACGAAGCCTACGGGCAGGTGATGCCGAGCGTTTGACGGCGGTCTAGAGACACATTCCGGTTTATTCAACTCAAAGCAAGAGAGGATGATGATTATGGTTGGGAGATCATGCTTATTAATTTTACTTCTCGTTGGTATATTCCCCGATTCGACATCAGTCCGGGCCATCTCGCAGGATTGTCTCTCCTACGAAACAGATGACATTAAATTGGTTGGGACGATCATCAGAAAAACTTTTCCAGGGTCGCCAAACTTTCAAAGTCTAAAAAGAGGCGACCGGCCTGAAGTCGCGTGGATTCTCCGACCGGCGAAACCGATTTGCGTCAACGCAGATAAGCAGGATGAGTATAATGAGGCGGAGCGCAACGTCTCTGACATCCAGCTAGCCTTGACGCAAGATCAATTCAGTCAATTGAGAAGGCTGATGCGGAAAGGGGCTGTGGCTCTGACGGGCCAGCTTTTCCACAGCCACACAGGACATCACCATACGAGAGTGTTATTAGCAGTAAGTAAGATCGAAGGAAAATAAGTTGGAACATTAAAAATTCATGGCTGAGAACGGCGTCGAGTGGCATAACAACTCATTGCGGCGCGACCCCTATAGTCTCTGCTATTTGCACCAGAACCAGAAAGATTAACTGTTCCCCGAGGCTCCCGCCTTTGTCTTTACGTCTCTCGAAGGGCTAAGCGTTTTGGGCTTTGCGTCAACGAACTTCTCGTATTTTGATTTTGCTCGTTGCTGCTCTTTGGCTATTTGCTGTCTCTTTTCATCTTCGGTCAGCATCTCCAATGAACTCAGTCGTGCATCGGGTTGTGCCACGATGTTTTCAAGCAGTGTTATGAAGCGCTGATGCATCTGCCTGATGGTGGCCTCATCGAACAATTCGGTGCGGTACGTCCAAGTGTCGAGCATATCCTCGGCATCTTCCATTACCCAAACCGTCAGGTCGAATCTGACGTTTTCATTCTCGATCAATATCGGCTCCAGCCTCAGCCCCGGCAGTTCGAGAGCTTCGACCGGTGCGTTCTGCACCCCGAACGCCACCTGTACCAGAGGCGCATGATTCAAACTGCGTTCGGGCTGCAACTCCTCAACCAGCCGGTCAAAGGGTAAGTCCTGATGCGCGTATGCCCCCAGCGCCACATCCCGCACCTGTTTAAGCAATCTCCTGAATCGCGGGTTGCCCGACAAGTCGGTTCGCATGACGAGAGTGTTGACGAAGAATCCAATCAGTCCCTCCGTCTCCGCACGCGTCCGCCCCGCTATCACTGTCCCCACACTAATATCCGTCTCACCGCTGTATCGCTGCATTAAGACCTGAAATCCCGCCAACAACAGCATGTACAGCGTTACTCCTTCCCTCCGACTCATCTCCCGCAGCCCCCGCGATAGCTCCTCTCCCAACGCGAATGTCTCCTTCGCTCCTCGATAACTCGCCACCGCCGGACGCCCCTTCTGCCTCAGCAACTCCAATGCTCTCGCTCCTCGCAACCTCTCCACCCAGTTGCTCTTCCAGCACCTCTGCGCGCAGATACTGTCGCTGCCACACCGCATAGTCGGCATACTGCACTGCCAACTCCGGCAACGGTGACGGACGCCCCGCCGCATATGCTTCGTAGAGTGCGGCCACCTCGCGCACGAGCACGCTCATCGACCAGCCATCAGATGCGATGTGGTGGAGAACGACGACCAGCAGGTGCTCGTCCTCGTCGAGTCTCAGCAGCAGCGCACGCAGCGGCGTCTCATGAGAGAGGTCGAAGGGGCGGCGTGCCGCTTGGTGTGCTAGGCGCAAGGCTTCGGCGTGACGTTCGTGCTCGCGCAGTGTGGAGAGGTCTTGAGCGGGCAGAGGTTGCAAGGATGGAGGAGCGATGAGTTGGCGAGGTTCTCCGGCTTGCTGTGAGAAGGTAGTGCGCAGCACTTCATGACGGCGGAGGACTTCGCAGAGTGTGCGTGCGAGAGCATGGGTGTCGAGTGTGCCGCTGAGTCGTAGCGCCATCGGAATATTGTAAAACGGGTTATCGGGTTCTAACTGCTGTAGAAACCAGAGCCTGCGTTGCGCGAACGACAGCGGCAACGCCGCTTCCCGGTCACGCGGCACCGGCACAATCTTCAGCGCGGCATCCTCGTCTCGTGCGGTTCGACCTTGGGATGAGATTAGTGCGGCGAGCGTGCCTACAGTTGGGGATTCAAAGAGGGCGTGCAAAGGGAGTCTGACGCCGAAGGCTCGATGAATGCGGGAGATGAGTCGGGTGGCGAACAAAGAATGTCCCCCTAATTCGAAGAAGTTATCGTCTACCCCCACCTGCTCGACTCCCAGCAACTTGCCCCACATAGCACACAGCGCCTCCTCGACCGGCGTGCGCGCCCCGACGTACTCCGCGACACGTCGCTCACTTTTCAACTCGGGAGCGGGCAGCGCCCTGCGATCTAACTTGCCGTTGGGTGTCAGGGGTAGAGCCTCTAACAGCACAAATGCCGCGGGTGTCATGTAATCCGGCAGAGTAGTGGCGAGATGTTGCCGGACATCGTTGACCAGCAACTTGGAATTGTTCCACCTCGCCGCCGAGCGGCTACCGTCCTCGCCGCCCACCTTATCAACCCGCTCAACATTCTCAACCTCTCTGACCGCATAGATGTTATAGATGTCCGTATCTTTGAGAGATGCCTCCTGACTCACCGTCACGTTGTACCCTTTATTTCTCATTAACTCCGTCAGGTGCTTCAACCGCCCATCCTTGTTGTGCACCTCGACCACCAACTGCTTAATCTTCTGCCAGTCTGCGTCCTCGATGCCTGCCAGAACATTGGCTTCACCCTTTTCCATGTCCACCTTCAGCAAATCAATTCTCTCGATCCCGTGCCCTCGTATCACTTCCGAGATGGTCATCAGGCGGCATGTGAAACGCTTGCTCGTCATCCGTTCGTCTAACAACTCGTTAAGCAAATCGTCACTCGGCGACTCCGTCGCTTCCGCCGTCTGCTGGTTGAGCAGAAACGACTTGACCGCTGCCTTCTCTTCAGTTTCGTCCGCAAATTGACCCGAAATTATCGACGCGTTGGCACAGTGCGTGAAATCGGCGTAAGCCGCTCCATGCGACAACCCGCATTCAAACAGTTGCACGTCGAGGCCGTACAACTTTGTGTTGAGGCGCAGCAACTCGAAGGTCGGCGGGATTGGCTCGAAGGCAAAGATAGTTGCGTCTTTGCAATGCTCACTGACGAAAAGAGTGAAGAGGCCGACGTTGGCTCCCACGTCGAACACGCAATCGCCGTCTTTCAATGTCACGCCGTGCCGCAAGTAGGATTGTTCGACGAAAATCTCTTCGTAGAGAAATTCCGTCTCGCTCTTGTTCTGGTGAAGGACGGGCATCCCGTTCGGCAACTCGTAGAGTGAGCGATTCGCAAGTAGCCCCTGACTCTCGAAGCGGAGTAGCTGTCGAGGGACGAAAGCATGCTGTTGATGCGGTACGAGATAGGCGACAAGACGGACATCGCCGGGTGCATACTCTCTGGCAAGCACAACCGCATCCTGCACGCCGGGGTGGCGCGATAGCGCCGTCTCAATCTCTCCCAACTCGATACGGTAGCCTCTGACTTTGACTTGGTCGTCAAGGCGTCGGATGAATTCGATATCGCCATCAGCAAGATAACGGGTGAGGTCGCCGGTTCTGTAAAGTCTCTCGCCGGGCGTAGAGGTGAACGGGTGCGGCACGAACCGTTCCGCTGTCAGGTCGGCTCTGTTCAGGTAGCCCCGCCCCAGACCGGCTCCCCCAATATAAAGCTCACCGCTCACTCCGACCGGCACCTCCCGCCCGCGCCCGTCCAGTATGTACAACTCCGTGTTCGCTATCGGCTTCCCTATTGGCACCGTCCGCTGTCCGAGCGCCCTGCGGCACTCCCAACTTGTCACGTCCACGGCAGCCTCCGTCGGGCCGTACAGGTTGTACAGCCGCGCGCTGCCCATCTTCTCGAAGAACCTCTCCTGCACGCGCACCCCCAGTGCCTCGCCGCTACAGATGACACGCAGCACGCTTTCGCAGCTCCCGACGCCCTCATCTTCAAGAAACGCCTGCAGCATTGAAGGCACGAAATGCAGCGTCGTAATCCGCTCGCGCTTTATCACGTCCATCAGATAGGCGCTGTCGCGCTGGCCTCCCGGTCGTGCTAGGACGAGGCGCGCGCCTGTCAAAAGCGGCCAGAAGAACTCCCACACAGAGACATCAAAGCTGAAAGGCGTCTTTTGCAGCACAGAGTCAGCCGCGCTCAGTTGATAAGTTTCTTGCATCCATAGCAGGCGATTGACGATGCCACGATGCGTGTTCATCGCGCCTTTAGGAGTGCCAGTGGAACCGGAAGTGTAAATAACATATGCCAGATTCTCTGCCCTCGCCCTGCTACCCCTCTCACCTTCTCCGCTCTCACTCTCTTCCCTTCCTACCTCACCCTCCTCCCACTGCTCGTCAACAATCACAACCCTCACACCTTCTTCTCCTCTTACCTCTCCTACCTCCCCACTCCCCGTCACCACGACCTTCACTCCTGCGTCCGCCATCATCCATCGCACTCTCTCGTGCGGATACTCCGGATCCAACGGCACATAGGCTCCTCCCGCCTTCAACACTCCTAAGAGCGCGATGACCATCGCGGGTCTGCGTCGCATTAAGACTCCGACTCTGTGCTCGGCGGCGACGCCTGCGGCTCGCAGTCGTCGCGCCAGACGCTCGGCCTCTTGATCGAGTTGTTGATAAGTCAGAGAGCGGTCTTCGAAGACTATCGCGGTGGCAGAAGGTGTTTGTGCTGCCTGTCGCTCGAACAGTTCATGGAGGCACGGCGGCGGCGTCTCGCGGTCGTTTGTGATATTCCATTCCGACAGCAGCCGTGCGCGCTCCTCTTCGCCGAGCAGCGACAACTCTCCGACTCGCTGCTGCGGGGCGGCGACGACGGCTTTAAGCAGGTTTACAAAGTGTGCCCCCATACGCCTGACCGTCTTTGCCTCGAACGGGTCAGTGCTGTATTCGAGTATGCCGTGGAGTGAGCTATCTCGCTCCGTCATGGAGAGCGTCAAGTCGTAGTTCGTGGCTTTCACTTCGCTGCCGAGCGGCTGGAGTTTCAGTCCGGGTAATTTCAGTACTCCCTGTGGCGCGTTCTGCAAGACAAACATCACCTGAAAGAGCGCGGCATAGCTCAAGCTTCGTTCCGGTTGCAGTTCGTCCACCAACTTCTCGAACGGCAAATCCTGATGTGCGTATGCGGCGAGCGCCACTTCCCTGACGCGCACCAGCAACTCGCGGAAGGTCGGATTGCCGGAGATGTCCGTGCGTAGAGCCAGCGTGTTGACGAAGAAGCCGATCAACCCTTCGGTCTCCGCATGGTTGCGCCCGGCTATCGGCGTCCCCGTGACGATGTCCGTTTGCCGGCTGTAGCGTGCGAGCAGCGTCTGGAAGGCAGCCAGCAGCAGCATGAATAGAGTGACGCCTTCAGAGCGCGCCAGCTCTTTGAGCGCATCGAGCAATGGTTCGGGAACGATTATCGGCAGCGTCGCGCCCCTTGAGCTATGCACGGCAGGGCGCGGTCTATCTGTCGGCAGAGATAAAAGCGGCGGTACGCCTTCGAGTTGCCGCCGCCAGTAATCGAGCTGGCGTTCGAGCACCTCACCCTGCATCCACTCCCTCTGCCACACAGCGTAGTCGGCGTACTGAATCCTTAACTCCGCGAGCGGCAACGGCTTCCCTGCGGAGAAGGCTTCGTAGAGTGCAACCATTTCACGGATGAGTACGCCGATTGACCAGCCGTCAGAAATAATGTGATGCATCGTGCAGAGCAGCACGTGCTCTGTGTCGCTCAGGCGTAGAAGGCTCGCGCGTAGAAGCGGCCCGTGTTCGAGGTCAAAAGGTTTTTGTGATTCGATGTTCGCCAGCCGCGTCACCTCTGTTGCCTGCTCCTCGTGCGGCAGTGCCGCGAGATCGACGACGGGCAGCGTGACCGGCTCAAAGTCTCTGATTACTTGCACGGGCCGCCCCTCGACGGCCTTGAAGGTGGAGCGCATGACTTCGTGACGACGTAGAACTTCACCGATGGCACGCTCCAGAGCCGCGATGTCGAGCGAGCCGCTTAGGCGCAGAGCTTCGGAGAGGTTATAGACGACGCTGTCGGGCTCGAATTGGTCGAAGAACCAGAGCCTTTGCTGCGCGTATGAGAGCGGCAATTCATCGCGCCGCTCGCGTTGCTGTAAGGGAGGTACGGAGACTGCGTCGGAATCGGCGGCCATCGCGTCGATTCGTGCGGCCAACTCGCACACCGTCGGTGCTTCAAAGAGCGTGCGCAGCGGAACCTCCAACTTGAAGCTTTCTCTGACGCCGGACATCAATTGCGTAGCCAGCAACGAGTGGCCGCCAATGTCGAAGAAGTTGTCCTGCACTCCAACGCGCCTCATCCCGAGTACGCGCGACCATAACCCGGTCAGTAGTTCTTCTGTCGGAGTGCGCGACGCAACGTAGTCGTCCTCGTCCTCGGCTCGTGAATAGTCGGGAGCGGGCAAGGCTCGGCGGTCAACTTTTCCGCTCGGCGTCAGAGGCATGGCGTCGAGCAGGACGAAGGCCGAGGGGAGCATATACTCTGGTAGCTTCTCGCTCAGATACCTGCGTATCTCGCTGACGCTCTCATCCGCATGCACATCGAGCAGTAAGTAGCCAACAAGCCGTTTTTCGCCGGTCTCCGTCTCGCGCACATCCACCACTGCCTCGCGCACCGAAGCGTGTTGCCGCAGCACCGCTTCCACTTCCCCGACCTCGATGCGATACCCGCGTATCTTCACCTGATGGTCGCGCCGTCCGGCGAATTCGAGATTCCCATCGGCGAGGAAACGCACCAGATCGCCCGTCCGGTACAGACGGCCTGCGCAGCCCTTGGCGAAAGGGTCTGGAGTGAACTTCTCCGCCGAGACTGTGGCGCGATTCAGATATCCCCTCGACAGGCATTCGCCACCGATGTAGAGTTCGCCCCGCACGCCGACCGGCACTTCCTGCCACTGCTCATCCAGCACGTAAACCCGCGCGTTGTCGATAGGCCGCCCGATGGGCGGCAGTTCCGGCCAGTTTTCGACCGCGCCATCCAACATGAAGGCAGTCATGACGTGGCTCTCGCTCGGCCCGTACTGATTGTCGATTCGGCAGCCTTCCAGCTTTTCAAACATCCCACGGACGTGTCTGGTAATCTTTAACTGCTCGCCCGACGCCACCACTTCACGCAGGCTCGATGGCAGGATGCTCTCCCGCTCCGACACTTCCGAGAGGTACTGTAATGCGACGAAAGGCATGAACAGTCTTTCAATGCGCTCGTTCACGAGGACGTGGAGCAGCGCCCTTGAATCGCGGCGCACTTCTTCGTCAACCAGCACCAGTGTGCCTCCCGCGCTCCACGTCGAAAATATTTCCTGAAACGAAACATCGAAACTGAGGGAGGCGAATTGCAAGGTGCGGTGCGCGTTCGCCGTAGCGCAGCGGACACGTTGCCATCTGAGGAAGTTGACTATCGGGCGGTGAATCATCGCCACCCCCTTCGGTCTCCCAGTCGAGCCGGAGGTATATATGATGTAGGCGAGATTCGCGGGCGTCACCTCGCTCGACGGATTGTCCACGCTTTCGGAGACAATCAACTCCCAATCTTTATCGAGACTGAGAATTTTCGCCCCTTCGAGAGACGGGTTACCGGCAAGATTCTGCTGCGTAAGCACGACCTCGACGCCTGCGTCGGCGAGCATCAGTGCGCGACGCTCTTGCGGATACTCCGGATCGAGCGGCAGATACGCGCCGCCCGCCTTGAGCACACCCAGCACACTCAGCATCATCTCTACCGAGCGCCGCATGTAGATTCCTACGACACTGTCGGGGCCGACCCCGAGCTTTTGCAGGTAGCGCGCTAATTGGTTGGCACGCTCGTTCAAATCCCTGTAGCTCAGTTCCTCGTCTCCGAAGACGACGGCCACGTTTTCCGGCGCGCTCGCGGCCTGATCTTCAACGAGTTGATGAACACACTGCTGACGCGGCCAGTCAGCCGCCGTCTCATTCCATCCGGCGAGCAACTGCCGCTCCGTCTCCGTCAGTATGGGGAGAGTGGTGATAGGCTGCGTCGGGTCATCAACGATGGCTTCAAGCAGCATCTCGAAGCTCCCTATCATCCATTTGATTGTCGATTCGTCGAACAGGTCTGTGCTGTAGAAGAAAGACCCTTGCAAGCGGTCTGTCTGCTCCCACAAGTGGCATTCCAGGTCGAACCTTGTCGCGCGGCTGTCGAACTCCTGCGGGGTGAGCGTCAAGCCAACGAGGTCGAGTTCGCCCATCTGTGTGTTCTGCAAGACCAGATGTGCTTAAAAAAACGGGTTGCGGCTCAGAGCGCGCTCCGGCTGCAACTCCTCCACCAGTTTCTCGAAAGGCACGTCCTGATGCGCGTACGCGTCGAGCGTCACTTTTCGCACCCGCGCGAGTAATTCCCTGAAGGTCGGGTTGTCTGATAAATCGACGCGCAAGGCCAGACTATTGATGAAGAGGCCGATTAACTCTTCGATTTCCCTACGCTGCCGGTTGGCAATCGGCGTCCCAACAACGATGTCTTCCTGTCCGGTATAGCGATAGAGTAAAGTTTGAAACGCTGCCAGCAAGGTCATAAATAAGGTCGTGCCCTCGCTGCGACTTAACCGTCTCAGTTTCTCCGTGAGGCTCGCAGAAAGCAGGACGGGGATGCTCGCGCCGCGAAAACCCTGCTCCATACGACGTGGTCGGTCCGATGGCAGTTCTAGTTCAGGAGGCACACCTTCGAGTTGCCGCCGCCAGTAATCGAGCTGGCGTTCGAGCACCTCACCCTGCATCCACTCCCTCTGCCACACAGCGTAGTCGGCGTACTGAATCCTTAACTCCGCGAGCGGCGACGGCGTGACGTTCGAGTACGCCCTGTAGAGAGCGACCGCCTCGCGCACCAGCACACCCATCGACCAACCGTCCGCTACAATGTGATGTAGCGTTAGTATCAGTACGTGCTCATCATCCCTCACTCGCAGCAGGCTCACGCGCACGAGAGAACCGCGCTCAAGGTCGAAAGGTCGTTCGATCTCTTCCCTCGTCCATCGCTCGATAGCTGCCTCGGCTTCATCCTGCGGCAACTCGCCGAGGGCGGCCACGGGCAGCGCGGTAGGTTGCGCTGGAGCAATCACCTGAACAGGTTCGCCATCGACGACGTGGAAGGTCGTGCGCAAGGTTTCATGGCGCGAGATAATCTCACTCAGAGTTTGTTCAAGCGCGGTGACGTTAAGCTGACCTTTCGCGCGAAAGACTGCGTGAATGTAGTAGGCCGAGTTAATGTCTTCCAACTGCTGTAGAAACCAGAGCCTGCGCTGAGCGAACGACAGGGGTAGCGCTTGCCCCTCGCGCGATACATGCTCAATCGCCGTCGTCTGCCAAGCGGAATCCACCTTCCCTGCCGCCTCAACCCGCCTTGCCATCTCGGTGACGGTCGTCGCCTCGAACACCAGTCTCAATGGAACATCGACGCCGAACACTTCTCGGACGCGGGAGATAACCTGCGTAGCCAGCAGCGAGTGCCCCCCTAAGTGAGTAGCCAAAAGTTATTGCACAAAAGACCGTAACCAAAAGTTCTTTG
>CAXTRQ010000126.1:0-17259 GCA_964246705.1 uncultured Pyrinomonadaceae bacterium
GTAAAATTTTTTTAAAAAAAAAATAAATTTTTATCCCGCAAAGACGCCGGAGGCGCAAAGAAGAAGAGGCAAGTGATGTTTTAACATGCGAGAAAGATTTGTCCTCGACCGGAAAGAAAATATCCTCTTCATCAACTTCGCGGGATTAAAGATTGAGAGCCGCAGGCAGGTTGATGAGATGGCGGGACTCGTGCGCGAGGCGGTCGAGTTGAACGGCGGGAGAGTTTACGCGGTCGTTAATTATGAAGGCACGGAACTCGCGCCGGAGATTGTCCAATATTACGGCGAGCGCATCAAATGGCTGCAAGACAGCTATGCCATGACGACCGTGCGCTACTCTTCGAGCGGCCTGACGCGCTCGATGCTGCGCTATCTCGGCGCGGCCTTCGACCTCGAATCAAACATCTTCACGACGCGCGGAGAGGCGATTCGCGCGATTCAAGAACTTGAGCGTCGCAGCCCCGCGAAGACGGTCGTCTCGGCATGGGCAAAGCTCGACCCGCGCCATAGCATTCTCGGAAAGTTTCTGCTCGGATGGCTCACGGGTTTCGTCTTTCTGCTGCTGGCCTACTTCGCGCTTGCCTCTCAAACGTCCAGCCCGGAACAACTGCGGACTCTCCACCTGTTCGGCGCGATGGCGGTCATCTCTCTGCTGATTGTCGCGGCGGCGAGCACCGCCGTTCTTCACACCGCCGTCACCCGTCCGCTGTGGCAGTTGGCTGGTCTCGCGCGCGGCCTCGTCATCGGGAGCGCCTTCGAGCCGGTCAGCGTCGAGAGCAGAGACGAGGTGGGGAATCTGGCGCAGGCGCTCAACGAGGCGGCGCAGCAACTACGCAGAGACATCGAGCGTCTGAGCGGCCTCTATCACATCTCTCTGATGATGGGCACGGGCACCGAGGTCAGTACTATCTGCGAACTTTTGACGCGCAAGATTGCGCGCCTGCTCGGCGCAGATATGTGCGTAATTCTGCTCTCGGATGAGAAAGAGAAAATCATCTACGCGCAACTGCCTGCCTACGGCATGAGCGATCAACATGTTCAATCGCTGCGCTCCGGTCTGGACGAGAGGAACATCGCCGCGTGGGTCTATAAGACGGGCGAGCCTTACCTGAACAACGATATCGCCGCCGACACACTGATAAGCAAGCCTGCCGCCGAACTGCTCGGCGTGCGCGCGATTCTGGCCGTCCCTCTCCAAGCGGGCGCGCACACGCTGGGAACAATCGAGGTGATGAATAAGGCCGGAGGATTCGTCGAAGAAGATAAGCGCCTTGTAACCATCTTCGCCTCGCAGGCCGCGCACCTCATCGTCAATGCGCAACTCTTCGAGCAGGTCAGGGAATCCGAAGAACGCTATCGCCAGATTTTCGAGAGCACGCTCGACGGGCTTTATCGCAGCACTTTGGACGGACGACTCGTGACGGTTAATCCCGCGCTCGCATCCATGTTAGGCTACGACGGCTCCGGCGAGTTAATCGGCGCGAACCTCATTCGAGATTTTTTTACAGATTCTTCTGTGAGCGCGCGTCTCTTGGGAGAGGTGGACGCACATGGACGCGTGCTCGATGTCGAATGTGAACTGCGGAGACGCTCAGGCGAGAGCATGCCTGCGCGAATTAGTATTCGCGCGGTCACGGATGAAGCGGATCATACTCCGTACCATCTGGGCATCATTAAGGATGTCACGGAGCAGAAGCGGCTCTCGGAACAACTCAACATCTCGAAGCAGTTGGCGGTCGTGGGCGAACTGGTGGCGGGCGTTGCACACGAGGTACGCAATCCACTGTGCGGCATCACGACAACTCTGAGCGCACTGGCAAGGCGTCTAAAAGATCGAGAAGCCGTGCAGCCCTTCATGGACGTGATTATGAGCGAGGCCGACCGGCTCAACCAGTTGATGGAAGAGTTGCTCGAACATAGTTGCCCGAGCCGTCCCGACAATCATCCGGCTGACATCCGTGACATCCTCCGCGAAGTCATCGGCGAATGGAGCGGGCAGGCCGGAGCAAAGGGCATCTCTCTGAGCTTTGAACATCCTGAAAGCCTGCCGGGTTTGCATCTCGACCGGCGCAAGATGCACGGCGTCTTCGCTAACCTGCTGAACAACGCGCTCCATCACACGGAGACGGGCGGGCACATTCGGATTGCTCTCTCCGCGCACAATCACAGTCATCTACATCATGGCAACCACAGAGAGATACGAGTTGAAATCAGCGATGACGGGGCGGGCATCGCTCCGAATAATCTACCTAAAATTTTCGAGCCGTTCTTTACCACACGGACGACCGGCACGGGGCTGGGTCTGGCGATTGTTCGCAAGACGGTTCACGATCATGGCGGAGCGATTAACGCGCATTCCGTCCAAGGGGCGGGCACAACTTTCATCATCAATCTGCCGGTCGAACTGAAAATCAAGGATGAAATGAAGGATGAAAGAAGAACAACTCAGCTTGAATAACTACGCTTTCATTCTTCATCCTTCCGCCTTCATCCTTTGATTAGTTATGTCCAATAGAAAGTCGAACATTCTGATTATTGACGATCAGCCGTCCGTGCGCTTTGGCCTCCGCAGTTTGCTTGAGGCTGAAGGCTACCGCGTGATGGAAGCCGAGACCGGGCAACAGGCGCTCTCGCTTCTGACGGAGAATGCGCCGCAGTTGATTCTGCTCGACCTTCGTCTGCCGGATACGGATGGTCTCGATTTGTTGCCGCGCATCAAGGCCATTGACGACGACGTGCCGGTGATTATCCTGACCGCGCATGGCACAATCGAGACGGCCATCCGTGCGCTCAAAAGCGGCGCGGAAAATTTTCTCACCAAGCCGCCCGACGCTGATAGCTTTCTGATTCTCATCGCGCGCACACTCGAACAGAGACGCGTGCGGCGCGAGCGTCTGCTCATCGGAATCGCGGAGGAACGCGTCGCGGCGGAATATTTTCTCGGACAGAGCGAAATGACCCTCCGCTTTCATCATGCGCTTGAGCGGCTCGCGCCGTCGGACACGAGCGTGCTGTTGCAAGGCGAAACGGGGACGGGCAAAGGAATGGTGGCGCATCTCATTCACCGCCTGAGCGAGCGCCACGCCAAACCGTTCGTGACGATCAACTGCGCGGGTCTCAGCCACGACCTGCTGGAATCAGAACTCTTCGGACACGAGAAGGGCGCGTTCACAGGCGCGGTGACAAACAAGCTGGGGCTGCTCGAACTGGCGCACGAAGGAACTATCTTCTTCGACGAGATTGCGGAGATGGAGACTTCTATTCAGCCCAAGCTGCTGAACGTTCTGGAGCAGAAAAATTTCCGGCGCGTCGGCGGCGTTCAGGAAAAACAGGTGGACGTGCGCGTGATTGCCGCCACCAACAGAAACCTACAAGGAGAAATCAAGCGTGGTCGTTTCCGCGAAGACCTCTTTTATCGTCTGAGCGTCATGCCGCTGATGCTCACACCTTTGCGCGAACGCAGGGAAGAAATCCTGCCGCTCGTCCAGCACTTCATCACGCGCTTCAATCAAAAACTGAACCGGCGCGTGCAAGGTGTGACACCGAAAGCCGAAATCCTGTTGGAGAGCTACAACTGGCCGGGCAACATTCGTGAACTTCGCAACGTGATCGAGCGCGCCATTATCCTCTGCGCGGGCGACCGCATTCACGCCAGCGAACTACCGCTCGGCGGATTGGAGGAATGGGGCAACTCCTCGCACGTCGAGAGCGAACACCTTCTCTCACTGGACGAAGTAGAGAGCCTGCACATTCAAAGAATACTTGAGGCGAGCGGACAAAATCTCAGCAAAGCGGCGGAGATTCTCGGCGTCACGCGTACCACCCTCTATAACAAGATGCGCAAATACAAGCTCGGCACAATCTAGAGCATCTTTTGCCAAGGCCCCTCCGAGGCTCAACTCTCTGACACCGCTACGCTGCTGAAACCTCAGACTCTGTGCTTAATTTTTATGCAGTGTTCATTTTCGATGTTCAATAATTAAGCATTCCTAGCTTCACCCGCCATCAATGATTTGTTTCCCACGCCAACAAATCGCTCGAATATTCAAGTTGGTTTCCGATTAATCAGAGACCGGGCAGACATTTTTGTATTGTGGAGCAAGAATTGCTTCATAAATAGCGTTCGTCTCCCGCGAGCGTAGTTGCACCCAGCCGGAAATTCAGTTCTCAAGTGTCGGCAAGTTAAAAATTTCAGTCGCCTTTGAAGGAGAAGATTGATGGTTCCCCACAAGCTCATCGCAGTGTTATTGGCTCTCTGCCTATTGTCGCTCTATAGCGCTCCGGCCTTGGCTCAGAGCCAGACTTCAGGCCGCATCAGCGGGACGGTCAGCGATGCACAGGGCGCGGCTCTGCCCGGCGCGGAAGTGTCTGTCGTCAACAAGGCGACAGGCGAGGAGCGAAAAGTTACGACCGATTCGGACGGTAACTATTTTGTTCCGCTCTTGTCTCCCGGCTCGTACACTGTGAGCGTCACGGTCACAGGGTTCAAGACGTTCATCTCCGAAGATGTCCGTGTCGCCATCACGGAAACGACCACCATCAATCCTGAATTAGCCGTCGGCACGGTGCAGGAAACCGTCATGGTCAACGCCGCCCCGACGGTGGTGCAGACCGAGGGCGCGCAACTCGGTCGCGTGGTCGACACGCGCGCCGTCTCGGAATTGCCGCTCGCCACGCGCAACTTCACACAGATATTAAGTCTCTCGCCCGGCGCGGCTACTTATCTGCCGGACAACACGTCGGTCGGTCGTAACTCGCAAAACATCTCCGTCAACGGCGCGCGCGTGACGAATAATAATTTTCAGATTAACGGTATTGATGCCAACTCGATGGGAACCAATTCCGCCCCATCGCTCTCCGTCCCTGCGCCGGAGACCATTCAGGAATTTAAGGTGCAGACCTCGCTCTACGACGCCACGTTCGGGCGTTCGGGTGGCGGTAACATTCAGGCTGTGACGAAGAGCGGCACGAACGAGTTTCACGGGAGCCTGTACGGATTCTTCCGCAATGATGCGCTGAACGCCAACAACCCTTTCCTGAAAGCGGCGGGCGTTGAGCGTCCCGTCTTGCGGCGCAGTGTCTTCGGCGGTCTCATCGGCGGGCCGATAAAAAAAGAGAAGGCATTCTTTTTCGCTTCCTATCAAGGCACGCGCGAGCGCAACGCCGCCTCTGTGATTAACAGTCTCTCTTCTAACATTCTGGTTGATCCGAGGTTGACCAATGATCGTTCAGAGGCGACGCTGAGAACGGCCTTCGGTCTGGCCGCGATTAATCCGACGGCGCTGGCGCTCTTGAACGTCAAACTTCCGAGCGGGCAATTTCTGATTCCGACGCCGCAAGCAGACGGGCGATTCTCCGGCGCGACTCCTTCAACCTTCGACGAAAACCAGTTCAACGCAAATTTCGATTATCGCTTCAGCGATAACGATACGCTGTCGACCAAGTTCTATTTCTCGAACGCGCCGCAGACTCTCGTCCTGCCGAGCTTTCTCGGCGGCGGGCCGAACGTTCCCGGCTTCGGCAATTTTCAGCGCAACAATAACCGTCTGCTTTCGGCGCAATACGTCCACATCTTCAATGCCAACGTCTTCAACGAACTGCGCGCGGGCTACAATTTCATTCGCGTAGACGCCTTCCCCGAAGAGCCTGTCAACGATTCGGACATCGGCATCGCGCGCGCCAACGCCAGCGCATTTCCGGGCTTGCCTCTGATTCGCATTGCGCCAGCGGCGGGCGGCGTCGTCATCGGCACTTCGCCGACGATAGACGTGAAGGCCGTCGCTCCTTCAACGACCCTCGCCGATACGCTCTCCGTCACACACGGCAAACACAACATTCGCGCGGGCGGAGAGTTTCGCTACAACGAGAACAACTACGTCCTGAACTTCTTTACGCGCGGCCAGATTGACTTCCTGAATTTCCAGAGCTTTCTGCAAGGCAACGCCGCTGTCTCAGTCTTCGGCAGCGGCCTCGGCAATCGGTCTCTGCGCGCACACGATTACAACTTTTTCGCGCAGGACGATTGGAAAGTTAATTCAAAGTTGACGCTCAATCTCGGCTTGCGCTACGAGTTGGACTTGCCGCCCTACGATACGCGCGGGCGCATCGCTACCTTCGACCCGACGTTGTATGTGCCGCGCCCGCTGTCCGTCGGCGGTGTGCCGCTCGGCCCGCCCATCGGCGGTTTCGTGCAAGCGGGCAATGCGATTTCTGAATACGATCTGGCGGACGTGCCGAATGTTGATAAGCGCGTCGTCAACAGCATTGACCCGAACAACATCGCGCCGCGCGTCGGCTTCGCTTATTCGCCGCTCGATTCCGGTCGCATGGTGATACGCGGCGGTTACGGCATCTTTTATTCGCGCACCTCTTTCCAGTACATCACGCTCAACGTGATTGCGCCTCCGACCTACGTGTTCGGCGCGAGAGTTGGCGTACCGACCTCTAATCCGTTCTTCCCTGCGCCGACGCAAAATCAATTCCCGACGCTCGTCCCCGGCGTGGCGCTCTCAGGCACACTCTTCGACCGCAACATTCGCACGCCGTATCTTCAACAATATAACGTCAGCTTGCAGTACGAACTGTTCAAGGGCACGCTGGTCGAGGCCGATTACGTGGGCACGCACGGCGTCAATTTGTTCCGCCAGATTGCCATCAACCAAGCGTCACTCGTCGCGCAGGGGAGTTCGATCACCAACGCGGTGACCGGCGCGGTGATTACCACTAACACTCCTGCGAACGCCGCTCTGCGTGCGCCGCTTCAGGGCGTTTCCATCAACGGGTTCTTCCAAAACCAGTCAACGGCGCAATCGAACTACAACTCGCTCCAGTTGAGCCTGACGAGACGCTTCTCGCGCGGCCTGCAATTTCTCGCTTCGTACACGCTCGCCAAATCAATTGACAACGCATCGGGGCAGGGCGGCGGCGCGGGCTTCGGCGGTGTGGTCAATCCGGGCGGTGTCGGCGAAACAAGCGCGATACTCGGAAATCAGAGAGACAACCGCGCCAACCGTGGGTTGTCGGATTTTGACCGCAAGCATCGCCTCGTCTTCAGTTTTCTGTATGACTTGCCGAAGCCGAATTTCGCAGAGCGTTCGACAGCCGGTCGACTCTTTTTGTCCAACTGGCAGATTGCTGGCATCATCACTTCGATGTCCGGTCTGCCGATTGATATTGTTGATACCGGCGCGGGATCGTTCTACGGCATCTCCGGCGGCGGCAGCCCGCTCGCCCGCCCGAATCTCATCGGCGACCCGCGCAGCAATGTTCCTGCCGGATATTTCTTCAACCCGCTCGCGTTTGCGCGCCCCGTCGTGCTCGCGGGGCAGGTTATACCGAGTTCGGGTGGGACGGCGGTGGCGGGCGCAATCGGCACGGACTTCGGCAACGTCGGGCGCAATATCCTGCGTGGGCCGCGACAGAACAACGTGGACTTCTCCATCATCAAGCGATTCCGCGTGGCGGAGTCGAAAGCCTTGGAGTTCCGCACGGAGTTCTTCAATTTGTTCAATCACGTCAACTATGCTAATCCCATCAGCGACCTGAATGCGGTGCTGGCCTCCGGTGGAAGCTTTGACGCGAACACCGGGGCAGTGACCAACCCCGGCTCGTTCGGGCGCATCATCTCGACCAGCAACAACCCGCGACTGATTCAATTCGCGCTGAAGTTCAATTTCTAAACTGAGACGCGCAAGAGACGAACTGACACGGAAACGTTGACGCGGTGAGACGCTATCTCACCGCGTCGGTGGGAGTCCGGCGCACAGCGTTTCCGTCGGGCGGGAGGACACATGCACGTCAGAGATTGGATGGCAGTACGCGCGATGATTTCGCCGGATAAGACGGCGTTGATTGACGCGGAGACGGGCGCAGGTCTCACCTATCAACAATTGAACGAGCGCGCCACACGGCTGGCCTGTTTTTTAAGCGAGAGTTGCGGAGTCCGCAGCGGCGACCGCATCAGCATCCTCGCCATGAACCGCGCGGAAATTCTTGAGGCTTTCTTCGCCGCCGCCAAACTGACCGCGATTCTGGTTCCCCTCAATTACCGTCTCGCGCCGCCCGAACTGCAATACATCATCGAAGATTGCGAGCCGAAAGTTTTACTTTTCGAGACCGAGTTTCGCACGGTCGTCGGACGCCTGCGGCGCGAGGCAACGATTCAGCATTACATCGCGCTCGATGACCCCGCAGATTCCGAGATTGGTTACGAAGAGGCGCTCGCATCTGCCAAACCGGACGCCATCGAAGTGGAGCATTTCGATGCCGAGATGCCCGCGCTGATTATCTACACCTCCGGCACGACGGGCAGGCCGAAGGGCGCAATCCTCTCGCACAGGATGTTGGGCTGGAATTCAATCAACACAAATCTCAACTGGGACCTCGTCTCCACAGACATCACGACGGTTCACGCGCCGCTTTTTCATACCGGCGGCTTCAACGTGCTCACGCTGCCGCTGCTGCACATCGGTGCAACCGTCATCATCCTGCGCTCGTTCGACGCCACGAGCGTGCTCGAATTGATCGAAAAATATCGCTGCACAATCTTTTTCGGCGTGCCCACAATGTTTCAAATGATGCTGGAATCACCGCGCTTCGAGCAGACCGATTTCAGTTCGCTGCGCTACTTCATCTCCGGCGGCGCGCCCTGCCCCGTCTCTCTCATCGAGACTTTTCAAAAACGCGGCGTCGCCGTGACACAAGGTTACGGCTTGACGGAAGTCGGCCCGAACTGCTTCAAACTGGAATTGAAGGACGCCATCCGCAAGGCCGGTTCCATCGGCTTCCCCAGTTTTCATAGCGAGGCTCGCATTGTCGACGACGGCGGGCGCGACGTGGAACGCGGGTGCATCGGCGAACTCGTCCTGCGTGGCGGGCACGTCTGCTCGGGCTACTGGCAGAACATCGAGGCGACAGACGCGGCGCTCGCGGGTTGCTGGTTTTATACAGGAGACCTCGCGCGACAAGATGCGGAAGGTTACTATTACATCGTCGGTCGAGTGAAGGACATGATTATTTCCGGCGGCGAGAATATCTATCCGGCGGAAGTTGAAGCAGTTTTACATACACACGCGGGGGTTGTCTCCGCCGCGCTCATCGGCTTGCCTGACCCGAAGTGGGGCGAAACGCCCGTCGCGGTCATCGTTCCACGCGCAGGACACAGGCTCACCGCCGACGAGATCATTAACTTTTGTATGGAGAAACTCGCGCGCTACAAGATTCCGAGGCATGTCTTCTTTGTCGAAGAATTGCCGTTGCTGGCCTCCGGCAAAATCTTCAAACGACAGCTTAAAGAAGAGATTGAACAGAAAGTGACGAGTGACAAGTAACAAGTGATGAGCAGGCAAGGTCTTTGTATCTTGTCACACGTCACTTGTCACTCGCCACCAATTAAAAATATGACGGATCGAGCCAGAACTATCTTTACGTTGTCGGTGTTGTTCGCCATCAACACTGTCAACTTTTTTGACCGGCAGGTTTTCGGTGCAATCGCCGAGCCGGTCAGAAAAGAGTGGGGCTTGAGCGACAGCGCCATCGGATTAATCGGCACGGCCTTTACACTCGTTTACGCAGCAGTCGGTTTGCCTCTCGGTAGGCTGACGGACAAGCTCGTGCGAAAACGTATTCTCGCCGCAGGGGTCTTTGTCTGGAGCCTGCTCACAGCCGGTTCCGGGCTGGCGATGAACTACTGGCAGCTATTCGTCCTCCGCCTCGGCGTCGGTGTCGGGGAGGCGACCTGCGCGCCCGCCGCCACCTCGCTCATCGGCGACCTCTACCCGGCGAACAGGCGCTCGAAAGCTCTCTCGATTTTTATGCTCGGACTGCCCGTCGGCATTGCTCTGAGTTACGCCATCAGCGGTTCTGTCGCGCAAGCTTACGGCTGGCGCGCAGCCTTCTACGTCGCGGGGATTCCCGGACTCCTCTGCACGCTGGCCGTCCTGTTTATCCGCGAGCCGAAACGCGGCGCGACGGAGGTGCACGCCATCGGCGCGAGCAAGCGTCAAGGCTCGCCTTTCCGGCTGGTGCTCTCGATACCGACCATGTGGTGGATTATCGCGTCGGGCGCTCTGCAAACTTTCAACATGTATGCGATTGGTCAATTCCTGACGCCGTTCCTGATGCGCTATCACGCGCAGGACATCCGCACCGCAGGTTTCACGACAATGGTGGTCTTCGGGCTTTCGGGAATCCCCGGATTGCTGTTGGGCGGGATCATCGGCGATGCCGTGATGAAGCGTTGGACGAATGGCCGTCTGGCAATGGCCGCCGTCGCGCTACTGGCTTCCGTTCCGCTGATCTTCTTCGCGCTCATGCGACCTCCCGGCGATACTCTAACTTTTATGTTGCTGATGGGCACGGGCGTCGCCGTCATGAATGTCTATTATGCGACCGTCTATCCGGCGATTCAGGATGTAATCGAGCCGTCTTTGCGCGGCACGGCGATGTCAATCTACTTCTTTGCGATGTATGTATTGGGCGCGGCTCTCGGCCCGCTCGGAACCGGGCTGGCGAGCGACTTCTTCACCGCACGCGCCGCCGCCGCCAGCGGCGTCGTCGAGATTACACAGAAGACGCTTGAGCCGTTTCGTGCTCAAGGACTACATCAGGCGATGTACATCATCCCTGCGCTCGGTTTGTTGCTCGCGCTGGTGCTCTTGGCCAGTTCGCGCACGGTGACCAAGGACATGGAGCGGCTTCATAGTTGGATGAGCCAATCGGCGTCCGAAGCGAACCCCGCGACGCCCGTCGCCCTCTCGGTCGCGGGTGATGTGCAGATTCAAAAAGTCGGAGTTGAGACCGCGATCTAATCATGAGACACAGCAAGACTTTCATCCGAACCGCATTCATCTCTCTCTGTGTGCTGTGTGCTGTCGCCGACGCACGCGCGGGAAGTTGGCTCAATGGAGCCGTCAGCAACGCGTCCGGCTCGCGTAATTATAAACTCTGGATTCCTGCCGGGTACACCGGCAAAACCGCGCTGCCTCTCTTGATGATGCTTCACGGCTGCACTCAAACGCCGGATGATTTTGCGACCGGGACGCGGATGAACTCTTTGGCGGAGAAGGACAACTTTCTGGTCGTCTACCCGGAGCAACCGGCTGCCGCCAACCCGCTCAAATGTTGGAACTGGTTCGACCCCGTGCATCAATCGCGCGGTCAGGGCGAGCCGTCTCTGCTCGCGGAAATCGTCAATCAAGTGCGCGCGAGTTATAAAGTTGATGCGGGGCGCACGTTCGTCGCGGGAACTTCTGCGGGTGGAGCGATGGCCGTCATTATGGGCGCAGCTTATCCAGAACTGTTCGCGGCCATCGGCGTTCATTCCGGCATCGCATACAAAGCGGCGACGAACTTGATTGAAGCCCGTACCGCCATGACGCTCGGCGAGAGCGACGCTGCTCGTCTGGGTCAACTCGCTTTTCAAGCGATGGGCGACTCCAAGCACTTGATGCGCGTGATTGTTTTTCAAGGCGCGGCTGATGGCGCAGTCGCTCCGTCGAACGCCGACCAGCTTATCGCTCAGTGGGCGCAGACAAACGACTACATAGACGACGGAAAAGACAATAACAGCGTCGACGATGTCGCAGATAAACTGCAAGAGGGCGCTGTCCCCGGCGGTTATTCCTACCGGACATTCATCTACAATGACCGCGCGCACAAACCTCTGCTGGAAAAATGGATCGTTCAAGAATTAAAACACGCGTGGTCAGGCGGAGACGGCGCTTCCTACACAGACCCCAAAGGCCCTAACGCCACGCAGGAAATGTGGCGCTTTTTCCAGAAGACGCATTCGACACAACAGAAAAAAAGCGGTTGATGATAACCGGCGTCTTTCCTCTTAGGCGCGAAGAAGAGGGAAAGGTTGAGAAGATGCCTTTCCCATTGATAAAAATTACGAGACGAGGGACGGGCTGTCGGATAATTCTTTAAGAGGCGTCTCATCCGCCTCACGCTCCCGGCGTATCTTCCTGTAGATGATCCATGCGGGTAGAAGAATCATGGCAAAGTAGTTCAACATATAAGCCTGCTTGAAAAAGGTGATAGATAACAGTTCGCTGCACGAGATGAGAACAATCAAATGCCTCAACCAGTGTTTCTCTTCCAACAGTAGCGCCAGCGGCAAGAGCATCGCCAGATACCAAGCGTTGAACTTGGAAGTCACCACACACAGCAGCACGAACATGATGAGCGCGGAGTGTTCAATCAACGTTTCTGTCTTTTGCTTCCAAAGCAACTTATAAAACTGAAATACGAGAAAGCCCAGAAAGCCAACGCGCAGCGTAAACTTGATGAGGTTATCTGCTATCCCATGGTAGGACGCGAGCGGCGGAATTAGTCTGGCTACGTTTTCAAAGATGTGGATGAGAAACGAGTGGAGAGAGTTATCAATCAAGCTGGCATTTGATTGAATGTCCTCCACACGGAACTGCCGCCAGTCCGGCAGGTAGGGAGCGCTCACGCAAACAAAGATGAGAGCGCCCACCAGACAACTCAGAATTGCGACTTTCCAACCTTTGTTTTTTACGACGAAGATAAACGCCGCCGGAATCAAAAGTACGGGACCATATTTGAGGAGAGTCGCGGCGACCAGTACGGGGATAACCCAGAACCACGCCCCGACAATAGCCAGATACATACTCAAGACCATCAGACAGCCGGTCAAAATATCGTTGTGACCGTTGGCGATATGATGCATCAAAATAAGCGGATTCCACAGAAACAGATACAGAGATACAACTGGCTTGCGATGGCCTAAACGCTTCGCGCTGAGCCACACGAGGCCAGCCGTGATTGCATACGCCAGAACATTGATGCCTTTGAAGAGATAGAGAGTCAGCCACCAATTGCCCTGACCTATCAGGCAGAGAACACGCGCCAACAAGGTAAAGAGAAAGCCGTAAGGATTTGGATTATAAATCCAGTGATCCCACAGCATCGGGTCTCGCTCCCATCCATTGATGTCGCTTATCGCATAGACATAAGGGTTTTGATTGTAATGAACTTGCTGCCAACCACGGTTGATGTAGCCGAAAACATCCGTCGAATGAAAAGGAAACGTGAAGAAAGCCGCGAGACAAAAGAATGCGGCGAAGTAGATAACCCTCGACATTCGCAAAACATCGGACGACTGTTTGACTAGCTCACAACCTTTCCAGAACAAAAAGAGCAGTGATAAAACCAGAAACCATGCGAACAGTTCACGTACCGTACGCGTGTAAGCCTGCGTGCCTCGAATGTAAAAGATTGCCGCGAAAAGATAGACACCGGCAGTCAGCATGCCTACCAAAAAAAAGCTCCCTGTCTTTTTAGGACGAGACCGCGACGGTGTAATTTCCATGTGATGGCTACTCATACGAATCGCCGTATCATTCGAGATCTTGAGTTGCGACCCCTGAACATGACTATGTGGGCTGAATATACCGCACGCCGCTCGACAAGTCATTCGAGCCGGACAGATCATGACAAATGGACTCAGACACTAAACGCATCACCATCACAATTGAGAATCCGCGCCGCCGGGAATGCTTGTTGCTCATCGCTCAGTTGACAGCAGAATTGGTCGGGCGATACGGCGATGATGGCGGAGCCGGTTCATTCAACCCCTTTGAAGAACCGAGCCATAGGTCGGCTTTTCTGATTGCCAGATTTGAAGGACAGCCAATCGGCTGCGGAGCTATTCGCATGCTTGCGCCGGATGTCGCAGAGGTCAAACGGATGTATGTCGTGCCGGAGACGAGAGGGCGCGGAGTTGCCCGGCGAATTCTTCAAGAAATTGAATCTACTGCGCTGGAGTTGAGCTATCGTCGCATACGCCTTGAGACAGGTCAGAAGCAACCGGAGGCCCATCGGTTTATACGAGTCAGCCGGTTATCATCGCATCCCTTGCTACGGCATATATGTCGGCGACACGCTTAGTGTCTGCTTCGAGAAACACCTCGGCAACTCAGACGAATTCACCACCACAGGCGCAGAGCAGACAGAGGCGGCACAGCAAAAAAAATCAACTCTCCGCGCCCCGGCGTCTGCGTCGGTGAATCCTGTCTGTACTATTGCCACGCGATGCGTCAGATAACGTCAGAGAGGTAAACGAACGCGGCCTGATATAACAAGGCGGCATCATTGATGCACACAAAACGACGATCAAAACTAAGCTGCACGTATAAAGTGCCCGTCGCATGCTGAGCTTCAAAAGCTCCGCATGACAGGCTGTTTTATCGGACGCTTTCGATTGTCGCTGCGGTGCTTGTTTATCGCGTGATGTTCGTCGGACGGCTACAAGCGTTTGTTACGCCGCGCATACTTTGCCGAGCGCGACAGCCCATTTCCCTTCGACAGGCTCGCCGTATATCTGCCGTTCCTTCTCTCTGCGGATCGCGCACGCCATCCTGAACGCTCTCATTTCGCCATACTTCTTGATCGAAACGGATGTCCTTCCCTTCTTCTCGCGGCCTGCGTTCCAAGATACCTCGTACACCTCGTTAATATAAACCGTGCCGTCTTTGCCCTTATACTTCTTGGCTGCACGACGCACGCCCGCGACCCCTTCACTGTTACGCGGGTTATGGCCTACTATCACCCAGTCAGTGCGCGGCTTGCCTAGCTCATGCTCCAACTGGTTGCGGCATTCGACCGCTTTTATTAACGCGGACTCTTTACCATCGTACAGCTTGTCGGGGATAAACTTTGACTTCGTCAGGTTGTTGAATCTGACCCTGACATACCAACCGTGCATCTTCTTCAGCTCGCTATCAATTCGGCTGATGCCTTTGTGTCCAGACTTCGCCATATAACTCCTGCCCTGAGCCTCCTCATAAAAGATTGTGTGTGTTTGGAATTACCCTACCGAGCATCCCCTCATTTGTCAACGGACATCACTCCCTGCGGGCTAACGCCGCAGAGGATTAGAAGTTGTCCAGCAGCCCTCAAGTTCGATCAGTTGTAACAGTATTGAATCAGATTTGATGTAAGCGAATTATAAATGAAAGCATATCTTCAAACAAGAATTTGTTACGACAATGCGGTCAATTTTCCGAAACACTAAGTTCGGAAACCAGGCCGGAATCACCAGAATTGTGTAACGTTGTAAGCAGAATCAGTTGGCAGTTATCGTGCCTTCGCTTGAATTTATATGAACATTCGTTGAGATGCAAATCCTCACACGTAGGGTTTATTCACCGCCAAGGAATAGCCGCAGAGACACAGGACACAGAGAATAAAAAAAGTATGAAAGTCTCTCCCCGCTCTCCTGCACTGCTTTGTATCCCTCCGGCCCCTGTGGCTAATATTCCGAGAATCAATAGTCTCTGCCGCGCACGATGTTGAAGAACACACGCAGTTCCTGCTATAAAACTCACCTATCCGAAAACTTTACAAGGAGACTCATGTTCTCATGATTCGACGCTACACGGCAGTCGCACTGCTTTTCTGTCTTTTGTCCTCTTCGCTGCATGCTCTCGCACAGCAACCGACGCCTCAACCCTCTGCGTCCCCGTCTGAGCAGAGCGCACAGGCAGTTTCGCCAACACCAGCGAAAACCCTTAATGATCCCATCGAGCGCATCAAGGATGAAGGGTTGAACCGCTCGCAGGTGATGCAGACCTTGAGTTATCTGACCGACATCATCGGCCCGCGTCTGACGGCCTCGCCCAACATGAAGCGCGCGAACGAGTGGACGCGGGAAAGATTGGCTTCGTGGGGTCTGGCGAATGCACATCTTGAAGCTTGGGGGCCGTTCGGGCGCGGGTGGGTGCTTAAAAGTTTCTCCGCGCAGGTCGTCGAGCCGCAAGCCATTCCCCTCATCGCTTATCCGAAGGCATGGTCGCCCGGAACCGGAGGCCAACTCGTCGCCGATGTCATCTACGTTGACGCCAAGTCGGAAGCGGATTTTGAGAAGTACAAAGGCAAGCTCAAAGGCGCAATCGTGTTGACCACTCCGCCGCCTGACGTGAAAGCTCATTTCGATACGCTCGGTCATCGTCTCGACGAGAAAGACCTGCTCAAACTCGCAGACGCCCTCGACCCGAAGTTGAGTCCGCCGCGTCCCAGAATGACTCCCGAGCAACGCGCGGCAGCACAACTCTTAGCCCAAAAGTATCGCTTCTTCACAGCAGAGGGCGCGGCGCTCCTCGTTGATCCGAGCCGCGCGGGCGATGGCGGCACGATCTTCGTGCAGTCTGCGACTGTCCCGCAGCCGTTTGTTGAGAATCAGTTCGCGCCCGACGCACCCGTTCGCATCAACGCTTGGGATAAGGACGCGCCGCAGATAGTTCCGCAGATGGTCGTCGGCGTCGAGCAATACAATCGTATGCTCCGCCTCCTCCGAGCGGGTGAGAGGGTGCGTATGGCCGTCAATCTCGACGTGCAATTTCAGGACGCGGATATGATGGGCTATAACACCATCGCGGAGATTCCCGGCACAGACCTCAAAGATGAATTGGTGATGCTGGGCGGCCACATGGATTCATGGCATTCGGGCACGGGCGCAACCGATAACGGCGCGGGCGTCGCCGTGGCAATGGAGGCCGTCCGCATCCTCAAGACCTTGAATCTACAACCACGCCGCACCATCCGTATCGCTCTGTGGAGCGGCGAAGAGCAAGGACTGCTCGGCTCAAAAGCTTATGTCGCCGAGCACTTCGGCAAATTTGACCGGACGCCAACGCCGGTCACTGCTGCGGCGACTGCGCCCGTCGCCACTGCTGCGCCGTCGCCGAGTCCGACGCCGCAACCCAAGCTGTTGACAAAACCGGAGTACGAGAAATTTTCAGCGTACTTTAATCTCGACAATGGCACGGGCAAAATCAGGGGCGTCTATCTGCAAGGCAACGAGGCTCTGCGCTCCCTCTTCCGCGAGTGGCTCGTCCCCTTCAGAGAGGCGGGCGCGGAGACGTTGACGATTTCCAACACGAGCGGAACCGACCACGTATCTTTCGATACGATAGGTCTGCCCGGCTTCCAGTTCATCCAAGACCCGGTCGAATACAACACGCGCACACACCACTCGAACCAAGACGTTTTAGACCGCATCCAAGAAGATGACATGAAGCAGGCCGCCATTGTCATGGCCGCGTTCATCTATCACGCTGCAACCTTAGACGCTAAACTTCCGCGCAAGCCCGTAGCTGGTAGGTGATGACTTTTGGAGGCTCAAAGGAAAATTTCTTGATTGGTCTCGTAGCGTTTAGCAATTGAGTGCGACGATGTGCGGGTCAGTACGGGCTGCCGTTGCGGGCAGGTCAGTTCACGCGACCCGCCCGCAAC